>CAZVXU010000160.1:3412-5939 GCA_964631585.1 uncultured Spirochaetaceae bacterium | reverse complement strand
ATCTACCTCGGCATCGCGGTGAACTCCGCGTTCACCGCCCTGCAGAACCCGGCGTACAAGGCCTCCCTTACCGACCTGGTGAGCGAAGAACAATTCGCCAAAGCCGGGGGTCTGGTGCAGTTGGCGTCATCGGCGCAGCACCTTCTCGCGCCCCTCGCCGCCGGGTTCCTGCTCGTGCACTTTGGGCTGCACACGGTTCTCATGCTGGATATTGCCACCTTTGGTGCGGCGGTCGCCGGCGCGCTCTCCATAGGCGCCCGCCTCGGCCCGGCCCCCGGCACAGAGCGCGGACATCTGATGACGGAGCTCACCGAAGGCTGGCGAGGGCTTGCCGCGCACCGGGAGGTCATGAATGTCGTCCTCATCATCTCAGGGGTCACGTTCTTCGCGGGCGTACTGCAAACGCTGTTCGCCCCGATGATGCTCACGCTTACCGACGCTCCGACCCTCGGGGTGGTTCAGTCGGTCAGCGCCTCCGGCATGCTCGTGACCAGCCTGATCATCGGGATGTTCGGCATGCCCTCCGGACTGAAATCCCGGATCTCCGTGAGCCTGGCGGCAACCGGAATCGCTCTGGCACTCATGGGGCTGAGCAGCAACGTTGCGTGGATAACCGTGACCTTCTTCGGCTTCTTTGCGTGTCTGCCGTTCGTAAACACCGGCGCCGAGGTTCTGATCCGCGCCGGAATCCCCAACGAGATGCAGGGACGGGCATGGGGCATCATCGGCGTACTCTCGCAACTGGGCTACATTGCCGCATACCTCACCGCCGGTGTGCTGGCCGACCTTGTCTTTAATCCCCTGTTGATGCCGAACGGCCTCCTGGCCGCCTCGGCCGGACGAATCGTCGGGACCGGACCGGGTCGGGGCATCGCGCTGATGCTTCTACTGAGCGGGCTCGGACTCGTGGCAACCGCCGCGGCCGGAGCCGCGCGAAATAATGGCACCGCGTTCCTCGAAGAGGACAAAGGAGCGTATCAATCATGATCTACGCACGAATCATACGGAACGAGGTCGCCCGAAAGAAAGCGGCGATGCTCGTAGTCTTCGCATTCATTCTGCTCGCGTCCCTGCTGGTGGCAGGCGGTGCCGGGCTCATCGTGGAGCTGAACAGCTCCCTCACCCGACTCTTCGCCGATGCGAAGGCTCCGCATTTCGTACAGATGCACGCGGGAGAGGTCGACGCGACCGCGGTCAACACGTGGGCCGAGGGCAACGAGCTCATCGATGAGCTCCAGGTCGCGGAGATGATCAGCATAGACGGGTCCACGCTCTATCTCGCCGACTCAGGAACTCCCGAGGAAGATAGCATCATGGACGTGAGCTTTGTGGTCCAGAACGACCGCTTCGACTACCTCCTCGACATGGATAACCGGAGGCTCGGCCTCGCGCCCGGCGAAATCGGCGTCCCCGTGTACTTCGCCGAGGAGAAAGGCCTCGGCGTGGGTGATCGGGTCACGGTGGCGGGCGACGGCTACTCGCACCGGTACACGGTTTCCTCGGTCGTGCGCGACGCTCAGATGAACCCGGCAATCGTTCACTCCAAGCGCTTTCTGCTCAACGCAGCCGATTACGAGCGCCTGAAGGCGGGTGTCCCCGACCGCGAGTATCTGATTGAGTTCCGCCTCACCGATCCGAGCAGGATCGATGAGTTCAGCGCCGCGTACCAGGAAGCGGAGCTGCCGCAGCGTGGTCCCGCAGTGGACTATCAGCTCTTCAAGGTTCTCAATGCCCTGAGCGACGGGATCGTCGCGGCCGTCGTCATCATCCTCAGCCTGGTGCTCATGGTCATCGCCGGCCTCTGTCTGCGGTTCACCATCCTCGCGACGGTCGAGGAGGACTACCGTGAGATCGGTGTGATGAAAGCGGTGGGCATGCCGCGCGGGCGAATCAAAGGCATCTACCTGGCCAAGTACATCGCCCTCGGGGGGAGCGCCGCCGCGATCGGCTATCTCGCGTCGCTTCCCGTCAGGAGTCTGGTGAGCGAGAACATCGCGCGCTACATGGGGCGCGCACCGCAGGGCGCCGCCGGTCTGCTGATTCCGATGCTGGCAGCCGCGGCCATATTCGCGATGGTGGTCGTCTCCGCCATGGTCGTTCTGCGCCGTTTCGACCGGGTGAGCGCCGTTGAGGCACTGCGCGCGAAAACCGGCAGCGATGCTCCCCGCCCTTGGCGGGTCCTTCCCCTTCGGGCCGCACGGCGCCTCAACATCAACGTCTTTCTCGGCCTGCGCGACGGCCTGCAGCGGTTCCGGCTCTTCGGGCTTCTCACCTTCATCTTTTTCTTCGCAGCCGGAATCACCCTCGTCCCGCTTCACTTCCTCTCGACCATTCGCTCCCCGAACTTCATCTCCTACATGGGGATCGGCTCCTCCGACATGCGCGTTGACCTGCGGCAATCCGACGATATCGAGGGGCGCTTTGAAGAGGTGGTGGAGCACATAGCCGCGGACCCGGATGTGGCACGCTTCGCCCCGCTCGTAACCTCGCTCTTTACGATGGTACACGAGAACGGTGAGACCGAGCG
>CAZVXU010000160.1:0-3312 GCA_964631585.1 uncultured Spirochaetaceae bacterium | reverse complement strand
ACCGCGAAGGCGGTACTTCCACCGAACAGGGAGAACATTCTCGCCTCGACCGTGAGCCTCGATCTGGCGCCTGGTGCCGACATCGCGGCCAAAATGCACGAGTACTCGGAGCTCTTCGCACCGGCGCGGGTAACCGACCTCGACAGTTACCTCTCGCAGACCCTCGGGAGCACGATCGACGGGCTGGTGATGGTGACCGCCGGCGCAACGGCCGTGGGAATCGCCGTCGCGGTGCTCATCACCTCACTGTTTCTCCGCATGCTCATCAGCAAGGACGCAAAGCGCATCGCCATCATGAAAAGCCTCGGATTCTCGCTTCGCGCGCTTCGCGTTCAGTATCTCACCACGGCCCTGCTGCTCCTCGCCGTCGGGATCGGGGCGGGAAGCCTCTTTTCCAACACGATCGGGCAGCGGCTGGTAAGCCTCCTGTGGGGGTTGATGGGCGCCTCGCAGATCAGGTTCGTCATAGACCCGCTGCAGGCCTACGTCCTCCTGCCTCTCCTTCTCATGCTCGCCGTGGCGGTAACGACCATGGCGAGCATCCGGGGCATAAAGGAACGGAGCATCGCCGCGACGATCGCGGAATAAACATTCACGGAATACGGGAGATTAAAGATGAATACGCTACTGCAATCGACACAGCTCAGCAAGAGTTACCGCCTCGGCAAGAACAACGAGGCATCGGTCCTGAAGGAGGTCGACCTTCGAATACACGACGGCGAGTTCGTCTCGATTATGGGCCCGTCGGGCTCCGGGAAGTCCACCCTCCTCTACAACCTCTGCGGCATGGACCGCATGAGCTCCGGCGAGGTGCATTTCGCAGACCGCGCACTCAGCCGTCTCTCGGAGAAGGAGCTCGCGAAGCTGAGACTGACGGAGATGGGCTTCATCTTCCAGCAGATTCATCTGCTTTCGAACCTCACGATCTTCGACAACATCATTCTGTCCGGCTATCTCGCGAAACGCACCGGGCGAAAGGCAGTCGAGCGTCGGGCGCAGGAGTTGATGGAACTCACGGGAATCGCCCCCCTCGCCGGCAACTCCATCGCCCAGGCGTCGGGAGGTCAGCTGCAGCGGGTGGGCATCTGCCGAGCCCTCATAAACGAGCCGCGCATCCTCTTCGGCGATGAGCCCACCGGCGCACTCGACTCACGCTCCGCGACCGAGATCATGGACCTGCTGAGGGATGTAAACGGCTGGGGCACCACCATCATGCTCGTCACCCACGACGTCAGAGTAGCTGCACGAAGCGATCGCGTCCTGTTCATGATGGACGGCCGCATAACCGCGGAGAAGGAGCTGGGCCGATACCCCGACAATGCCACTTCCGCCCGCGCACGGGAGGAAGAGCTCACCGGCTGGCTGCTCGAGCAGGCGGCGTAGCCGAGGCGGGCCCTCAGACAAAGAGCCGGACGCCGGCGCGCAGCAGGAACCAGTATGCGGCGATTCGCGGCGCCCGCGACAGGGCGCCGAGCACGAACAGCCCGAAGGGCAGGCGCAGCATGCCGGCGATCCACGAGACGGTGGAGAACGGCAGGGGTGTGAGCCCGGCAAGGACCACACCCCAGACGCCGTAGCGCTCGATGATGCGGGCACCTTTCGCGTAATAGCCCGCGACGGTCCGCCGCACGAAGCGAAGGTGGTAGAGCGTCCTCCCGATCCAGTATCCGCAGATGCCGCCGAGCACGGAAGCTGCGCTCATCACTGTCAGCAGGGGAAGCGGGCTCCAGGTCATGGTGATGGGCAATAGAATATCGAGGGAGGCGGGGACGATGAAGGTGTCCACCAGGAACACGAAAACGAAGATGCCGGTAAGGCCGCCACGGCTCGCCGCCTCGCGCCCGATGCGCTCGAGGGGAACATCGAGGAGAATCAGGACGACGGCAACGCTCACGAGCGCGATGAGGAGCAGCACCGACCTGAGGATGAGCTTCCCCGGATCGATCGGGTTCTCCGCCGGGTTCGTACTGCGCTCGTGCTCCGTCATCCCGTGTACTACCCAACTACGCGTCGCCGGAGGGATGGATCGCCAGCGACCAGGTGATCTCGATATCCGCGCTGAATGTTGCGCCGACCGAACAGTAGCTGTGCACCGCAAGATCGAGGGCCTTTCGGGCGGCGGGCTCGGATATGATTCCGTACAGATCGAAGTGGAGATGGACGGCCGTGAAGGGCGACGGAATGCCGCCGCCGCGCTCCCCAGTCGCGGTGACGCGGATATCGTCGAGCTCCTGCTGCTGCTTCCGCAGAATCGGTCCGACGTCCATGCTCGCGCACGAGGCGAGCGCGGTGAGGGCCAATTGCATCGGCCGGAAGCCGAGCCCCTCCCCACCTATTGCCTCGGCCCCGTCGATGGAAACCGAGTTACGTTCTTCGTTACGTGCCTCGAAGTGCGCCGCATCGTTTACGCGGTGAAGCTCGACTCTCATCGCCATGGGAGTGATTATCCGGGTGGCCCCGGGAGTCGTCAACTATTGCCCCGCTGCTCTATAGCGCAGCTGCCCGCCCCGGCTCCGCGGTCCCCACAACGGCGAGGCGGCCCGGAAAGAGCGAACGCACACGGACATCGGCCGCACCGGCCGACTGCGTGCCTACGGCCGCCTGCGCCCCGGCAACCTCCTGCGCGCCGGCCGCCGGCCCCGCCCCGAGACCCGCGCGGCGCACGAGGCTTTCGAGCTCGCCCCGACAAAAGCCACGACGGATGGAGAGCTGGCCGTCGCGCAACGCAAAGCTCTTTCGAAACAAGAGGGCGGCGAGCACGGTGAAGCCCGCGTAGGAGAGACGCGAGCGCTTCAGGTCGTTGAGTACGAAGGCGTTGCGGGCCGCCGAGCTGACGGCCGGCAGAAGGCGCACGATGTCTTCATCGTCGAGGTGGTGCAGGAAATGATTGGCAAAGATGTAGTCCACGGGCCCGAGACTCGAAAGGTCCTCGGCGGGTGCTTCGACGACCTCGAGGAGGTCGTTTCCCGCAACGCGCCGGCGGGCGTAGGCGGCGATCCTGGGGTCGGAGTCAAGGCAGATGGCATGCGGGCGCTGTCCCCGCCGTTTTGCGGCGTCCACGAGCCACTCGGCGATATCGCAGCCACCCGCACCGAGGTCCAGGACCGTGTACTCGACAAGTCCGCGGCGCGCCGCATCATCCAGGATGTAGCGGGAGATGAGCGTCCTCGATCGGCTGACGAGGCGGTTTATCGCGCCGAACTGCTCGACGGTGGCGAGAAGCCGGCTTTCGTCGGCAGCGGGGTCATCCATGAGCTCCTTCTCACCCGACCGCAACGCCCAGCTGTGCTTCACGTCGTCTCCTTCTCCATG
>CAZVXU010000159.1:4420-5939 GCA_964631585.1 uncultured Spirochaetaceae bacterium | reverse complement strand
GGGAACGCCATCATCGAGAAGGGCGACGACGGAAACTTCTACACGCAGTGGGATCGCACCTACCGCTCCATGGAGCCGGTGGTGGAGCTCATCGAGCAGGGTTACAACTTCGTCGTCACGCACGGAAACGGTCCGCAGGTGGGAAGCATCATGCTGATGGTGGACAAGGCCCGCGACGTGGTGCCGGAGACGCCGCTCGGCGTGGCGGATGCGATGACCTGCGGCTCGATGGGCTACATGATCGAGCAGAACCTGCAGAACATCATGATCCGGCGCGGCATCTGGCGGAACGTTGTCACCGTCCCTGTGCAGATGCTCGTCGACAGCAAGGACCCCGCCCTCCAGGACCCGACCAAGCCGATCGGCCCCTTTTACGACAAGGCCCAGGCGAAGCAGCTTGCCGAGGAGAACGGCTGGATCGTCAAGCAGGATGCGAACCGCGGATACCGTCGGTACGTAGCCTCGCCGTACCCGGTCGACCTCGTCGAGAAGGAGGCAATCCGCTTCCTTCTGCGGGAGAACTATCTCTGCATTACCGGCGGAGGCGGGGGGATCCCGGTGTATCGGGAGAAGGACGGCACCATCGAGGGCGTCGACAGCGTTATCGACAAGGACCTCGCGAGCATGCGCATCGCGCTGACCGTGGGCGCGAAGACGCTCGCCATCGTGACGGGAGTGCCCGGTGTGACCCTGGATTTCGGCACGCCGACCGAGCGTCGGCTCGATCACATGACCCTCGCCGAGGCCCGCTACTACAGCGAGAAGGGACAGTTTCCGGCGGGCTCTATGGGCCCGAAGATCCGTGCCGCCATCGAGTTTCTCCAGGCCGACGCGGATAACCGCGTCATCATTACCGATGTTGACAACCTCAAAGAAGCCCTGGCCGGAAACGCCGGGACCACCATCACCCCATTCTAAGTACGAGGAGCAAGGATATGGCAGAGCTCAGACACTTCGTTGACACGCAGGATTTCACCAGGCAGGAGCTCACCGACATCATGGATCTGTCGGTGCTTCTGAAAACGGCCTACAAGCGGGGGTACACCCCGAAACTGCTTGCCGACGCCAACCTCGGCATGATCTTCGAGGAACCTTCCACGAGAACTCGCGTTTCTTTCGAGTCGGCGATGACGCACCTCGGCGGCCACGCGCTCTATCTCAAGCCGGGCGAGATCCATCTCGGCGCTCGCGAGTCGCTCTACGACACCGCGAAGGTCCTCTCGCGCATGGTCGACGTGCTCATGTGCCGCGCGCTCAAGCACAAGACCGTCACCGACCTCGCCGCCTACGCGGACGTGCCGGTGATTAACGGGCTCACCGATTACAACCATCCCACCCAGGTCATAGCCGATGTCATCACGATGCGAGAACACATGCCGGCGGGCAAGGAGCTCAGTGATGTTCGGGTGACGTTCATCGGCGACCGGACGAACGTGTGCAGCTCGCTCATGCATATGACCACCCGCATGGGCATGCATTTCACCCACGCCGCACCCGAAAAGTACCAGTCACCGAAGGA
>CAZVXU010000159.1:0-4320 GCA_964631585.1 uncultured Spirochaetaceae bacterium | reverse complement strand
CTCACACTGTTTACGGTGTGTGCCATTCTGGTCATCGATACGCTCGCCCCCTCGGCGGCGATCGGTCCCTCGAGTATCTCGTGGTGGATCATCACGCTGGTACTCTTCTTCGTGCCCTACGCGCTGATCACCGCCGAGCTCGGCAGCACCTACCCCGAGCAGGGCGGACTCTACGTGTGGGTCAAGAAGGCTTTCGGCGAGAAGTGGGCCGCGCGCACGACCTGGCTGTACTGGATTAACGTTGCGCTGTGGATGCCCTCTGTCTACGCGTTGTTTGCAGGCATGTTTGCGACCCTGTTCTGGCCGGAGATGAGTCTGGTGGTACAGATTGCGATCGGCCTGTTCATGACCTGGCTCACGGTCATCGTCGGCATCATCAAGACCGACACCGGGAAGTGGATCCCGAACATCGGCGCGGCGGTGAAGGCCCTGCTCATGCTTCTCATCGGCGGGGCGGCGTTTTTCTACGTCGGGAAGAACGGCATTGCCAACGATCTCTCGCTCGGCGCGATCATGCCCAAGTGGGATGCAGGTCTCTTCTTCCTGCCGGTCATTGTCTACAACTTCATGGGCTTCGAGCTGATGAGCGGCGCGGGAGAGGAGATGGAGAACCCCGGCAAGGATATTCCCCGGGCCATCATTACCTCCGGCGTGCTCATCGCCGCCTTCTACCTCATCGGTACGATCGGCATGCTCATGGCCATTCCTCTCGAGGACCTCGGTCTGGTGAGCGGCATCATCGACACCCTCAGGATCCTCTTCGGAACAAGCGGCGTGGGCGGCGCGGTCGTGGTGATCCTCGGCGTGGGCGCCCTCTACAGCTTTTTCGCCAATATGGTCACCTGGACCATGGGAGCGAACCGGGCCGCGGCGGAGGCCGCGATGGAGCATGAGCTCCCGCCGATCTTCGGCAAGCTCCACAAGGTGAACAAGACCCCGGCGAGCGCCTTCGTGATCACCGGCATCGTCTCCACGGTCGTCCTCATCGTCTACGGATTCATGGCGGCGGACTCCGAGGATCTCTTCTGGACGCTCTTTGCCTTCAGCTCCATGGTCTTTCTCATGCCGTACCTGGCGATCTTCCCCGCCTTCCTCAAGCTGCGGCGGATCGATCCGGACACCGAGCGACCGTACCGCGTCCCCGGCGGCACGGGGTTTGCGCGCCTCATCTCCATTGTGTGTGAGATCTTCATCGTGCAGGGAATCGTGTTCTTCGTGTGGGTCCCCGGTCAGCCGGTCGACTGGGCCTTTGCCGGTCCCGTGCTCATCGGCGTCGTGCTCACGATTCTCGTGGGCGAGTGGCTGCTGAAGGTGGCGAAAGACGGCAAGGCGGCTCGAGCTGCGGCGCCAGGCGCCGGCGGCAGCGGCGGACCGACCGCATAGTCATTGACCGGCTGAGTCGTCGAAAGGAGTGAACCGGATGGCACATACATTGGATTCAACACCTCGCCGGGACGGCTTCCGCATGCCCGGCGAGTTCGAGAGGCACGCGGGATGCTGGATGCTGTGGCCCGAGCGCAGCGACAACTGGCGACTCGGCGCGAAGCCCGCTCAGCGGGTGTTCGCAGATGTGGCAAAGGCCATTGTAGAGTTCGAGCCGGTGACGATGGGTGTTTCCGCGGGGCAGTACGACAACGCCCGCGGAATGCTCGACCCGCGTGTCAGGATTGTGGAGATCTCCTGCGACGACAGCTGGATGAGAGACTGCGGGCCGACCTTCGTGGTCGGCCCCGCAGGCTCCGTGCGCGGTGTGGACTGGGACTTCAACGCCTGGGGCGGGCTTGTCGACGGACTCTACTTCCCCTGGGACAAAGACGACGCCGTCGCCCGCAAGGTGCTCGAGATCGAGGGGGCAGATCGCTACAAGCCGGAGAACTTCGTCCTCGAGGGCGGCTCCATCCACACCGACGGAGAGGGCACGCTTCTGACCACCGAAGAGTGCCTTTTGAGTGAGGGGCGAAACCCCCATCTCTCGCGTGAGGAGATAGAGGAGCGTCTGCGCGAGTACACCGGAGTTGAGACGATCATCTGGCTGCCGGCGGGCATCTACAACGACGAGACCAACGGCCACGTCGACAACATCGCCTGCTTCGTGCGCCCCGGCGTGGTTGCCCTGGCCTGGACCGACGACGAGTCGGATCCTCAGTACGAGATCTCGACGCGGGCGCTCGAGCGCCTCGAGGCTGCGACGGACGCACAAGGTCGGAAGCTCGAGGTGCACAAGATCCGCGTCCCCGATCCCATCCTCATCACAAAGGAGGAGAGCGAGGGCGTCGACGCCATCGAGGGAACCCTGCCGCGGGAGGAGGGCGATCGCCTCGCCGGTTCCTACGTCAACTTCTACATCGCCAACGGCGGCCTCGTTGTTCCGACCTTCGGCGATCGCCACGACGAGGAGGCGTTGCGCTCGCTCGGCGAGCTCTTCCCCGACCGGACAGTCGTGGGTGTGGCCGCTCGAGAAATCCTCCTCGGAGGTGGTAATATACACTGCATCACGCAACAGCAGCCGGCGCGGCGCGGAAAGGACTGAGAGCGACCCTATGAACTGGTACCTGTTCGGACTGATCCTCTACATCTCGATGCTGATCATCATAAGCCTGCTCGCGTCACGGAAGATCGAGAACGCGAGCGACTTCATGGTGGCCGGGCGCAAGATGCCGTTCTGGCTTCTTGCCTTCACCTTCGCCGGTCTGTGGTTCGGCGGGGGAACGGTGATCGGAACGACGGGAACGACACTCGACCTCGGCATCTGGAGCACTACGGAGGCCTGGGGCGTAATCCCGGACCCTTACGGTGCGGGCCTCTGTCTGATTCTTGCCGGCCTCTTCTATTTCGGCCCGATCCGCAGAATGGGTGGGGTGACGCTGGCCGACTACTTTACCGCGCGCTTCGGACGCCCCAGCGGGCTGCTCTCGACCATCGTCATGATGCTCGGGTGGATCTTCTGGGTGGCCGCGCAGGTGGTCGTCATCGGCAAAGTCTTCGTGGCCGTGCTCGGCTGGCCGTACGAGCTCTCGATCTGGATCGGCATGGCACTCGTGGTTATCTACACCGTGGCCGGCGGTCTGTGGTCGGTTGCCCTGACCGACTTCGTGCAGATTCTGCTGATCCTCATCGGCATCATCGTGGCGGTTCCCCTCGGGCTGAGCGCCGTAGGCGGGTGGGAGACGGTTACCGAAACCCTCCCGAAGGACATGATCTCCTTCTTCCCGACGAAGGCGGCGGGCACCGGGTTCGGTGTGCGGTGGTTACCGTGGATCGCGGGCTGGATCATCATCGGGTTCGGCTCCATCGCGAGTCCGGACATCACCCAGGTCGCCCAGTCGGGGAAGGGCGACCGCCAGGTGCGAAACGCGTCGATAAGCGCGGGCCTGGTTTACTGGGTGTTCGGATCGCTTCTGATCGTGCTCGGGCTGGTCGGCGCGACCATGCTGGCCGAGGGCATCATCTCCGGCGCGGACATCGCAAACGACCCCGAGCTCATCATGCCGGTTATGGTGATGAAGCTCTTTCCCCTGCCGGTGGCCGTGCTCTTCGTGGCTGCCATCCTCGCTGCGGTCATGTCGAGTACCGACGGGGCTCTCCTCGCACTCTCCACGCTCTTCACGAAGAACATCCTCCGCGACTCTTTCCGCGCGAGCCTGCCCGAGAAGCGCGTGGTGCTCATCGGGCGCATCGTCGTGGTGGTCTTCGCCGTCGTCACGACGCTTATCGGGATCAACTATCCCTACGTGTTCCTGCTCATGAACTTCGGCTTCGATACCCTGCTTGCGGGGCTCTTCGTGCCGCTGACCCTCGGTATTTACTGGAAGCGGGCAAACGACGCCGGCTTCTTCGCGGGCGTTGTGACCGGGGTGTTCGTCCGGGTCATTCTCGCAGGAATTCTCGAGGGATGGGGTTTCGAAACGGTGATGTATCCGGCAAACTGGTACATCTACACCGTGGTGGCACCGATCGCGAATCTCGTAGCCATGGTGTCGGTGTCACTGATCTTTTCCCGCCGGTCATCCGGGCGGGAGCCCGTGCCGCAGGAGGCCGCATCATGAGGCGCAAGCCGTTGTCGCCGCCCTTCGATGAGCTGGACTACCGCATCATCACCTGCCTCAACCGTGATGCTCGTATGCCCGCCTCGGAGATCGAGCGCGAAACCGGCGCAAATCAGCGCACCATCCGAAAGCGCATCGAGCGCCTCGTGGAGACCGGAGCGATCCGCCTGCGGGCGGTGGTCGACCCGCTGGTGTTCGGCTATGTGGTCTCCATCGACGCGCTGCTGAGTGTGGAGACCGATCGTCAGGCGGATATCATCGCAAAGCTCGAGCA
>CAZVXU010000158.1:2420-6025 GCA_964631585.1 uncultured Spirochaetaceae bacterium | reverse complement strand
AACGTGAACCACGTCGGTATCTTCGTCGCGGAGGAACAGGGATTCTTCACCGACGCCGGACTCGACGTAGAGATCATACAGCCGGGTGAAGTGCCGGCAACAAGCGCCGTGGCAAGCGGACGGGCCGATTTCGGTGTGGACTTCCAGGAGAACCTCACCCTCCTGCGGGCCGACGGCGTTCCCTTGGTCTCCATCGCCACGATGTTGCAGACCAACACGTCGGGGTTTGCCGTGCGCGCCGGAGAGGGCATCGAGTCGCCTGCCGACTTCGAGGGGCTCCGCTACGGGACCTTCCAGTCGCCCTTCGAGGAGCCGACGCTCAACAGCCTCGTTCGCTGCGAAGGCGGTGCCCCCTCGACCATCGAGTTCGTGCCCGCCGGGACTGATCTTCTCGCCATGCTCCAGCAGGAGCAGGCCGACATCGTGTGGATCTACTACGGCACTCAGGGATTTCAGGCACAGCGCGTTGGCCTCGACATCACCTACTTTCCCCTCAACGACTACAGCGACTGCATTCCCGATTACTACACGCCCATCATCATTGCAAGCGAACAGACCCTGGAGAACCGGCCGGAGCTCACCCGTGACTTTCTCGAAGCTCTCGCGCGCGGCCATCGCTTTGCGATGGAGAACCCCGGTGAGGCCGCGACGATACTCGGGGAGGCGGTGCAGGAGCTCAACGCCGAGGAGCTTCAGCAAAGCGTCCCCTGGCTTGCCGAGCGCATGAAGATGGACGCTCCTCAGTGGGGCTTCCAGCAGTCCTCCGTGTGGCGCGACTACGCGGAGTGGATGCGCGAGGTCGGCGTCCTCGAGGCCGAGTTCGATCCGACTGCCGCCTTCACCAACGAGTACCTGCCGGGGCTGGGCGAGCGGTGAGCGACGAGAACCGAGCCACGCCGAGACTCGAGCTGGACTCGGTGTCGATGACTTTTCATGGGGAAACCCGCAGCGTCGAGGCGCTGCGGGACATCTCCATGGACGTGCTCCCCCAGGAGTTCGTCACGGTCATAGGCCCGAGCGGCAGCGGGAAGAGCACTCTCTTCAATCTGATCACGGGTCTTCTGCAGCAACAGGAGGGGCGGATTCTCATCGACGGCACGGAAGTCGCCGACCGCACGGGCCACGTCGCCTATATGCCCCAGCGGGACCTGCTGCTGCCGTGGCGGTCGGTCCTCGACAACGTCATCCTCCCGCTCGAAATACAGGGTGAGAATCTCGATGAGGCCCGCGCCCGCGCCCGGGAGCTCATGCCGAGATTCGGGCTCGAAGGCTTTGACGAATACTACCCCCAGGTCCTCTCCGGCGGCATGAGGCAGCGGGCGGCGTTTCTGCGCACGGTCATGAGCGGACGCGAGACGTTGCTTCTCGACGAGCCCTTCGGCGCGCTCGACGCCCTGACGCGGCGGCAGCTTCAGGACTGGCTCCTCGATCTGCAGCGCAGCCTGCGGCGCACGATCCTCTTCATCACCCACGATGTGGACGAGGCGGTCTACCTCGCCGACCGCGTCGTCGTGCTCAGCGCCCGGCCCGGTCGGGTGGAGAAGACCCTCAGCGTGAATCTGCCCCGCCCGCGCCATCAACACATGATCGGCGAGCCCGCCTTCGGCAAGCTCGTCACCGAGCTCCTCGACGCGTTGGGATTGGACTCCACTCACCAGGCCTCCTGAACCGTCGACATCGCGGATAGGCGGTGGCATACTGAGGCATATGCGACGCTACAGGATCGGCATTCTCGGATACGGATTCATCGGACGGGTTCACGCATGGGCGCATGCGAACCTGCGCTTTCACTATCAACTTCCCTTCGAAACGGAAATCGTCCGAGTGGCGACCTCGCGCCCCGAGACGGCAAAGCGTGCCGCCGCGGAGCTCGGGGCGGAGTGGACGCTCGAGAGCGCCGCCATAACCGAGGCCGAGGACATCGATGTGGTGCACATCTGCACGCCCAACAACCTCCATCACGCAGCACTCCTCGAGGCCATTGGCGCAGGCAAGCATATCTACTGCGACAAGCCGCTCGTGGTCTCAGCCGAGGAGGCAGGCTCTATCCGCCGCGCGGCTGAAGCGTCCCGTGGCAACACGCAGAGCCCGCCGGCGTTCGGCATGACGTTCCACAATCGGTTTTTTCCTGCGACCATGCACGCGCACCGGCTCGTGGAGCAGGGGTTTCTCGGAACTCCATTGAGCTACCGTGCAGCGTACCTGCACTCCGGCAGCGCCTCACCGGATGCTCCCCTCAAGTGGAAACTGAGTGCGCAGGCGGGCGGCGGCGTTATCCGTGACCTTGCCTCCCACGCCCTCGATCTCGTCTCCTGGCTGCTCGGCGACTACACCGAAATACGGGCGGTAACCGATATCGCATATTCGCAGAGGCCCGACCCCGCCGACCCCTCCGTACGACGAACGGTGGACGCCGAAGACAATGTGCTTCTCCTGACTCGGATGCTCCCCCGCGTGTCGCCGGAGCACCGCAGCGAGCCGATTCCCGGCGTCATCGAAGCCTCCAAGGTTGCCACGGGGTCGGAAGACGAGCTGCGGGTTGAGGTTCACGGGAGCCTCGGGGCGATCCGCTTCAACACGATGGATCCTCACCACCTGGAGATATTCGACCGGCGCGAATCCCCATACCGCGGCGCGGCGCCGGGAGGCTGGACACGGCTGCAGACGGGGGGACGATACCCCGAACCGGCGCGGGATTTCCCGAGCCCCAAGAACACCATCGGATGGCTGCGGGCCCATCTTGCCTGTGTCGCCTCCTTCATGCAGCACGTCGACGCCGGTACGCAGCCTGAGCCGGGACTCGAGGACGGGTTGTACATCCAGGAGGTCATCGACGCGGTGGACAGGGCCGCGCTATCGGGTGACGCCGCGCAAGTACCGTCTTATCCGCGCAATGATTGACTACGCTCTCAAACACGGTGAGCCCATGTACAACGGCTCCATAAGGAGAGGACTTTGAACACAGAGCAGCTTACAGCAGGCAAGGCGCGGGTGCGCAAGCTTAACGACAAGCAGCCGGGCGGCGCACGCGGGTCCGGCGGCGGCGACGCCCCGGAAGGCGGCGAGTTCGTGCTCTACTGGATGCAGCGGGCGCAGCGCGCGGCCGACAATCATGCCCTGGAAACTGCGGTCTCTGCCGCGAATCAGCTCGGTTTGCCCGTCCTCGTGGCCTTTGTTCTCACGGACGATTACCCGGAGGCAAATCTGCGCCACTACCGATTCATGGCTGAGGGGCTGCGCGACGTCGCTGCAGCCTGTCGAGGCCGCGATATCGGCTTCACGCTGAGATACGGTACACCGCCCGGTGTGGTTTCGGAGCTGGCCCAGCATGCAGCGTGTGTGGTCTGTGACGGGGCCTACCTGCGTCATCTCAGGGACTGGCGAGAACAGGTGGCACGCGCGTCACCGGTCTGTGTTCTCGAAGTGGAGACGGACATCGTTGTTCCCGTGGAGGTTGCATCGGACAAGCGGGAATACGCCGCCCGAACCATCAGAAAGAAAGTCATGGGGCGCCTCGAGGATTATCTCGAGCTCCCCTCCGCCGAGCGGCCCGAGCAGCCTGCCTCCCGGATACCGTCGCAGTATACCGGCGCGGCGGGTGGCGC
>CAZVXU010000158.1:0-2320 GCA_964631585.1 uncultured Spirochaetaceae bacterium | reverse complement strand
GCGCGGCGGGTGGCGCGAGCGCAGGCGACGCTCATAACGTCCTCGACCCCGGCGATCCCGAGGCTCTGTGTGCCTCGCTCGACCTCGACCGCAGTGTTCCCTCCGTGTCGTGGTTCTTCACCGGCGGCGAGCAGGAGGCAATTCGCCGATTCGAACAGTTCCTGGCCGACCGGGCCCACCTCTATGCCGAGAACCGAAACGAGCCGGCAACGGCCGACACCTCCTACATGAGTGCCTACCTGCATTTCGGCCATATTTCGCCGGTCAGGCTGGTGATGCGCATGCGGGAAGCGGCGGAGGCCGACGGAGGTATTCGTGACAGCCTCGACGGATTCGTCGAGGAGCTCGTGGTGCGGCGGGAGCTCGCGCAGAACTACGTCTACTTCGAGCCCCGATATGACCGCTACGAAGCCCTCCCCGACTGGGCACGCGTCACGCTCAACGAACACTCAGCAGACGAACGGCCCGCTCTCTACTCCACTGAGCAGCTCGAGCGCGCGAAAACCGATGATCCGTACTGGAACGCCGCCATGCGGGAAATGCGGGCAACGGGCTACATGCACAACTACATGCGCATGTACTGGGGCAAGAAGATTCTCGAATGGAGCGAAGATCCAGCGGAGGCGTTTCGCCGCACGCTCTACCTCAACAACCGATACTTCATCGACGGTCGCGACCCGGCATCGTATGCCAACGTGGCATGGATCTTCGGCCTGCACGATCGCCCCTGGCCCGAGCGACCAGTCTTCGGCAAGGTACGCAGCATGAAGGCCTCAGGGCTGGAGCGAAAGTGCGACATGCCGGGCTACATCGCGCGGGTGGAGCAGCTCGAGGCGCACGCGCGGCAGAAGGGGGAATAATCCCGGTGCGCGCACGGCTCGGCGCCGTCTGGCCCGGCGCCGGAGGCTACTTCGCCGGCAGTTGACATCTGCTGCCGTAGGTCGTAAAGAGAAGGCATGGTAATTAACTGGATCGCAAAACTGATCGCAGGGCTCATCGCAAACCGGCGCCCGGGTGAAGTCGGGGCGGGAATCGCCTTCGGTCTGCTTCTGGCCCTTCTCCCGCCCGGCAACCTGATCTGGCCCGTCCTCTTCATTCTTACCTTCTTCCTAAAACTGAATCTCGGCGCCGAGCTCGCAGCCCTCGGAATTTTCCGCCTCATCGTTCCGGCGGCGGATCCTCTCCTCGATGCGCTCGGCTTTCGTATCCTGACAGCCTCGTCATTGAGTCCGCTGTGGACAAACCTGTATGAGATACCGCTTCTGCCCTTTACACAATTCAACAACTCGATCGTGATGGGCGGCCTCATCGCCGGCATCGTCCTCTGGATTCCCGTGTTCTTTCTCTCGCGTGTCGGCGTCCTCGGGTTCCGCACGCACGTTCAACCGAAAATCGCCGAGAGTCGCATCGTAAAGGCCTTCACACGAATCCCTCTCGTGTCGAAGCTCGGCCAGGCACTCCGCCGTTTCCGCGGGGCCTACGCAGCATTCGGGTAACACTATGGGACACAGCATACCGAAGCGGTTCCGAAAGGAACTTCCGCAGAAGAAGTTCGAGAAGAGGATTCTCGGACGCGTACATCTGCCCAAGGAGCGGCAGTTTCTCGACTCCGTGTTCGAAACGACAAGCGAGGGTACCCGCCGCATCCCGGAGTCGATATCCGAGGAAGACCGGACGCACCTTGCAAAGCTGGCCAAAGACATAAAGGCAAACCACGGCTCGGTACGGAGGGTTCGCCTCGCCGCGCTCGGCATCATCATCGTCGGGGTAGTCGTATTCAACGTCTTTTTGCTCGATGCTCTCCTCGAGCGTGCCGCTGAGCGCGGCCTCGAGGCGGTGTTCGCCGCCCGAAGCGAGGTCGGCGAGCTCGATTTTTCACCGCTTGGAGGAGAGCTTAGAATAGGAACGGTGAGCGTCGGCGACCGGCGACGTCCAATGCGGAACCTCTTCGAGCTCGAGGCGCTGACCGCGTCGGTTAACCTGGTGGAGCTTCTCAAGGGCAATGTCGTCATTCGAGAGGCCTCCGTCGCAACCATCCGCACAGGCACCCCCAGGTCCACGAGCGCGGCTTTGCCCGGCGCGGAGCGTTCCGACCGCGAGGCCGGCCCGGATGGCCCGTCGCTGGTGGAGAGGGCGCGCGACGCCGCCGAGGGTACCTTCGACGGTTTAAGTGGGCTTTCGGACCCCGCCGCCCTCGTAGAGCAGGAGCTCTCCAACCTCGAGAGCCCGGCCCTCGTAGAAGACATTCGCGCCCGGTACGAAACCTTCACCGATCGCTGGACCGAGCGCGTGGCAGCGGTAGAGAGGACGAGCGAGGAAA
>CAZVXU010000157.1:0-6051 GCA_964631585.1 uncultured Spirochaetaceae bacterium | reverse complement strand
GTCAAGGGCCCCTGTTTCAACTTTCCCGCCATCACCGGCCGGGTGTTGAACGGCGTGAGCTTCGAGCCGGTTGAGGGGGCGGAGGTTCACCTCCTGCGCGACGGAGAGCCGGTCACGATGTACGACTCGCGCTGGCAGAACCCCTACACCCTCGCCGCCCACACCTACGGGACCTACTCATTCTGGCCGCGCCCCGTCTCGGCTCAGAGCCCCGATGATACCGCCTCGATCGAGTTCCAGATCAGGGTGACGGCACACGGCTTCGAGAAGCTCGACCATTTTTTCTCTCTCGAGGTAAGCGCAGACGACTCGGCGGCAGGGGCAATGCGCGTGGGAGGCGACCACCACCTCCCGGATCTCTACCTTTTTCCGGCGTAAGCACGGCCGCGGGGCGCGCCGGACCCGGCGGCGCGGACGCCGGCGTGCGACCGGCAGCTTCAGAAGATTTCCGAGATGATCTTCACGTCCTGCACCCGCCCGGGTGCGTTGTTCTCGATGAACGCGAGAACCTTGTTCATGACCGTCTCGCCGTGACGCCGGGAGTTGGAGATTACCGCACCGCCTATCTGTGAGAAGGCAAGACTATCTTGCAGGTCGACCTCGGCCGCGGTGATGCGATAGCGGGCAATGAGCTTCTCCTTGAGCGACTTCACGATACGACGCTTTTCCTTGATGGAGGTCACATCCGGAAGCTCCAGGATGACCTGTATCATTGAGACGACCATGGGTTGAGAAGATACCTACTCGTTCTCGTCCTCGTCGATCATGCGCTGCACGTCGTCCACGGAGAGATCCACGAGGCCGCCTCCATCGCTTTCGCCGCTGCTGCCCTCACCGCCCAGCGGCCGGTCCTTCATGGGAAGGTAGACCGAGTTGTACAGCGCGGCGAGCCTGAAGATGTCGTCTCTCCTGTAGCGATCGGGAATGCGTACCTCGAGGTTGTGCCCCCGCTCGGAGAATCCTCTCTCCATGACGTGGATGGGATCGGTGACAGTCATCGCGAAATGCGGGCTGTAGAACAGCAGCATGAAGGCCACAAGGATGACGACCGCCGCGAAGTAGGCGATGTTCTGTCGCGACTGTTCCGCGTTGAGGGGGCGCAGGTCGAAGAAGACGCCGACCTCGCCGGATCGCAGGTAGCCGTAGTCGCCGGGGCCGAAATACTCGTTGTAGAAAGCGTTGTCGTGGCGCGTGTAGCGGGTCCGGCCGTCCTCGGTCACCACGAGGATCGACGGCTGGGACGCGGCATAGTCGCGCAGCAGCTCCGATTGATCGGGACTGGCCAGATTCCTTGCGTCTATGAAGGAGGCGGCGCGAATGCTCTGCGTCTGCTCCTCGGCCTCGAGGCTCGGCATATTCACGGCCGAGGCGATCCCGACGTAGGCAATAATCGAGAGTACGACGACAGACACGCTCAGCGTGGTAACGTTCGCCATGTGGCGGTGAGCCATCGGGGACTCGGTGTTCTTGATCGCGCTGAAAATCTTCAGCACGCGGAGGAGGCGCAGAATGCGCGCGATGCGGATGGCCTTCGCCACCTTGATCGCGCCCATCATGCCGCCCATGCCGAGTACATTGGCGCCGCCGGCTGCGATGGCAAGCACCGCCGGGCCGGAGTTGAGCAGGAGCAGCGGGACGGCGGCCAGGAAGTCGATCCAGCCGCGCTCACGCCAGAAGTATCTTCCGGCCGCTCGATCGAGAATCGCATAGTAGAGGCGCACCAGAAACTCGATAGTGAAAAAGAGGTCGAAGCCGAAGCCGATAATGAGCAGTACCCGACGCGTATCCCAGGCCCATCCGAGGACAACGGCCAGATCCTGCAGGAACGTGTGGACAAGCACGAGGACGATGGCGACGAGCACGACGCCTTCCAGTGTGTTCTTCACGCGGCTTCTCGAATCGATCATAGTAACTCCTACCATCCTGTCTCGGCGGCAATGCTGTAGAGCTCGTCGAGCATCTTGCCGTCGAAACCATAGAACTTGTGGTTCCGCCTTGCAATACGCAGCCAGCTCTTCTCGAGCGTATCGGCACCGCGGTCGACTCGCACGTTCGGCCGATAGTTACGCCCGCGGCTCGCGAATATCGCCGCAAGGCGCGAGGTAGCCTCGACGAAGCGCTGTTCGCGGAAGGACACATTGGCGTTTACCGCCGAGCGCACCGCCTGCTCGGGTAGCAGGCTGAGTTTCGTCTCCAGCTGCGATAGCGCCCCTTCGGCGACTTGCGCCGGCACGAGCCCGCCGACAGTGTCTGCCTCACTCTGTGAGCTTGCCAGATGCACCGCCGGCTTGAGAAGGAGCGATGATTCCACCATGCTCCTCACCTCGTCCTTACTCATGCGAAGGCGTTGCACTTTTGTAAGCTCGAAGTGGATATACGACTTGCGCATGTAGATGCGCTCGATGTACGGCGCGGTCAGACGGAAGTGTACCGTTGTGTAGGGGCCGGTGAGAGCGCGCCGGGTTGCCGGTTGCTTGAGAAGCTCGACAAGCACCTCGTAGACCTGGTCTGAAATGTGGTCACGCGAGCTGTCGGAGCGACCGAGAGAATTCACAAAGGAGAAATCGATCTGATCGAAAACGATTCGTCTGAGGCCCGGAAGCACATCGTTGTCGACAATATGGAAGAGAGCCTTGTGCAGGAGCTCGACAATCTCCGCCCAGCTCATCCCCGGAAAGAACCTGGGATGTGATAGGGTTGGATACAAGCGTGAGCTGTTCAGGGAGAGGAACTGCACTATTTGCTCCTCTTTCTGAAGCGGCGTAAGATCACGTAATGCGGGATCTTGGAGCAATCGTGTTATGAATGCCGAGCTTCTCTCCATTTCACTGCTCATCGTTCTTCATTTTCGGCCGGTGACGAGTCCCGCATGACCGCTAATACTATACCGGGCGGCACGGTGCCGCCAATACGCCGACGCCTCCTCCCGGTAGTGCTTTTCTTCGCAGTCGCGGCTGCCGGAGTGCTCGCCCAGGACGACGTCGACGACTATCCGGAGGCCGACGCCGAGCCGCCGTGGCTCCAAGACGACGCGGAGGCGGCCGGCGAAGGCAGCGACGAGGGCGACGACGAGGCGGATGACCCCGGTGCGGACACCAACGAAGCGGAGCGCGCCCCCACCGATCCCCTCGTCGATCCCGCCTCCCGCGACGCCATCTTTAACACCCAGCTCGGTGATGCAGATGTGGATCTGTTTATCGTTGGCTCCTGGAACACCGGCATCGGCGGAACCCTCGGCTGGGCGTTCCACCCCAAGATTCCGCCCGAGGACAACCGTGTCACCTTTCCCTACGACTTTCCCGGCATGGAGCCCGTTCCGTATTTCAACGCGGTGGACCTCACGCTCTCCCTGTGGCTCTACGAGCGCTACTACCTCGAGGCAACCTTCGTCGACGAGTTCGAGGTGAACTCATTCATCCTCGGGTACCAGGGCCGCGACGACGAGTTCGTGCAGTCGGTACGCCTCGGCTACGGGCTGCTCTCCATCTCCGACTACCCCTACATCCCCTTTGCCGAGGCAACCGAGAGCTCCCCCGGCGCTTCGGCGAGGTTCCAGACCACGCGCAGCGAGCACGAGCTCCTCGTTCGCTACGAGCCCTCGGCCGAGCAACGGAAGATCTTCTACGGGATGAACGAGGCAAGCGAAAAGCGCATTGCCCCCTTTTCCTGGACGCGCGGGCGGTTTTTCGTGCTTCCCGACGCGGATGTGGAGAACCTCACCCTCTACATTGAAGACGACGGCGGCAATGTGACCGACGATGAGGGGAATCGCTGGCGCAAGGCCGACCTCGACGCCGCGGCGGTGTACTCTGCCGAGAAGGGGTTCATCTATCTTCGCGAGCCGGCCGCCGGGCGGGTGGCGGTGCACTATACGAAGGGCGGGGCGCCGGTCGGAGACGGGTCGCTGGGGACGGATGCGCTGGTGGGCACCGACGACCGGGGCACCCCCGGCGATACCACCGACGACGTTCTCGATCCAGGTAATCCACCGCAAGACTTCGCCTTCGACAGTGATCCCGACGACGACTACCTCGGCGTAGACTTCGAATCCCTTCGCCTTGCGATCTCCGGCGCCGACGCCCTCCTCCTCTACCGACCGGGCGCCTTCAACCCCTTCGAGATCGCGAACCGCTACGACATCTCCGATCTGTCCTCCGCGCAGGATCTCGAGACCGAGTTCGTGCGTAAGGGCGAGTACTCGGAACGGAATATCCCGGGGCAGGCCATCGCGGTCAACGAGGATCAGACCCTGCTCTCTGTCATAAACGCCGACCGCGACCCACGGCACCACTCGAATCGCTATCCCTTCGCGGAGGACTTTCCCGAGCTCTACGGGCCGAACCCCACCGACAAGGACGGCTACACCGATTTCCAGATCCTCGCCACCGGCCTGACGCCGGTCGGGCAGCTCACCATAGACGGCAACGTCGTGCCGGGCTCGGTCACCGTGCTTCGAAACGGCGTGGAGGATCCGAGCTTCGAGGTGAACCACGAGAGCGGCGTGATCACATCACCCTTCCCCATCTTTCCGAACGACGTCATCGAGGTCGTCTACCGGGTATACGGCTCAGGCGGTGGAGGAGACCTTTTGGCGGCCAGCGGTAATCGCATATCCCTCGGCCCGCAGACCGACTTGACGCTGGCGCTCGGCACGCGGTGGAACGTGGTGCGGGGAAACTACTCGGTAGCGCCCACCGACCATCCCGGCTCGGTCACCGCGAGCGCCGCGGTCGAGCACACCACCGACTACTTCTCCGGCTACCTCGACGCGGCGGTGCAGCTCTCGGTGCCCGACACCACCGGCTACCTGCGCCTCCTCGGCATGGAAGAGAAGGAGACCGAGGTGCCCGCCGCAGACGGGAATATGTTTCCGGCGGCGGCGCCGGGCGACGGCGACTGGACCGGGACGCTCGACCAGAACAACCGCGGTCGATTGTTCTACAAGAACTTCTACGAGGCCACGGCCCTCGGCGGGCAGATTCTCAGGGACTACGACTGGAACGTCCCCGACGACCAGGACTATCCCTACGCCCCCGGCTCCCGTGTCGGCCCCTACCCCGCGAAGGCCGACGATGACGGCATCGGGGGACAGGTGATGGTGCTGGACTTTGAGATGGACGACGCCGCGGGCGAGGAATGGGTGGGCGCCCACCTGCGAATGCCGGATTTCGCCGACCGGGACTTCTCCGAGATCACCGAGATCAGCTTCGAGTGGCGCACCCGCGACCTCGCCGCCACCGACGTAGAGGTCTACCTGCAGATCGGCGCACTTGCCGAGGACCTCGACGGCGACGGCACGCTCGACCGCGGGGAGAGCACCCTCTCGCCCTCCTTCGACTTCGAGGACCAGGGCGCGGGCTTTACGCTGAAGGCCGGACGGCCGCCGCCGGGTGAGGACTACCGGATGTCGGAGGACGGAAACCGGAACGGCGTTCTCGACCCCGAGGATCCCGAGCTCGTGCATACACTGACGGACGGCGCGAATAGCGACCTGGTCCAAGTGACCGGGTTGCCCGATACGGACTGGCGGCGCGTGAGCTTCAACCTCGACGCGGCGGCACGGCGCAAGCTTGCCGCAACGCGGGCGCTCAGGGTAGTCGTAAAACGCGTCCCGGCAAGTGCCGTGGCCGGCCGCGCCCTCTTCTCGAAGTTCACGCTGCGCGGGAGCACATTCCAGACGGCGGTAGAACCAGCGCCGCCCGCAGGGTCGGTCTCGGCGACCGAGGTGCCCGACCGCGGAGCGCCGAAAAAGCTCATCGACGAACACGACGAGGTCGGCGAAGTCTTTCACGCCGAGGGTGGTGGTAACCAACGCGTGCTGCGGGTGGTCTGGGACTCTTTGGGCACGAGTGAAACCTGGACCCTCACCGACTACGTCACCCCCGTCCCCGCCCGGCAGTACGAGGTGCTCGCCTTCTACGCGCGGGTGGGCGACTTGGCCGATACCGGCGGCGACGACGGCTCCGGCGAGCTTGCAATCACCCTCGCCGAAAGCAAACCGGACGGTGGTGGCGAGCAGCTTCGGGCGACGGTACCCATCAGCGAGGACGG
>CAZVXU010000156.1:1881-6077 GCA_964631585.1 uncultured Spirochaetaceae bacterium | reverse complement strand
GGCTCCCCGGAGCCGGGCTCCTCTTCTTCCGTCAGCTCCGTCGGGCTCAGCGAGCTCAGGTACTCCGCGAAGGCGTCGACAACCACCGGCCGCTCGACGCTGGAATGGTACTCGAGAAAGAGCTCGTAGTAGCGCAACAGGAGCTCTGCGTAGTGGCGCTTGTTCGGCGAGGCAAGAGGCGAAAAGAAACTCTCCGGGATGGATTCGAATATGGATGCCATCTTGGTCGGTCGATTCTACAGGAGAGGGGAGCGTCTGTTAAGCTTTGGCGAGAGCATTCGAGTCGCGCGCAGCACCCATCAGCCCCGTCGGGCAATTCGGAAGAAAAACCTTGACGACGTGGTGCGGATGTGAGAATGTGAGAATATGCGAGCGACCATCGATCTACCGGAAGCGTTGTTCCGGAGAGCCAAGGCGGTCTCCTCGTTGCGGGGGACGACGCTGAAGGATTTCATCACCCAGGCGGTCGAGCACGAGCTGGCCGGAAGCACAACCAGGCTCGAGTCACGGCGGGTTGAATTCCCGCTGGTTCGCTCGGAGCGCCCCGGGTCGATCCGTGTGACCCCGGATCGCATTGCTTCGCTCCTCGAAGGCGAAGACATCGATGTTTCTCCCTGACGTAAACATCCTGCTGGCACTCGCCTTCGATGCCCACCAGCACCACCCGGTTGCACTGCGTTGGCTGGACTCCATCGGCGACGGCGAGGCGCGCCTGTGCCGCGTCACGCAGTCCGGATTTCTCAGGCTTGCCTCGAACCCGGCTCTATTCGGCAACGAGGCACTCACGCTGAGCGAAGCGTGGAGCTGCTACGACCGCCTCACCGAGGACACCCGGTTCGAGTACGGGCTCGAGCCGATAGGCCTGGAGCACTATTGGCGCCGAATGACACTTGCAGACTCGTACTCGCCAAAGGTCTGGACCGATCGCTATCTCGCCGCGTTCGCGCTCGCGGGTGGATTGCGCGTGGTTACGTTCGACGGTGCGTTCGCATCGCTTGCGGACGTGCAGTCTGATGTACTCGGTACGTGATGCTCGTTGCAGGACTCCGATTACGTACTGATGACAACCGCCGTGCCACCGTCTACCCCGTCCTGAACCGAGATACCTCCCGGTTGAGCCGGCCGATGGCCTCCTGAAGGCGGCTGTTCTGGTCTGCGAGATCCTGCATCGACTTTTGGATCTCCCCGGAACCGGCCACGATCTCGCTGATGCCGGTGCTCACCGTCGAGGAGACGTCCCCTACGATTTTCTGGTTTTCCATCATCAGCTGAGTGCCCTTCTGAATCTCGTCTGAGCCGCTCTTCACGCTCGCGGTGATGTCGTTGAGCTGGTTGACGGCATCGGTGATCTCCTGGCCGCCGACGCTGAGCTCGCGGGTGGTGCCGTTGATCTCGGTGAAGGCGTTCCGGGTGGCGTCGACCTCCTCCATGATCGTGTCGAAATCGCGGGCAGTCTCCTGCTGGTTTCCGCGCGTCTCCTCGACCGATGCGATAATGGCCTTGAGCGTCTCGGAGATCTGCTTCGAGCTCTTCCCGGCCTCATCCGCGAGCTTTCGGATCTCCTCGGCGACGATGGCGAAGCCGCGGCCCGCATCGCCGGCGTGCGCCGCCTCGATGGCGGCGTTCATACTGAGCAGGTTGGTTTGGGCCGCGATGTCCTCGATGGCGACGGTCATGTCGCTGATCTCTCCCATACGCCCAACGACACCCTCGAAGAAGCGGCGATTGGTCTCCTCGAGTTGCCGCTTGCCGCGGCTCGCCGCTTCGTTGAGCTTCTCGACGCTCTCGGTGCGGCGCTCGGTGATGAATGCGACGTTCTCGATGGAGGTCATGATCTCGGTGATCGATGCGCTCGTCTGCTCGACCATGCTGGCCTGGTCGCTCATCTGGTCGATCATGCTTTGGATGTTCCTGGTGATCTGCTCTACCGACGCGGCGGAGTTCCCGACCGACTCGTCGAGGCGCTTCACTTGGCCCTCCATGGAGCCTATGTTGGTGACGATCTCGTGCATCGCCGCGTTCGTCTCGGTCACCGAAGCGGTGAGCTCCTCGGAGACCGCAGTTTCCGCCTCCGCGGCATGCTTGATGTTCGTCACGAGGCTGCGCATGTTCCCCACGAACAGGTTGAAGTTGTCGGCGAGCCGTCGGATGTCGTCCTTTGTCTGCACGGAAACCGAGGCGGTGAGATCCCCCTCACCCTCCGCGATATCGCGCAGCCTCCCGGAGACCACGTTCAACGGCTTGATGATCGTGAGCGCCGATATGGCGAAGGCGGCACCGAGGGCGATCAGAAAGATGATGCCGGCCACGATGAGCGGCTGCACGACGGCCTCGAGGGTACGCTCCTGGATGAGCCCCTTCTGCGCGGAGATGAACACGCCCCACTCCGGCACGCTGGGGATCCGGTTCGTCTGGAGCATCGCCTCGCCCTCGACGTTAATCGCGTTGCCCTCGAAGTAGTGGGCCTCAATGTTCTCGACCGCGCTGAGGAGCTCCGTGGCTTTGTCGCCGCCGTAGCCGAGCATGGCGGCGAGATCGGTCAGGGGCATGCCCCACGCCTCGCGGTCCTTGCTCCAGATCAGGGTGTCCTCGCGAAGGGAGAAGAGCGAAAGCTCTACGTTATTCTCCGCGGCAAGTGCCTCGGCGATCTCGGCGATGCGGCCGAAGCCGGTGTCGAGGGCGGCCACGCCGAGAAGCTCTCCATCTCGCTCCACCGGATGGGCGATGCTTATGACGAGCACATCCTCCTTGCCCTCTTCGACGGTCAGGTACGGGTCGGTTACGTAGGTTTCCCGGGTCTCGGACGTCGTCGTATACCACGGTCGAGTCCGCGCGTCGTAACCGTCCGGCAGCCCGAGCCAGCGGTCGGCGAAGAGCCCGGTGCCGTTCTCTCCGCCGAGGTAGAGCACGTCGACACCCGGCTCAGTCGCGAGATCCTGGATGAGACCACGCGGGACGGCGAGCTCCTCCGAGTTATAGAGCTCTTCGTCAAGCCTTGGGATGGCCACCACCGCTTCACGAATGGGCCCGAGCCGGCTCATGTCTTCGAGCAGCTGCGCGTGCTCTCCGATGTAGGCATCGATCCGCGTGACGGCGTCCTGCGAGATGAGCCTGAGACGGTTCTGCTCCGCGGCGAATACTTGACGGTAGTTGAGCATACCCACCACAACGCTGACTGCGACGAAGATCAGCATCGGAAGGATCAACGTAAAGGTCAGAAGCTTGAGTATGGTTGGCCGATATCGAGTCATGGTACCTCCATCTGGCGACACACGGACGATGGATTAGACGTGAGGTGGAAAGCGGTACCGGCGAAACGTCCGTTCGGGCCGCAACTCTGAGTTTAGCAGCACGAACGGAAGTGTCAATTCACAATTGCATCAAATTCTCCGAAAAATCTGCTCGATTTTTAAGTATTGTCGGCGCTGCCCAAGAGACCCCGTCTCGCTGCTGCGCCGCCGGTTCATCTGGAACCAGAGGAACCCGACGGCTCCGGCGAGGACGTTTCCGGCAGCAACACCCCAGAAAAGACCGCTCAGCCCGAAGAGCTCACGCCCCACCCAGGCCAGCGGGATCAGAAGCGCAAAGAGTCGAATGCCGGCAACCCCTGCGGCAGACAGCGGGATCTTCAGTCCGTTGAAGGCGGCGGCGCTCAGGTTCACGATGCCCAGGAACCCGTAGCTCAATGCGACGATGCGCAGATACCTCGCGGTCACGGTGACAACCTCGGAATTGTCGTTGAAGGCCGAGGCGATCGGTCCCGCCGCGGAGAGGAAGACCACCAGGACCATGGCGCCCCAGGCCAGGGAGAAGAGAGCACTTACCCGGTGTCCCTGACGTACCCGCTCTTCCTGACCGGCGCCGTGATTGCGTCCGACGAAAGGGGTGAGAATCATCGATAAGGCAAGCGTGAACACGAGAGCGAACGACTCGATCCTCGTTGCCGCGCCGAATCCGGCAACCGCGTTGGTTCCGAATTCGGAAACCAGCCGGGTTACCACCCCCATTGAAATCGGCAGGAGTATGTTTGCCGCCGCCGCTGGAATCCCGACGAACAGAATCTCTCCCCAGGAGTAGAAGGTCGCTCTCGCGCCCCCGAGGTCTGTTGTGTACAGCCGCTCTCGTCGCCATATAACGGCGCCGACGAGAACGAAACTGGACGCCCGGCCGATCACCGTCGCCAGAGCAGCCCCGCC
>CAZVXU010000156.1:0-1781 GCA_964631585.1 uncultured Spirochaetaceae bacterium | reverse complement strand
AGCAACAAGACCACGGCGAAGGCAAGAACGTGCGCGCGGCTCGCGATCCTGCCCGCTTCCATTCGCTCTCCGCGCCCGAGTGCCTGGGAGACGAAGGTAGAGGTACCGATTCCAAGCCCCATGGCGAGCCCGCCGGAGATGAGAACCACCGGAAAGGAGAAGCTCATCGCAGCGAGGGGATCGGCGCCGAGACGGCCGACGAAGTAGGTGTCGGCGAGGTTGAAGAGCACGATGCTCAACGTTCCCGGTATCATCGGGAGGACGAGTCTAAACAGCGCCGAGGCGACGTTGTCGTGGACCATATCCGGCCGTTTCATGGTGATTCGCTCCTGAATCCTGTCGGTCTCTCTTCGTAGCGGACACCGAGTTGCTCCTGTACGACCCGGTAGAGTGCGCCGAGGCCCGTATGGAGAGCTTCGTTCTCCTCGTCCGAAAGGCAGTTGAGGAGGTTCGAAGCGCGGCGGATCGCCATCTCTTCGACGGCTCCGAGAGCCTCCTCTCCGGCAGGTGTGAGCTCGACGAAGACTGTCCGCCTGTCCTCGGTGGAGCGCCGGCGGCGGAGCCAGCCGTGCCCCTCCATAACGCTGACCGTCCGTGACATCGTGGGAAGGCGAACGGAGTGGAGCTCCGCCAGGTCGTGGAGGGTTCTGGAGCCGCGACGGAGCGTCCGCAGCAGCCTGAAATGGACCGGATTGTCCACGGCGGCGCTCCGGCGCAGCTCGCTGGTGACGTATCCCATCACCGACGGCAGAGACTCGAGAAGGATATGCGCAGTAGCAGCCCTGGCGTTCGCCGGCAGTTCGGTGCCTGAATTCATAAGCCCCCCTAACTATTCGTCCGACCAAGGCTACTGAGTCATGGCTTCAGCGTCAAGCTTAGCACGACGAATAGTTAGTCCGGACAATATTTAGTGCAGCTATTATCTTTCGGAAAAACGCTTGAGGAGTACTGAATGCGTGGCAATACCGGGTATCTCCTGACGGGAGCGACGGGGAACGTGGGACACCAAACAGTCCGGACGCTCCTCGAGTCCGGAGCGGTGGTTCGCGCTGCTGTTCGCCACCCGGAACGATTGGCAGACCGGATCGGCGAAGCTATCGGCCGGCTGGAGACACGTTGTTTCGACTTCGACGGTTCCCCGCCGGGCGAGACCCTCTTTGAGGGGATAGGCGGCATCCTGCTCGTCCGACCACCGCAGATTGGAGATGTAGAATCGCGCATGTTTCCGTTTCTGCGCGCCGCTCGACACGCGGGAGTCACCCGGATCGTGTTTCTCTCTCTCCTCGGCGCACAGTGGCTGCCCTTCGTACCTCACCGGAAGCTCGGAAAGGAGATACGGAGGCTCGGATTCGACTACACCAGACCCACGCCCCGGGCGTTCCAGGCTCGAGCCGCCGAGGCGAGCTGGGATCGGGAGTACATCACCGTTGTCTCGAGGCTCTTTCTTACTGTACGGCTCGGAATGGCACGGAAGGTAACCGGGGACCTGGAAGAGCTCCTCCGACGACCTCCAAGACGTCTCGAGGAGTACGTCGCCGAGCGGAAAGAGCTATGGCAGCCTGCTCATCCTTTGGTCTCGCGCAACTCTGCGTGTCGGAAGCACGACACGAGGTGATCGTTCACCAGGCCCGCTGCCTGCATGTGCGCGTAGATGATGGTCGGTCCCACGAATTTGAACCCGCGCGACTTCAGATCACGGCTTGCCGCCTCGGCCTCAGGGGTGAAGACGGGCACCTCGTCGAGGCCGGCCCACGCGTTCTGAATCGTCGCCTCGCCGGTGA
>CAZVXU010000155.1:2362-6112 GCA_964631585.1 uncultured Spirochaetaceae bacterium | reverse complement strand
TTGCGTCATAGAGCACGCCGGAAAAGGATCGCGGCGCCGGCGCGCCGTCGCCTCCACCGCCACCTCCCCCGCCCGTACCGGCAGGAGGGCTGCACGCCGTCAGCAGCGTGAGCAGCGCAAACGGGAGACAGGCGAGAGTTGCCGCGATAAGCGTGAACGTGCGGCAGGAGAACATGACACACTACCCCCTGATGCGCGCCGGCGAGGACCGATCGCACGGCAGAATGGGGTGTAACCGCGTGTTGCTTTGCTATTCCTATCTACTATTCTATGGAGCGAGGGCTCAACTGCAAGGCAGAGACCGCCGGATTCCCAAAAAAACGATCAGTACGCGTCGGTGCTCTGCCCGCCGGTGACGATTGCGATCCCTGCGCTCGTGCCGAGGCGGGTTGCGCCGGCATCGATCATGGCGATTGCATCTTCACGGGAGCGGATTCCGCCCGCCGCCTTCACCTCCACCTTCCGGCTGACGGTATTCCGCATGAGGGCGACGTCGTGCACGGTCGCCCCGCCTTTGGCGAAGCCGGTGGAGGTCTTCACGAAATCGGCGCCGGCGTCCTCGGCGACCTGACAGGCGAGAACCTTTTCCTCGTCGGTAAGCAGGGCAGCCTCGATGATCACCTTGGTGACGAGCTGCGGGCCGGTCACACGCGTCACAGAGAGGATGTCCTTGCGAACGAGGTCGAGATCACGGCTCTTGAGCGCTCCGATGTTGATGACCATGTCGATCTCATCGGCGCCCTCCTCCACGGCAAGCCGAGCCTCGGCGGCCTTGATGCGGGAGGCCATGGCGCCGAGCGGGAAGCCCACGACCACGGCGACGTCCACATCGGTTCCCCGCAGCTGCTGGGCGCAGCGCTCGGTCCAGGTGCTGTTGACGCATACCGCGCGGAAGTTGTGCTCTTTCGCCTCGGCAACGAGCGTGTCGATCTGTGCCGACGTCGACTCCGGTTTCAAGAGGGTGTGGTCGACGTAGCGGTTGAGCTGCATCGTCGACGCGGCCGCGGCGGCGGACTGCCCTCCGGTCGCCGGAGGCGCGGACTCACCGCTCTTCAGGCGGCTTACGACTTCGCGTGTAATGGCCTCTACGAGGTCTTCGCGGTTCATGTGCTATACCTTCCTCTCTCGGTTGCCATCATTTTATTGATGCGCGGCCAGTGCCGGCCACCCTCGAATTTCGTCTCGAGCCATAGGGCTGCGAGATCGCACATCTCGTCGGCTTCGTGGAACCGTGCGCCGAGGGTCAAAACGTTGGCGTTGTTGTGTTGGCGGCTGTTCATGATGGTCTCACGGCTGTAGCAGAGCGCCGCACGAATGCCGTGGACCTTATTGCATACCATACTGGATCCGATGCCCGCCGCGTCAATCATAATGCCGCGATCGCAGTCACCGGTGCGCACCGCGTCGGCAACGCGGACGGCGTAGTCGGGATAGTCGACCTTCTCCTCGGCATTGTAGGTTCCCACGTCGGTGACGCTGTAGCCTTTCTGCTCGAGGCAGGCGATGAGGGCGGTCTTTCGGGCGAACCCGCCGTGGTCGGCGCCTACCGCCACCCGATGGACCGAATCGCCGGAGTTGTAGTTCTCGCGCTCGGCGCGATACGCCGCGTCGGGAAGCTTCCCGAGCCCGGACGCGCCGGGGAACGTGCCGAGATGTTCACCTGCCATGGCGGCCTCCACCTTCTTCCATATCTACGCTGTCGACGATGCCCACCACGACGGTGCGCATCGGGGCCCGCGGAACACCGAGGATCATGCGGGCTGAGTTTCCCTCGTCGATAATGAGCACCGTATCGCCCGGTCCGGCCTGAGCCCGATCGAGGGCGATGAGGGGCGCGCCCGTGAGCGTGCCGTCGGGGTTGACCGTGCGAAGCATGAGCAGCTTCTCACCCTCGAGGATGGGGTGCTTCACCGTTGCCGTCACGTCGCCTATCACCCTGGCCAGAATCATCTCGTGTACTCTTCCACGTTCACCGAATCAAGAATGGCCACCACCGTGGCATCACTCGGATTGAACCAGTCGGACAGCACGAGAGCCGCCTCCCGGCCTCCCTCGAAGGCCACGAGGTCCCCGTAGCCGGCCTGGGCGCCGTCACAGGCGACCACCGGCGAGCCGAGCTTCTCGCGGTTCTCATCCACCGGTTGCACCAGAAGCAGCTTTACTCCTTCGAATGAGGGATCTTTCTGAGAAGCTACGACTGATCCAACCACCACACCGAGTTTCATCGTCCGTACCTCTGCCCTACCTCACACGATCCTGAAGGCGCCGACGAGGGTGCAGCGTCGCAGTCGTGTGAACGTGCGCGCCCGGGTGAAGCCCTCGCCCGTCGGGCTCGCGATGGTGAAGCTCGTGTACCCGGCACCGCCCTGTCCGAGCCCGTTGAAATTGGACCCGTTCTTCACGAAGAGGGAGCAGTTCATCGCCCGCGCCATCTTCGAGAGCTTGTCTATGTTGCGCGAGTGCATGGAGGCCGTATGCCGAAAGCCGTGCTCGCACCTCACCGCCAGGTCGATCGCCTCGTCCACGTTCTTCATGCGCACGAGCGGCATCACCGGCATGAGCTGCTCGGTCCACACGAGCGGGTGCTCGGCGTTGACCTCGCAGAAGAGCATCCGGGTGTCGGAGGGCACGTGCATACCGATTGCCTCCGCGATGACCGCGGCGTTCTTGCCGACGTACTTCTTGTTGGCAGCGCCTTCTACGCCTTCGCTGCCCGGCTTCGCGATGACGAGCTCGGTAATCGACCGCGTCTGCTCCGGCGTGAGCTCTATGGCCCGGTGCTTCTTCATCTCCGATTTGAGCTCGTCGGCGATGGAGGATACCGCGAGAATCACCTTCTCGTCGGTGCAGATGATGTTGTTATCGAGGCTTCCGCCGAGGACGACATCGTGCGCCGCCTTGGGTATGTCGGCAGTCTCGTCGACGACGGCGGGCGGATTACCCGGGCCGGCGGCGATAACCTTCTTGCTCGTCTGCATCGCGGCGCGAACCACCGCAGGGCCACCCGTTACGACGAGCAGGGCAATTCCGTCGTGGTGCATCATGTAGTCGGCCGACTCTATTGTCGGCTCTTTGACCGTTGCCAGGACGTTCTCCGGTCCGCCGGCCTCTACAATCGCCTCGTTCAGGAGTGAGATCGTAAGCCGCGAGCAGCCCGACGCTGCGGGATGGGCGTTGAAGACGACCGTGTTCCCGCCGGAGATCATCCCGATGCTGTTCGAGAGGATGGTTTCCGTCGGGTTGGTGCTCGGCGTGATCGCGCCGATGACACCGTAGGGAGCGCGCTCGGTCAGCGTCAGGCCGTCGTCGTCGGTGAAGGAGATCGGCTCGAGATCCTCCACGCCCGGCGTCTTGTTGATGGCGAGGAGGTTCTTTATGACCTTGTCCTCGGCCCGGCCGAGACCGGTCTCCCGCGCTGCGAGCCCGGAGATCGACTCGACATGCTCCGTAGCGACACGGCGCATCGCCGCGATCATCTTGCGGCGCGTCTCGAGCGACGTTTCCGAGAGCTGCGCGAAGGCCGTGCGGGCTGCCGCAACCGCCTGGTCCATGCTGAGGAACACGCCCCGCTCCAGGGGGGTCTGGCGCGAGCCGGGTGTCGGGGTGGCCGAGCCGGTGGCGCCGGCCGCCGGGGTGGCGCTGCTCGGCGACGCGGCGTCCGCGGTCGCGGGCGCCGCAGATCCGGTCGCGCTCCCGTCGTCGGTCATGGAATCGAGAACGGCGCGGACAATCTCTTTGACCTCTCGCTCC
>CAZVXU010000155.1:0-2262 GCA_964631585.1 uncultured Spirochaetaceae bacterium | reverse complement strand
GTCGTCGGTCATGGAATCGAGAACGGCGCGGACAATCTCTTTGACCTCTCGCTCCTGCATCATCACCTACTCCCTGCTACCCTCGTGTCAGATGCGGCCCGAGGTCCACGTGGGGACGCGGTATCACGATCTGCTTACAGAGGGAGTGCTTTCGCTGAAGCAGCTCCGCTCCGGCCTCGAGGGAGGCCTCGACTTCCGAAAGCGGACCAACCAGCTTCACCGAAGACTTGCCGCCCATCTCATCGCCCCAGCGGATGTGCACGACCGTCACGCCGGCCGCCTTCACCGAGACATCCGCCGCCTCGATCGCACCGAGCACCGAGAAGGACTCGAGGATGCCCACCGCGTCGAGCTCGTAATCGACCTCGCCGCCGCCGAGGACCGCCCACACGCTTTCGTGCAGCGTCGGAATGTAGAGCCAGTTCAGCACGCACTCGGGGCGGATCTGCGCGCCGTCGGTGAGGCTCGCCTCCACCGACGCTTCATCGCCGGTAAAGAGGACGACGTACTTCCCGGGGCATACCGTGCGAACGTCGAGAAAGCGGATCGGGGCCTTTTTTGCCATGGTATCGAGCACCTGGGCACCGGCTGCGACGCTGTCGAGCTCGATGCCGCCGAGGACTCGCACACCCTCTCTGTGGTCAATCATTTGCGATACGTCACCTGAGATGCCTCGTCCACCAGGTCCACAATCCCCACCACGACGGCATCGACGGCCTTCTTGTCGCTGACCTGCGTCTGCCGCGCGGAGCTCCCCTGTGCGATAAGCACGACTTCGTCGAATCCCGCACCGACCGTGTCGAGGGCGACGAGCTGCTTCTTGCCGCCGCCGCGACCACTCGTGTCACATGGATCGACGATAAGATAGGTCGGCCGGTCGACCCCGTCGACGCTTCGCGTTGCTACGACGGTGCCGGTCACACGAGCAAGTTGCACGAGGCCTCCTACGCGTATTTCCGGTACACCGTCTCGCCGTCGAGCTCGACGTCGTCCACGATGGCGGTAATCGTCGCATCGCTCGGGCGATCCCTGGTGACATCGGTCAAACGCGAGCTGCTGCCGGAGACGACGAGTACGACCTCTCCGATGCCCGCGCCAACCGCGTCCATGGCCACCAGGTAATCACCCGTGCCCTTCATGTCGCCGTAGCCGACCTTCTCCACGAGAAGGAATTTGATGCCCTCGATGCGGGGCTCCTTGCTCGTGGATACGACCGTCCCGGCGACTCGACCGAGCGTCATTCGGTCACTCCTATTTCTTGGAGCCGGCCGACTGTCTGCCGAGAGGCAGTGCCTCGTCCACGTTCCCGTGCGGGCGCGGGATGATGTGAACCGATACGACGTCGCCGACACGCTCAGCGGCACGACCGCCGGCATCGAGCGCGGCACGGACCGCCGCCACATCGCCGCGAATGATCGCGGTCACATATCCGCCACCGGTCCGCTCGTAGGATACGAGCTCGACCTTTGCAGCCTTCACCATTGCGTCCGCGCCTTCCACCATTGCGGCGAACCCGCGGCACTCAATCATTCCCAGTGCGTTCTCAGACACCTCGGCCATGTAATCTACCCCTCGGTATTGAAATCTCGTGCGGCGCACAGTAGCGGCGCCGCCGTGGTTCTATTCCTTCGAGCCCGATGCCGAACGACCCTGCAGGTCGGCCAGCCGTGACTCGACGATATCCTTGCTGACGACTACTTCCGATTCCTCACCGGCGATGTACACACGGCCGAAGCGCCCGTAGCCGATGACGTTTATGATGTTCACGTGCGATGCTTTCTCGGCCTCGTTTGCCGCGTAGTATGCGTAGCCGGCGGGCTCGAGCTCGAGCACGTAGAGAGTGTCCCCGCGGAGCACCATGTTGCCGTAGCGGGTCTTGTTGATGAGCTGCGCGTGGTGATCGCTTATACTCTTAATGAGCTGGCTCGTGAGCACCCGCGGCTTCATGCGATCCGACTCGCTCGCGCCGATCTGACTGAGGATTGCCTCCCCTGCCTCGCGCGCGCTTCCCTGGCTGTCGGAGTGCACCTCGAGCATGCCGAAGAGCCGCTCGACGATCTGGATGCCGGGGGTGACGTCGGTCGCCTTGAGTGCGATATCGGTCAGCCGGTTGATCTCTATCCCCGGAGAGATCTCCACCACCGTACACGCCTGATCGGCAACCGGGAAGTATCCCTTGGAGATCGTCGAAATGAAGGACGCCATCTGCGGCTGCAGTGAGTCCAGGATAACGTAGGTTCTCAGTTCGATTTCGTTTGGCAT
>CAZVXU010000154.1:0-6154 GCA_964631585.1 uncultured Spirochaetaceae bacterium | reverse complement strand
CTTCGCGATCGTGTCACTCGAAGACATAACGGAGCTCAAGGATACCGAGCGTGCGCTCGAGGAGAGCCGCTCCGAGTACGAGGAATGCTACCGCGATCTGCCGGTGATGCTCCATTCCATTGACCCCGAGGGCCGCATCCTCGACGTAAACGGCGAATGGCTTGCCACCCTCGGCTACACGCGAGAGGAAGTGGTGGGCCGAAAGTCGGTCGACTTCCTCACACCGGAATCCCGGCGGTTTGCGCTGGGAGAAGCACTTCCCGAGTTCTTCCGAAAAGGCCGGGCGCGGGACGTCCCGCATCGCTTTCGGAAGAAGGACGGGGAACCCGTCGACGTCATCCTGTCTGCGATTGCCCAGCGCGACCGCCAGGGGGCCATAACGCGCTCGGTGGCCGTCTCCCTGAAAACCGCGGACGCCGCGGCTATTCGATAGTCACCGATCTCGCGGACACACGGCTCATAGTTACCGAAAGAGAAATGGCAGCCCCATTCGATTCAGTCCGCGTAGGAAACAGAGATCTGCTCGAAATCCGACTCCACTTTCCTGAACGCCTCGACAACGGTCGGGCAGAACTGCCTACCCGTTAGGCTGAGGATCTCTCGGACCGCAGCCTGATGATCCCATGCCTTCTTGTACGGACGCTCGCCGCGCAGCGCGTCATACACGTCGGCAATGGCGACGATGCGGGCGGACCACGGGATGGCGTCGTTGGAAACCCCGTGTGGATATCCGTTCCCGTCGAAGCGCTCGTGATGGCCGAGCGCGATGTCCGCGGCCATTTCCATGGAAGGCGCATCGGAGAGGATCCCGTAGCCCAGCGTGGTATGGCCTTTGATTATTTCGAACTCTTCATCGGTAAGCTTTCGGGGGGCAAGGAGGATCTCGTCGCTGATACCCACTTTCCCGATGTCGTGAAGCGGCGCGTAAACCTGAATGTCGGAACAGTACTTGGCCGGCATACCCAGCGTTTCGGCAATCCGACGGGCATAGAGCCCGACGCGGTGCATATGCCGGCCGGTTTCGTTGTCCCTGAGCTCGCCGACCTTTGCTATGGTCTCCAGGATTTCCAGCCGTGCCGCCTCTTCGCGTCGCCGCATCTCATCGACGTCTACATGGATGCCGAGATACTTCGGCGGAGCGTCGTCAGCCACCGTGATGCGCGAGAGAATGGCGCGTATCCACCGTACCGTACCGTCGGCACTCCGGTTCGCAACGTCCGCCTCATGATGCCCGTGCTCGGCAAGCGAAGTGCGCATGCCGCGGAACAGCTTCTCGTACTCCGCTTCGTCGACACCCAGATCGTTATACGCCGCTCTGCCGGGATTCAAAACGGCCGGAGTCCTTCCTCTCACGTCCTCTACGTCGTACCCGTAGTACCGCGAAAAGGCGGCATTCACATACTCGATACGCTCCTCGTCGTCCGTTATGAGCATCGGGTTGGAGGTCATTTCGAAGGCCCGTTCAAACACGTCCCGCTCAACCCGCAGCTGATGCTCTTCCGTTACATCGGCGGCGGTGATCATCCGACGGTTAGTGCCGGGGATGGACGCTACCGTGGTTCTGTACCGCCTGTCCCGGTCCTCCACAAGGATCGGTTTCCCAGGCTCCTGTGACGCAGCGCCTGAGTATCCCGCGGACGGAGTCTCCGGAACGAGAATACGGATACCTTCGATCGGCTTTACATCGCGCTCTCTCAACCACCGTCTGGCGGCCGGATTCATGTAAAGGACAACCTCGGAAGCTTCGAGCACGAAGACCATGGCGGGGTTCGTCTCCGGGAGCATCGAGAGAAGGTTCAACTGCTCACGAAGCGTATCCTCTCCCGTTATCTCACTTGCCGACAGGAGCACCGTGTCCGCAGATGGGCCCGTGCGTGAAGCATGAAGCCGTATGCGGAGGGCACCGCCGTCGAACCGTCGCAGGGAAACCTCGGCTGACGCACCGCCGTCGGGACCCCACAGCAGGGTTTTCGCAAACCCGAGAAGATCGGCTCCCCGCCCTCCCGAGACGATATCCCTGAGGTGATTTTGCACTTCTTCGCGGTCGCCGGCTGCGAGGAGGCGAACCATTGCGGCGTTCGGCTCGACCGACGTGCAGCGTGCACAGAACTCCCGCGCCCCTTCCGTTCCGGTCGCGCGCGTCTCTTCTACGAATCGCACTACCTCCTCGAGCACCGAGACCGGGAACTCCGCCATCGGTACCGGGCTGTCTGTAAAGTAGCTTCGCCGGGCGCTGTCAAAAGACTCGCACCGCACCGGCTGCATCTTGTTCTGCATACACCTCGTCTTATTCGGTTTATTTGCGCCTGCAATTGTATTCCTTCTTTCACTCCTACACAATCGACACAGCTCGAGGTTTGCACTTTTCCGGAGACCACGGTAGACTGTTTATTTGTACCTGCAATCTCTTAGCGAAGGATGCTTATGCCTGTTGATCTGAGCACGACATTAGCGGCGCTTTCCGAACACAGCTTCCGTCCCGTCGAGGACGGAATGACACTGGAGCCCGCCACGGACAAGGCCGGCATCGACGACTTCGAGAACGAGGATTGGCTGCAGCGAACACGCGCTCTGCGCGATTTCGTGACGATCGGACAGACCGACAGCGCCGCGGTTGCCGGAGCGCTCCAACATGCGAGCCCCGACGTTCGCTATGTCGCCGCCGCAGCACTGGGGGTGCTCGAAGCGGAGGCGCATCTCGATGAGCTCCATTCGCTGCTCCTCGCGGCGCCCGAAAGCACGATTCGATCGCAGGCGGCCGTCTCGATCGGACAAATCGCCTCTCCTCGCTCAATACCCGTTCTGGAGTCGGCGCTTGCCCGGGAAACCCACCGGGACGTTGCGCCACAGTGCCGCATTGCGCTTAACCAAGTACAATCCGGCGGCGTTTCACAGGAGCCCATGCGCGCGGCCATCGCCGGCCTCGACGAGCAGACCTTCCGGACCGTAACGAAGGGAGACACGATCCCGGACGTCTCGCTTCCCTCTGTCGACGGGGCACAGTGGCACCTGGCCGAGCACCGCGGGGGCCGGGCGCTTCTTTTGATCTGGGTGTTCGCCGACTGGTGCCCCGTATGCCATCATGAGTTTCACGATCTCATCGACCGGAAAGCCGAGTTCGAGCGCCTCGGCGTCGAGGTCGCCACCCTCGAGTGCCACGATATGTACCGGGCAGGTGTCATGGCCGGCGTCCACCCCAAGCCCCACTACTGGTACTCGGACCGATTCGACAACCTCGACTATCACGGCAGGCGCTGGTGGCCCCATCTGGCCGATTTCGGCGGCGCCTTCGGGGCTCGCCTCGGAGTAGATCCATTGACCTTCGCCGTGCATTCGGAGTTCGTGAACCGCCCTGCAACCGTCATTGTCGGCGACGACGGGAAAGTCCGGATGGCCTATATCGGCACCTTCTGGGGAGACCGCCCCACCATCGCCGAGACCCTCGAGATGATAGAGACCGAGTCCTACGATTTCCGGCATCCCGAACGGCAACGAAGTACCTAGTGCGCGCATGCTGCTCGGCGGACCCGGTGGGCTGCCACTCGAACACCGCCGGCAGCTATATAGCGGAAGCGCTCCTTCGGCGCCGGCACCGAGCTTCCGGCCACCTCCATAAGCGTCTCAATTTCGATCCCCTCGCAATCAGAGAAGATTGTACTGCTCCACACGTTCGTGCCACGGTCTTTTCTCTTCCGTGGTCACGAGCGTAACCGAGGAGCCCAAGGGCGCCAGTGGCCAAACAGGGTGCGGTTTCCAGCATTAGCCGACTTCCCCCCTCCGCTCAAATATGATATATTTATCTAATTAAGTCAGAAAGCCGCTACAGTAACGTATATGAGCAGGTTGGAGCCGTGTCTTACAGAAACACCCGCGGGAAAGGACTATGGCTGATCGAATACTTGTGGTTGACGATGAGGCCATGGTCGCGGAGGCGGTTTCCGTGGTTCTGTCCGGTCACGGCTTTGAGGTCGAATACTCGCTCTCGGCGGACGCGGCGGTCGAAATGCTCGCCCGCGGTGAGGCCTTCAGTCTTGTCCTCATGGACATCTGGTTCGGGTACGGCGAAACAGATGGAGGGGCGGCGGCAAGAGAGATCGCCTCCCGGTTCGACGTTCCGGTCGTGTTCTACACGGGCTATGACGACGAGCCCGTTCTCCGGAGAGTAGACGGCGTAGCCGCCTACGGAGTTGTTCGAAAGTCACCGCAGAGCTATGGCATCCTCGTACGGACCGTCCGGGCCGCCATCGACCGGCACCGCGACCTGGTCCAACTCAGCCGCAATGTGGCCCACGCGGAGTTCACCGTTCGCGAAACGCATCATCGAGTAAAGAACAGCTTCGCGGTAATGGCGAGCATCGTGCGGCTGCGGACGGCGGAGCTGCCGAACGAGTGCAAAAACCTTGGCGACCTGCTTACCGCCCAGCTCGCGTCCTTTCAGCGCCTCCACGAGCAGCTGCAGGAGGCCTCACGGAGCTCGCACATGCCCCTCAAGACGTTCCTCTCGGAGCTCTTGTCGAATATCTTTCCCGAACAGCCCGGCTTTCATATCGCCGTTTCGATCGATGGCGAGGATCCTGTCGTCAGCAGTAAGGTGGCGGCGCCCGTCGGGCTCATCGCCTCGGAAATCGCGCTCAACTCCATGAAGCACTCCTTCGCGCCGGATCGAAGAAACGCGTTTCACGCGCAAGTGAAGAAAACTCCGGTGGACGGAGAGCAGTCAGGGGGAGAACTCACCGTGGTGCTCTCCGACAACGGTCCGCCTGTATCCGCCGACGTTCTTACGGGCGGGGGAAGCACCGGCATGCGCCTCGTGCGCGCGCTGGTTCATCAACTCGACGCCGAGCTGCATGTATCCGGCCACCCGTCCCCGACCTTCGCGCTAACGATACCCCTGCGAGAATAACAACCCGACGAGGGGCTCACGGCAGGCGCCCCGTGACAGTATCTTGTCTCGTGCAAGGAGGCACACGGTGAGATCGTTCTTCGACCCCGCCCTCGCGGTGGACTCGCTTCCATTCGTCCTTATGGGCCTGCGCTACACGGTGGTCATAGCGGTGGCCTCGATGACCACCGGCATGGTGCTGGGCCTGCCGATTGCCCTCGCACGAATGTCGAAGCGGCGGGTGCTGGTAGGGCCGGCGCGGCTCTACATTTCCTTCATGCGCGGCACCCCCGTGCTGGTACTGCTCTTCCTCTTCTACTTCGGTCTACCCAGTCTCGGGATCGGGCTCACGGCGGTCACCGCGGCTGTCGGCGCGTTCGGCCTCAACAGCGCCGCCTTCATCGCCGAGGTCGATCGCGGCGCGATCCTCTCCGTCCCCAAAGGACAATGGGAGAGCGCACGGAGCCTCGGAATGTCGGAGGCGCAGATTCTTTTCAAAGTGGTGCTGCCGCAAGCGGCGCGCGTGGCGGTTCCGAGCCTGTCCAACGTGATGCTCGACCTCATAAAGGCCACCTCGCTCGCCTCGGTCATCACCGTACAGGAGGTGCTTCTCAACGCGAAGATCGTAGCGGGGCGCACCTTCGATACCTTCACGATGTACCTCACAGCCGCGCTGGTCTACTGGGCCGTTTGCAGCCTCTTCTCGCTCTTCCAGGACCGCCTCGAACGGCGGCTCGACGTGGCCATGTCCGCACCCGGCGGAGGGCGAGCGGCGGCACGAGGACCGGCGGCCGCCGAGTAGAGGCTACTCGAGAAGCTCGTCCAGGTCGATGACGATAAAGCCCTCTTCCTCCACGTCGGGACGGATAGAGACGTCGTCCCCGTCGAAGAAGCTCGCAGAGATCTCGGCAAGCGTACCGTCTTCGCGCAAGTCGGCCAGGGCCTCGTCGATTCGGGCTTTGAGCTCCTCGGCGCCCTCGGGAATGACGATGTGACTTCCGGCGGGCTCGAGCCAGAAGCGGAGATGCGGATGCAGGGTCACGTCGAACTCCGGCATGAACTGGATGGCCAGGCGCTGCAGGTAGTAGTCGTTCATGATGACATCGGTGCGGCCGAGCTCGAGATCGCGCAGGTACTGATCGTTCGTGGCGTTGTCGTAGGTGAGAATCTCCGCGCCGTAGCTTCTCATCACCCGGGAGAACGTGGTCGTCGCCTCCCCGGCGTGTACCTTGCCCTCGAGGTCCTCGACGGTCTCGATGCCGGAGAGGTCGT
>CAZVXU010000153.1:0-6185 GCA_964631585.1 uncultured Spirochaetaceae bacterium | reverse complement strand
TCGGCTCGGCTCACGAGGTCGCGCTCGGCGCGGTCTCCCGGCGCGGGCGCGCCGGGGTTGGGGGTCAGTCGCGGAGGCGGGCCGTGAACTGCTGGAGCTCCGCGCGGAGGTCGGGGAGGTAGAAGCCGCCCACGTGTTTGAATGCGGGGGTGCCGCGATAGTAGACGATGATGGTGGGGACCTCGTAGACGAGGAACTCACTTGCCGCAGTCGGATGGCGCTCCATGCTCACATGATAGCCGGGAACGCTCGGGAAACGGCGCAGCAGACGGCGCACTCGCGGGGCGAGGTCGACCGACTCCGGGGAATCCTGTCTGGTGAAGAGGATGGCGAGCGCCTGCTGCGTCGAGATAGCCTGTTCGAGCTCTGATACCTGCTGGATCTCGGTCATGAGCCCAGTCTACGGCGCTTGCGGCGTGAATACAACCTGGGGCCACTACTGGCCGAAGCGCATGGCGGCGCCGGGATTACGCTTGAGGAACTCGATCACATCATCGCGGGGCACGAACAGCAGATCGAGCGGGTCGTCGTGGTGATACGTGTAGGCGGAGGGCTCGTCGCGCTGAATGGCGCGCATGCTCCCCGCGACATCGCCGCGGTGGAGGGTCGCAACGGCGTTTTCCCTGCGCATCACAGTCACTGAGCCGGCGCTTATGAGGTAGATGCCGTCGGCGAGCTCTCCTTCGATGATAAGGTCACCTCTTCCATCCCGCCTTGTCTTCACAAGCACCGACTCGAGCCACATGCGCTGGTAATCGGTAAGAGATGCGAGCTGGTTGCTCGAGACCAGGGTGTTCCAGGTTTCCTCGCTGCGGTTGGTGATGAGGCGCCGCAGCACCCGCTCGAACTCGGTGCCGGCTATGAAGTTGATAAACTTGCTCTTGGGGATCGCGTAGAGCTCCACATCGGTCTCGGCGATGATATCGGCGGTGCGGGCGGTACCGGCGAGCAGTGCCACCTCGCCGAAGTACTCGTAGGCGCCGAGGTACTTCCCCCGCACGAGCTGTTCCATGTGAACGCGCGCCGTCCCGGTACGGATGATGAAGAACTCGTTCCCCCGGGTTCCCTTTTCGATGATCTTCTCTCCCTGCTGGTAGGTGCGGTGCTCAACGATGCTCAAGAATTCCTGCACCTTGTAGACCGGCAGCACGTGGAAGAAGTCGAGATGCTTGAGCACATCGAGAATGTGGTACGCCGCCTCATGCGGCGACTTCTCGGTCTCGAAGTAGAGAGTGTTCTCGATACCGAAGGTCGCGAGCGTGAGCTGTGTTTCGTCGTGGGGAGGGAAGTCCTTCTGCGCGATATGATAGACCACCGTGCGCCCCTGGACATCCTCCGGCAGCGAATTGAGGTACGTGATTGGGGTGTGAAGCGGCGCGATGCCTGCCTCGTGATATATCACGTCGCTGTCCCAGGGGAAGTTAGAGAGTTGCTCGAAACGGCGCTCTGAAATGTAGTCGTTGTCGTACATGTCCCGTTGGACCTCGGGGTCCGCCTGATGATCCGAGGAGTAGACGAATGTTTTGTCCTGGAACGCCAGCCGGAATCCCATGGTCGGAATGGAGTGCACGGTATAGAAGATGTGAAACTCACCGCCATGCAGATAGAAGGATCGCCCGATGTACACCGGATGATAGGTGAAAAGGCGTCGCAGATATTCCACCGATTCGCCGGAGAATGCGGCGTATTTTGTGAGGAAGCTCTGCATGATGGTCGGCGTTGTGTAAATGGTGACCCGCGACTCCTCGAGAATCTTCTGAAAGGTGCCCGCGTCGTGATCCGCGTGGCAATGGGTGAGGATGATGCTGTCGATGAACTTCGGGTTCACATTCGAGCGCTCGAGCCACTCGGTCGAGTTCACCGGCGGGTCCACCATGATGCCGTTGCCGTGAAGCCAGATGATGAAGCCGGAGGTGTTGTCGTTCGGATCGAAACCGTGGCTCGGCCCGAGGCAGGTGACGGCAAAGCGCGGCGGTACGAAGGGTTCCGACAGGCGCTGTCCGATGTCGTAGGTTGGTTGGTACTGCACGGTGTCGGGCACCTCGGCGGCGAGCTCATCGTCGATGTAGACCTCGAATACACCGCGCTCGGTCTGTTGAATGGAGACCCGTCCGTAGTGAAGCGTCCCTCCACCATTGAAGCGACGAATGGCGAGAAGATCCGAAAGCTTGAGCCCCCGACGAAAATAGGCGACCTCGCCGGAGATGTCCGGCACGAAGGCGTCGTCGGCGGCCGGGTATGCGTCACTTTCCAGGTTCAAGCTGCGCGGGCCGAATACCGCCTGCCGCAGGGCAACCACGAGCCGACGTGCCTGCTCGTCGGAGCACAGGACCGTTACCCGTTGCTTCTTGAGAAAGAAGTTGAAGTAGATCGGGAACTCCATGTCCGCGACGTTTATGCCCTTCTGCCAGTGGAAGAGCACGCGTGGCAGAACGAACACGCGGGGGACCGAGTCCTCACTCGGAATGGTATCCTTGATCGTCTCCGGCGGTGCGCCGAACTGGATGTTTCCCTCCGGCGTCTTCACGAGATAACCGCCCCGAGGGAGGGCCGTCACAATACCTTGATGATCTACGGGTTCGGTCACGACTGATGCGCTCATGGATGCTCGTATCCGACAGTATAGTTCAGCGAATACCCACGTGCAACAACCGACTTCGAGGCATCGAACTCTCGATGTTACCGCACTCGGATGCTTTACCCTATGATCGGCGCGAACGCCCTCCAGTATGACCGCCGCGGGTCGACCGTCCTCGCGATCTGCCTCAGTACGGGACCCGATCGGGCTTCGATTGCCAGTACCGGAAGGGTTCGAGGCAGGCCTCGCGGTCGAGCTCTATGAGCGGAATATCCCGGTATTCAGCCGGACGGGCAAGATCATCATACATGGCCCTGTCGTCGAAGCCGATCGCGGCCGCGTCATCCTTCGTGGCGCCGCGGTAAATGCGCGGGATGCGGGCCCAGTAAGCCGCCGCGTAGCACATGGGACAGGGCTCGCAGGTGGTATAGAGCTCGCAGTCGGAGAGGTCGAAGCGGCCGAGCACGCGCGAGGCATCGCGAATGGCGTTCACCTCGGCATGGGCGGTGGGGTCCCTACTCTCCACGACCGTGTTGTGGCCGCGGCCGACAATGTGGCCTTCCCGCACCACTACGGCCCCGAACGGGCCACCCTGAGCAGTATCCACCGCGTGTCGTGCTTCGTCGATTGCTGCCTGAATGAACTGGTTCATCGTCTCGTTCCGAGTGGGAGGATTGCACAGAAGGCGGGCGGTATCAAGCCGAAGGCATAAAAAAGGCCGCGCGACCGGTGGTCGGCGACCTCGTGTGCGACCGGCGCCCGGGGGCGCCGTGGTTGCACGAAGCGGTACGACTCTTTTGCTCAGCTTACGGTGATCCGCTTCTGGCTCTCCCACAGTCCGTGGATGTTGCAGTAGCTTGTCGCGTACAGCGTTCCCGAGGACTTCAGCATCACAGTGGCCTGCGTGTTGGGCTCGGTGTATGCGGGACCCTCGTTCGGTCCCTTGACCGCCTCGCCGTGAGCCGTGAAGTCGGACTGCGAGAGCTGACAGGAGAACTTATCGTCATCCGGCTTGAAGTGCAGGGCGATCCAGCGGATATGATGCTCGGTGGTGTTGGGGTGGGCGATTTCGGCGCCGACCTTGGCGGTTACGGTGACCTTCTCTCCTGCTGCTACCGAATCCGGTGCTTCGATAACCGGTACATGTTTTTCTTTCTTCCAGTCTGCTTCCTGAAACAGTTCTGCGAATTGAGCCATATGAAACTACTCCTCTAGAGTTATTTGCATGCATCTGAGATGTAATGCTGACCTCCATTATAGCAGTTAAAAGAGAGCTGTCAACGACGGGTAGGCGAGCCTGCACGCTCGGCGCTACGATACTCTCATGAACACAAACGTCTTTCGTGCGTTCCGGGTAAGAGAGGAGGATGGCACGTTCGTCCGCAGGGTCGAGGACTGCCGCCTCGATGAGCTTCCGGCCGGTGAGGTCGTTATTCAGGTGCATTACTCCTCGCTGAACTACAAAGACGCGCTCTCGGCGACAGGAAACCGGGGGGTGACGCGGAACTACCCGCATACACCGGGAATCGACGCGGCGGGCGTGGTCGAGCACGATGAGACCGGTTCGTTCGAGCCGGGGACGGAGGTGCTGGTCCATGCTCACGACCTCGGCGCCAACACCTGGGGCGGCTTCAGCGAGCGTATCCGGGTTCCGGCCGTGTGGGTCATGCCTCTCCCGACAGGTCTGAGCATGCGCAATGCCGCTGCTTACGGCACCGCCGGATTCACCGCCGCCCAATCGATCCTCGAGCTCGAGGAAAACGCCGTCTCCAACGATGCAGGGCAGGTGCTCGTTACCGGCGCCAGCGGCGGCGTCGGGAGCATCGCCACGGCCGTTCTCGCGAAGCTTGGATACTCGGTCACCGCGGTGAGTGGCAAAGAGGAAGCAGCCGACCGGCTGCGCGGATTTGGTGCCGTCGCCGTTATCTCGCGCGACGAGGCGGTCGATGGGTCCTCGCGCCCGCTTCTCAAGAGCCGGTGGGCCGGCGTCGTCGATACCGTAGGTGGCCCCATCCTGGCAACGGCTGTCCGCGCCACCGCCCACGGCGGGGTCATCACCGCCTGCGGAAACGCGGCATCCGGCGACCTGCCCCTCACCGTCTACCCCTTTATTCTCCGCGGTGTGCGCCTCGTGGGCATCGACTCCGCCTGGCTGGCCGAGGATCGCCGGCGCGCGATCTGGAAGCGGCTTGCCGGACCCTGGTCGGTCGACGAGGCCCTCGAGTCGATGCTCAGCGAGACCGACCTTGCGGGGACGGAGGAATGGATTGCCCGGATCCTCGACGGTGGCGTGCAGGGCAGGGTGCTCGTTCGCGTCGGCGGGAGCTGAGGAGCCGGGGGCAAAACCGGAGACGGGCCTGCTCCGAGGCGGCTCGCAGATCGTTGTACTTTCGTGCAGTCCGACGATTGACTACCCTCGCCGGTGGCGGTACGCTTTGGTTCGAAATGTCTACCCAACATGCAGTTGTGATCGGCGCGGGCTTCGGCGGCTTGTCCGCGGCTGCCCATCTTGCGAAGGCGGGGTATCGGGTGACCGTCCTCGAGCGAAACGAGTGGGTCGGCGGTAGAGCCCAGGTCCTGGAAGCCGAGGGCTTCCGTTTCGACATGGGACCGAGCTGGTACTGGATGCCGGGCGAGCACGACAGGTGGTTCGCCGACCTCGGTTTCGACCGGCGCGACTTCTACGGGCTCACCCGTGTCGATCCGAGCTATCGCGTCTACTACGGCGACACCGAGCCGCGCGAGCGTGACAACGTCGTCGACGTCCCGGCCGACCTGGATGCGGCGGCGAAGGTGTTCGAGCACTACGAACCGGGCGCCGGCGAGGGACTCAGAGCTTACCTCGCCGATGCCGGGCACAAATACACGCTGGCAATGACCAACTTCATTTACAAGAACTACCGCTCGCTCTTCGACTTTGTGAACCTGACGAGCATTTCGAACGCCGGGGCCCTGGATATCCACCGCAGCTACGCGGGGCTGGTGCATCGAAACTTTTCCCATCCCTACCTGCGAAAGATCCTCGAGTTCCCCGTCGTCTTCCTGGGAAGCTCCGCGAAGAGCACACCGGCGGTTTACACGCTGATGAACTACGTGGACTTCGTGCTGGGTACCTGGTACCCCGACGGCGGGTTCAGCGGTGTGGCGCAGGCCATGCGCTCGGTGTGCGAGCGCCTCGGCGTGAAGTTTCGCCTGGGGACGGAGGTCGCGGCGCTGCGGAGCTCCGGCGGGCGCGTGACGCGAGTAGAGTGCCGGAACGACTGTGATACCGATGAGATTGCCGCGGATGTAGTGGTCGCGAACGCCGATTACCCGCACGTGGAGCTCGAGCTCCTCGACGATCGCGATCGGTCCTTCACTGCGAAACGGTGGAACCGGAAGGCCCTCTCACCGGCGGTGCTCAACTTCTACGTCGGCTTCGACAAGCGCATCCCCGAGCTCACGCACCATACGTTCTTCTTTGATGCTGATTGGGACACGCATTTCGACGCGGTGTACAAGAACCCGCGCTGGATCGAGGATCCCCTGTTCTACCTCCACGTCCCCTCGATAAGTGATCCGGCGGTGGCGCCGGCGGGACAGGAGGCGGTCTACATCCTCGTGCCCG
>CAZVXU010000152.1:0-6187 GCA_964631585.1 uncultured Spirochaetaceae bacterium | reverse complement strand
GAGTCCTGGACGCGGACGGTCGCCCAGCTCGCGTGGACCGCCGGTCCGGTGACCTACCTCGCCTTGACGCTGGGCTACCGCATCGGCTTCGGCACCGCGCCGCCCGGCAGTCTCTTTATCTACTTCGCGATCTACACCCTCACGGCCGGTCTCTTTGCCGTGCTCACGCGACTTGCCTACCGCATCTTCCGGGCGCAGCCGGCCGAGGAGGCTGCCGAGCGCCTGCGACACGTCATGGGCATCATTCCCGACCTCGTTACGAGCACGCGCAACGTAACGCTCGAAGGTTATGAAGGTCAGGACCGCGTGGTAGTCGCCACCAAGTACATCCTCGAAAACCCCGAGGCCACCGTCACGGCCCTGGAACAGGCCACTCGTGACCTCACCGGTAACGCGCACCTGGCGGAGCGCCTCAAGGCGGTGGAGATCTACCGCCGCATGGGGCTGTGGCGCCGCGGGCTCGACATACACCGGGAGATCGCCTCCAAGCTGCAGGAGGAGCTCAAAGCGGTGAGACAATCCTCCCCACAGCTGGCCCGCGTCCTCAAGCGGCGCTTCATTGGGGTGGGTCCGAGCAAGCGGGAAGGGCGTCCTCGGACCGAAGGCTTCATCGAGCGCACTCTTGCCGCCGGCGAAGAGGACAACTTCGAGCTCATGACGCTTGCCGATGTGGAGGAGGTGCTCACCCTGGCCTTCGAGTTCCTTGCGGAGCGCCGTTTCACCATTCTCTCCCTCGACTACCACGGTATTCCGCACTTCGGCGCCGCCTTCGGCCGGGTGGAGCGCCTGCGCCGCGAGTACCGACACCTCGTTCACACGCGAAACAACCGACTCCGGGCGCTCGCCGAGCTTCTGAATCACTCACCCGATATCCGGCGCGTGGCTGCTGCCTTTCCTGTGATCGACGACGTGGAGAACATTTCCGAGAACGTGCACGCCGCCATGGACGCGTACTTTACCTCGCTCGGGAAACGGACGCGGTCGCTGAATCCCTTCAAACGGGAGAAACCGTCCGATGTGGCCCGGCGCGAGAAGCCGTTTGCGCAGAGCCTTCTCAAGCTCCACGCGGCGCTTCATCGCTCCAACGTCGAGCTGCGACGCAAACACTCCGAGCTCAAGCGGGCTATCGCCGACTACCAGCGGGTTCGAGGCGCTATGCAGGAATCACAGCTTCGTCTTCTTCCGCCCGACGAGTCGGGGCAGGGCATCCGTCTGCGGCGGCGAACGGTTTCGGTGGAGGGCGAGGCGCGAAAGACACTCTCCCGTGAGCTGCATCAGCACCTGCAGGATATCTCGGTGACCCCGCGCTTTTTCCGGGCGGTAGTGGATGCGGAGGGAACCGAGCGGCGCTATATGAGTCCCCGGGGATACAAGAGTCTTGGCGTCAGCGTGATGCTCGCCCTCGACCGGGCGGTGCACCTGAGCCGCCCGCAGGTACAGTACGCCATCGAGGCCACCAATGCACCGAACCTCGGCATCGTGGACCGCACGCTCAGCCGCGAAGCAAAGCTCGGTTCGGCCCTGTCCCTCGTTCAGGAAATCGAGCCGAATCTCAAGGCCGCCGCGGAGCGGGTCATTCAGGCGCTGGTTTCCTACCACGGGGTGTGGCCGTCGAACGAGCTCATGGTCTACCTCGAGCGCGAGTTCGACGTGCCACGCCATCTTTCGGAGTTCATGAGTCCGAGTGACGAGGATCGGCTGGTGGGCCTCAGGCACGAGCTCGGCCGTCAGCTCCTCGATATTCCGCCGCTGCCCAAGAAGTACAACTCCATCATCGACCGCTTGTGAGCGGCCGGCCGGCGGCTTTCATGCGCGCGCGGCGTCGGGGAACAATCCGGGTCAGAAGGGAAAGGATCGCAACACCACGCCGGTGAACACCCCGAGGTAGTTTCCCACCGCATAGCCGAGGATCCCTGCGGTGATTCCCGCCGCGATGACGGCCCGGTTGCCGATGGATACCGCAACCATGCCCACGAAGGGCGGTGAGCAGATCGCGGCGGTGGACGTGACGATCATCGTGTCGACGTCGATGCGAAAGATTCGGGCAAGCAGGAGATGGAGAGTGAGCGAGAGAATGACGGTGAAGGCAACGAAGAGGAGGATGGCGGGCGATGCGGTGAGAATCCGGCCGGCGTCCGCCATCGAGCCGATCACGGCACAGAACACCAGGACGACGTACTCACCGAGGGAGAAGCTCGTGTGGAGCGCGCGAACGGACGGGATGAAGCTCGCGCCGATCGCGAAGGTGGTCAGAAGCAGAATGACGGCAACGGTGGTCCACTCGGGAGGCAGGAGCTCGGCAAGGCCGACACTCGCGCCCACGAGCACGACCGCGACGGCGAAGGCGCGAAGCGTTACCGGAAGCCCCTTGCGGGAGAATGCGGACCCGACGCCCGCGTTTCCCGGTACCGGCTGCGGCTCGAGCCCGTCGGCCACGAAGGGGCGGAGGACGCGCGAGAAAAGCGGTTTTGCCGCGGTGATGACGAAGAGGACATACAGACCGCTCACCACGACGTCCGCGGTATGAACGGTGATGTAGACGGACGAGTCTACCTCGAGGGCCGTTCGGATGGCGGCGAGGTTCGGAGTGCCGCCGGTGTAGACGCCCACGAGCAGGCCCGCGAGATCGGGCGTGCGGGGTACGATGCCGCGGAACAGGAGGTGGCCGGCCGCCACAACCACGGTTACCGAGAGGCCGGCAAGCACCATGGAGACCCCTGCCTTCCTTCCCATCAGCCGCCAGTTCCGCAGGTCTGCCGAGAACAGCATCAGCGGAATGGAGAGGGCGACCGTCACCTCGGCAAGGAGCTCCTGGGCCGGCATCACTGTGGCGGGGAGCAGGCCGGAGTTGCCGATGAGGATACCGAGCAGATAGCACCAGATGACGGGGCTGATCCTGGCGATGATTTCCATGCGTCGCGCGGTGAAGAGGACCGATGCCGGTAGAACCATGAACCCTATCGCGGTGACGGACTGTGCGAGCTGCTCCATGAGCTCGTGAGTATACCCGGATTCGCAGGGGAGAGCAAATTTGTTGACAACGGCTTCTCGTCTGGCTAAGGTAACGGGAACCGGCCGTGCGGCTGAAAGCGAGGGGCTATGGCTCGAACCCGAGACGGGCAAACGGGATACCGTGAGAAGATCATTCAAGGCGCCTCCAAGCTCATCATCGAAAAGGGCGTCGCCTCAACCAGCCTCGCCGACATCGCGCAGGAAGTGGGGATCAGCAAGGGCACGCTCTACTACTACTACCCGTCCAAGGGCGAGCTCATCTTCGACATCTCCGAGCGCCACATGGAGTACATCACCGACAAGATTTTCTCCTGGTTAGAGGAGAGCGGTCAGGGGGTGTCAGCGGAGGAGGTGCTGTGGCTGGTGTTCAAGACGATTACGACCTCCGAGACGCGCGGCCATATTCACGTGTACCTCATACAGGAGGCGCTCACTGGAAACTCATCGCTTCGCGAGCGTTTCACCCAGGAATACGAGCGCTGGGCGGCTCTCATCGAACAGGGACTGCACCGGATTCTCCCGGGTCGCAGCGATCACGGTATCGTCGCGCGGGTCATGCTCTCCTCGATCGACGGCCTTCTTCTTCAACACTTGCTCGGTGTGCAGAACGTGCCACTCGAGCAGATCACCCGCTCCCTTGCGAAACTGGCACGGGATTACAGCACTTAGGCACGGCACGCAGGAGGATCAGATGTCACGTCCATGGGATTTCTTAGACAACTACCGAAACGGCAAATCGAGTGTCGTCGATATCAAGGGGGATTGGCCGACGTTGCCGGAGCTCTTCGATATCACCGTCGACCGTTTTTCCAGTCGTCGCGCCTTTACGGCTTTCGAGCCGGAGGAGATGACGCTGACCTACGCCGAGGTGCGCCGCCGGGTGCGGGCGGCAGCCCGCTATCTGGCGGGGCTTGGCGTTCAGCCGGGCGACCGAGTCGCGGTGACGGGGAAGAACTCTCCCGAGTGGGCGAGCGCCTACCTCGCGGTTCTCTATGCCGGCGGCGTGGTGGTGCCCATCGACTATCAGCTGCACAGCAGGGACATTTCCGGTCTCATGGGGCGCGCCGGCGTTAAGGCGGTGTTCGTCGACAGCGAGAAGTACGATGATTTCGATGCTCCATCGAAGGGCGCGAAGATCTCGCTTGCCCCGGACCGGGAGAACTACATCTTCAATTTCCCGCAGGATCAGCTGGCCGACCGGGCGACACGGGACGAGGAAGACCTCGCCGCGATCCTGTTCACCTCCGGCACCACGGGCTCGGCGAAGGGCGTGATGCTCACCCACAAGAACATCACAAGCGACGCGCTCCTCGCGCAGGGAAACCTCTACATTCGACACGACGACATCTTCTACGCGCTCCTGCCGCTGCATCACTCCTACACGATGCTCGCGGTGTTCATCGAGTCCATCTCGGTGGGCGCGGAGATCGTCTTCGCGAAACGGATGGTCGTGAAGCAGATCCTCGCGGACCTCAAGCGGGGACAGGTGACCATGCTCCTCGGTATCCCGATGCTCTTCAACAAGTTGCTCAAGGGCATCCTCCGCGGCATCAGGGAGAAGGGGCCCCTCGTCTACGGCATCATGCGCACCCTCATGGCAATAAGCGGGGTGATCAAACATGCAACCGGGAAGAACGTCGGCAAGAAGCTCTTCGGCTCGGTGCTCGAGAAGGCATCGCTCGACACCATTCGCATCTGCATAAGCGGCGGCGGACCGCTCGCGCCGGCTACGTTTCGCAAGTTCAACCAGCTCGGCATCGATTTCGTGCAGGGCTACGGACTGACCGAGACCTCTCCCATTATCTGCCTCAATCCGGTCGAGCACTACAAGGAAGAGTCGGTCGGCAAAGTGATTCCGCAGACCGACATGAAAATCTTCGAGCCCGACGAGCGCGGTGTCGGCGAGATCGTGGTGAAGGGCTCCATGGTCATGAAGGGCTACTACGACGACGAGGAATCCACGGCGGAGGTGTTCACCGAGGACGGCTACTTCCGCACGGGTGATATGGGGCGGCTCGACAGCGAGAACTATCTCTACCTTACCGGTCGCAAGAAGTCGCTCATCGTTACCGCCGGCGGGAAGAACGTGTACCCCGAGGAGATCGAGGATCACTTCCAGCTCTACGACGAGGTGGATCAGATCATGGTGAAGGGGTTCATCTCTAATGAGGAGCTCAGGGAAGAGGACGTCGAGGCCTATATCTACCCGGACCTCGAATACGTTGCCTCCCGGGCGGAGGGCGGGGCCAAAGGCGAGAGCGGCGACGGTGGCGCGGCGGTCGAGACCGCCGACTGGGATGCCATCGAGGCGCGCCTTCAGGAGATCGTCGACGAGGTCAACAAGGACCTCATGCCCTACCAGCGCATAAAGCGCATCAGCGTGTTGCGCGAGCCCATGGAGATGACCACGACCAAGAAGATCAAGCGCCACAAGGTCTCATGAACATCGTGCTCTTCGACCCCGAAGAGCTCACGACGGCGCCGACCGGGGCGTCTTTTCCTGCCACCGCGTCGGCCCGTGTTTCCGCGTCCGTCCTCGACCTGCCTGCGACGGACCGGCGGGCGCGCCACATCGTCGACGTGCTCGGGCTCGGCCCTGGCGACTCTTTTCGGGCCGGGGTGGTTGACGGGCCCGTCGGTACGGGGCGGCTCGTTGCAGTCGAGGCCGACGGCTGCGTCACGGTCGGCTTCGAGCCCGGCAGCGAGACCGGGGAATCGCGACCCGGGGCCGGGCCGCAGGGCGGCGCGGAGGACCCCGGTGCCGCCGTGTCGAGGGGCGGCCCTGCGGTTTCAGGAAGCCTCGCCGCCGGGCCGCGGCCCCTCCACCCGGTGCGCCTGCTCCTCGGCCATCCCCGCCCCATCGTTCTCCGCCGCATGCTTCGAGATCTCTCGACCCTCGGCATCGAGCAGCTCGTGGTGGTGCGCACCGAGCTCGGCGAGAAGAGTTATCTCGAGAGCAAGCTCTGGCAGGGTGATGACGTGCGCCAGTGTCTCATCGAGGGGGCGGAGCAGGCCGGTTCAACGCTGCTGCCGCGTGTGCGGAAGGCGTGGCGGCTTCCGGACGCGCTCGAGCAGGTCGTCGAGGGGCGGGAGGGTGCGAGTCGGGTGGTGTTCGATAACGAGGACGCGGCTCCGGCCCGCGGCGGGGCTGGCGCCGGGGACGCGGCCGGCGGCG
>CAZVXU010000151.1:3324-6207 GCA_964631585.1 uncultured Spirochaetaceae bacterium | reverse complement strand
TGCACGGCCATCTCGCCCATCCGCTTTTTGGAGACCTGCATGGTGGTAAGCGGCGGCTCCATCACCGCCGACAGCGGTAGATCGTCGAAGCCGACCACCGAAACGTCCTCGGGGACCCGCCAGCCGCGCTCGCGAAGCGCTTTGATGGTGCCGTAGGCCATGATGTCGTTGGTACAGAAGAGCGCCGTGGGCATCTCTGCGCGCCCCTCGAGAAGCTCGAGCATGTCCCGGTAGGCACCGTCAAAGGTCGAATCGACGTTGAACACATTGACCGTCGGAATCGACATGCCGAGCTCCGTCATCGTCTGGTGGAATCCTTCGTCTCGCAGAAAGAAGTTGTGGGTGTTCACCGGGCTGCGTACGAAGCCGACGCTCTCGTGCCCGTTCTCGATGAGGTGCATGATGATGTCATACACCGCGTCCTTGTTGTTCATGTCGACGAAGTCAAAGGGCAGAAAATCGTAGTAGGTATCGAGAAAGACAAAGGGCATGGGAAGATGCGCGAAGCTCTGTATGGCTTCCGGGCCGAGCTCGGTTCCGAGAACGACGATACCCTTGAGGGACGCTCCGCGCACACTGTTGACGATTTCTTCGATGCCGGCACCGGCAAACGCGCTGATCTCCAGATTATACCCGAGGGCGCGAGCGCTTCGGGTGAGGCCGTCTATGTAGTCGGCGAGGAAGACGTTGTGGTCGCGATTAACCGTGTGGCCGTGGGTGGCGATTTTGAGAAACCGGATGGTGCCTGTGCGGGTGGAGAGGACCTGGCGCTGGGTCGCTCCGTAATCCATCTCCCGGGCGAGTTTGAGGATGCGGTCCCTGGTGAACGTGCTGACTCCCGGTTTCTGGTTCAGCACGAGAGAAACCGTGGCTTCGGAGACTTCCGCACGTCGAGCAATGTCTTTTATCCGAGTACCCATCCGCTACCCATCCCCATGGCAACTGGCATCACCCTAAACCTGACCGGCCGATTTGTCAATTCCGGCTTTGAAGGAGTTTTAGCTCAAACTAAAACAATTGAGATGCGAAGCATCAAAAGTGTGCAATTCGGTAATGCTTCCCTGGCTCACGACTCCCCTGACCGCGCTACAGTAGCCCTCACCGCGCTCAGGCCTCCCGGCGGTCCGCCAAATGCCTTGACAGTGCATCATTCCATGTTACACTCGTAGTTATAGAATCTAAATTTATTTAATTGCCGAGACAGCGGTTATCGGCACGCCCGGACCGCAACAAGGAGAATGGGCCATGAAAAAGTTTCTCAATGATCCAAAGAACTTCGTCAACGAGATGCTCGAGGGAATCCTCGCCGCGCATCCCGATCAGGTTACCTACGTGAACGACGATATGCATTGCATCGTGAAGGCGGGCGAGAAGAAGAAAGGCAAGGTCGGCCTCGCCACCGGTGGGGGATCCGGGCATTTGCCGCTCTTCCTCGGCTATGTGGGTGACGGTATTCTCGACGGGTGCTCCGTCGGAGACGTGTTCCAGTCCCCGAGCTCCGAGCAGATGCTCGAAGTCACGAAGGCCATCGACAGCGGCGCAGGCGTGCTCTACATCTACGGAAACTACGGCGGCGACGTCATGAACTTCGACATGGCCAAGGAAATGGCGGCCACCGAAGATATCCGCGTCGAGCAACTCGTTGCCGGTGAAGACGTCGCCTCCGCACCCAAGGGCAAAGAGGAAAACCGCCGCGGTGTCGCCGGCATTTTCTACGTCTACAAGTGCGCGGGCGCGAAAGCAGATGAGCTGGCCGACCTCGACGAGGTCAAGCGCATCGCCGACAAGGCGGCCGCCAACGTCCGCACCATGGGCGTTGCGCTGTGGCCGAACATCGTCCCTGAAGTCGGAAAGCCACAGTTCCAGCTCGGTGATAACGAGATGGAGATCGGCATGGGCATCCACGGTGAGCCCGGTGTGCGCCGCGGGGACCTCAAGAGTGCCGACGAGATCGTGCGGGAGATGATGGATCCGATCATCGACGACCTCCCCTACTCCAAGGGTGATGAGGTTTCGATCCTCGTGAACGGACTCGGTGCCACGCCGAAGGAAGAGCTCTACGTTCTCTACCGCAGCATCCACAAGGTCGCCGAGGAGAAGGGCCTCAAGGTCTTTAACGTCTACGTCGGTGAGTTTGCAACGTCTCTCGAGATGGCCGGCGCCTCGATTTCGCTTCTCAAGCTCGACGACGAGCTCAAGAGCCTGCTCGCCAAGCCGGCCCGTACGCCGTTCTTCGAACAGGCACAGCTCTGAGGCACGGGGGGACGCCATGAGCAGCATAAGCTTGCAGGATCTTCAGGGGGCTATCGCCCGCACGCGGGAGATCATGGACGAACAGCGCGACGAGCTCATCAGAATCGACGGTGAGATGGGTGATGGTGACCTCGGCATTACCATGGCCAAGGCCTTCAAGGCGGCCGACGAGTTCATGAGCTCGCAGGAAGCCGGCGATCTCGGCAAGGCGCTGATGCAGATGGGCATGCAGATGAACAAGGCGGCTCCATCCACCATGGGCACCCTGCTTGCCACCGGGTTCATGCGCGGCGGAAAAGCCGTGCAGGGCCAGGATGAGCTCTCGGTAGCCGACATGGCCGAGCTCTTCGACGCCTTCGTCAACGGTCTCATGGAACGGGGGAAATCAAAGCCCGGCGACAAGACCATCATCGATGTCATGCAGCCGGTCGCCGAGTCGCTGAAAAACGCCGGCGACGTGAGCCCCGCCGAAGCCTTCGCGGCGGCCTACGCCGCCGCCGCCGAGGGGCTCGAGAAGACCAAGGACATGCAGGCCCAGCACGGGCGCCCCGCCTACTACCAGGAGAAGACCATCGGCAAGCCCGATCCCGGCGGCACCGCCGGCCTCTACATCATGCAGGGGTTCAAGGA
>CAZVXU010000151.1:0-3224 GCA_964631585.1 uncultured Spirochaetaceae bacterium | reverse complement strand
CTCACCCGCCGGGAAAGGCGAAGTACCCGCCGAGGCCCACGGTAAAGAGCCAGAAGCCGTAGAGGGCGTGCTCGGTCGACACCGCGAGGAGGGAGCGGCTTTTCAGCCACGTTCGGGTGAAGAGAATGCCGCCGCAGAAGGTCAAAACATAGACGAGCGGGTGGGCTATGATATTGTGTGCCCACGCGAAGGCCGCGGCGTTCACCAGCACCAGCGCTCGCTCGTCCCGGAAGAGGCTCCCGTAGCGCTCGATGAAGAAGGCGCGGAAGAGCAGGGCCTGGGGATACACCGAGAAACAACAGTAGATCACGAGCATGAGCAGCCAGAGCCCGATGTCGGTGCGGACTACCGAAAACAGTCTCTCAGGCTCGAGGAGCGCCACTGCCGCCGTTGAGGCGAGGGCGAAAAGGGCGAACACCAGCAGCATCGGCCCGAACCGCCGGAAACCGTTCAGGCCGAACGAGCGCTTCGGAATCAGTCTGTGGCGCCTGCCCTGCACCATCGCATAGGCAAGGGCGAGGAGCATCACCGCAGGCATGATGCCACGCGGAAGTTCGAAGAGGAACAGAAAGGGCACGACGCCGAAGAGAAGCAGCGCTTCGATAACGAGCGCAGGTGATGTGGGCCCCCGGCGCACCGCGTCGGCCGGCCCCACCGGCGCAACCGGCCCGCCCGGCATGCGACCGGGAGCGCCGCCGTCGGTGGCGTCGCCGCGGCGGACGGGTCCGTCGCTCACCGGTCGCCGTCCGCCGGATCAGAGGGAGAGAGGAGCGAGAGGTGCCGGCGCCGGACTTCGGGCCAGCTCTTGTCCCCGGCGGCGATGCAATCCGAGGCGTTCTCCGCAAAGCGGCGGTTCACCCTGGTGTTGTAATTGAGAAAGAGCCGCCCGTCTTCGATATGCCACGCGCGCGGATCGACAGGGGCAATCTTTCCCCTCGATGCCGCCCAGGCACAGTACCCCCCGTAGGCGGGCGCATAGCGGGCCGGATCGGCGGCGAACGCATCTCTGTGGTCGGAGTCGCTGAAATGCCACGTGGCGCCGCCCCAGCTCATCGCGATTTCACTCGATCCCCTCCGAGGTTGCCCTTCGACGAAATAGGCAACCGGATCGTATCCGTCGATCGCGACGCCGTCTCGATTGGTGTTTACCGGTGGGCGCCTCCGCCCGGGGCCGCGCACCCGCCGAGGGCCGAGCGCTCGCCGGCGAAGGGTCGATGAAACGGCCACGGCACCGACGGCGACCACTGCGACAACAACGAATAGACTCTCCGCCATCATACCCGGGCCTCCTTCTCTCTCGACTCAGCCGCGCGTATCCCATCACCTCAATCCATGATACTTGAAGCCGCAATGTTTAGGAAAGCGGTCATAAAGAGGCGCGCATGTGCTCTCCACCCGACGCGAGGGCCACGCCCGCAGAAGCCGCCGCGATCGGGCTTTACCTGATCGGCCGAGAGCCGTAGAATCGATCTACCATCTATGCAGATCGCACTGCGCAAGCACTTGATCGGAGGGCTCGCGGTTGCACTTGCGCTTCTGACCACGGGCATCTCACATGCGCAAAGCGAGAACCGAGTTCTCGTGCTTCACTCTTACGGTCTCGACTTCAAGTGGACGGTGGACCTGGACGCCGCTATCCGCGACGTGCTGGAACGCGACCCTGAGAGCACGGCAACGGTGCACAGCGAAGCTCTCGATGCCAAGTACCACAACAGTCCTGCCTACATGGATGACCTCGCTTCGTTTCTGGAGCAGAAATACCGGGCGTGGTCCTTTGACGTCATCATTGCATCCGACAATTTCGCCCTGGAGTTCGTGAAATACGCGCGGGAACGGCTGTGGCCGTCGGTACCACTTGTGTTCGCAGGTATCAACGATTACAGCCCCGAGCTCGTTGCCGGGATGGAGAACGTCACCGGTGTCGCCGAGGCGCTGAGCGTGGAACAAACGCTCGAAGAGGTCCGACGGCTGTTTCCCGATAGAACACGACTGTTGATTCTCTCCGATCGCACGGCAACGAGTGACCAGAACGTCAGACTCGTGCTTGAAGCCCTTGCGGATTATGACCTCGAACCCAAAGTACATCACCCCCTTACGCTGGAATCCCTCGCCCGCCTCGGAGAAGAGACAGGCGATGACACCCTGGCCCTTCTTGTGGGTCTCGTGCGGAACGAGGCGGGGACACCTCTCGACTTCTACCGAAGCGGCGTGCATGTCGTGGAAACGCTGGATGTACCGGTATTCTCGCTGTGGGACTTCTACATGGGGACGGGAATCGCCGGCGGCTATATGACGAGCGGCCGGCAACAGGGACTATACGCCGCCCGGCTCGCTCGGCGCGTCCTCGGCGGCGAGAATCCCGATACCATCCCGGTGATGGAGGAGAGCCCGAACCTCCCGGTATTCGACCTGGCGGCTCTCGGACCCTACGGCATCAGCGAAGAGGATCTGCCGCCCGAGAGTATCGTGTACAACCGCCCGGAGGGCCTGTGGGAGAAGTATCAGCTGGAAATTCTCCTCGCCGTCTCGGCCTTCCTGCTTCTATTCTCAATCGCCTTGTTGAGCTACGAAGTCGCACGCCGCCGCGGAGTAACCGCCCGTACGACGGCCGAGTCGTTGCAAGAAAAGGAAACACTGCTGCGGGAGATTCACCATCGGGTCAAGAACAATCTCCAGGTCGTCTCCTCGATGCTCAGCATCCAGAGCAGTCTTGTAGATGATGAGAAATCGCTGGAGTATTTCCAGGACGCCCGGACCCGCATCCAGTCGATGGCCCTCGTCCACGAACATCTCTACGAGTCTCCGTCTCTCGCGCGCATCGATATCCGCGCGTATATGGACGACCTCGTGGCCACGGTCACCCGCTCGATGGACGTCTCAAAAGGCGGCGCCACGGTAACCAGGGCCGTCGACGAGTTCAGTATCGATATCGATCACGCCATCCCCCTCGGCATGGTCGTTAACGAGCTTCTGTCCAACGCACTCAAATACGCATACGGCGACGGGGAGGGTGAAATCTCCATGTCCATCACCTACACTGACGGGCGGGTCAGGCTCGAAGTTGCAGACAACGGTCCGGGCATGCCGGCAGAGGACGTCGAGCATCCCCAGTCCCTCGGTTTGCAGCTCGTCACAGGCCTCGCCCGGCAACTCGGCGGCGCGGTCCGATTCGAGGACAATGAGCCGGGCGTCCGGGTGTGCTTCGAGTTCCCGCTGCCCTAACG
>CAZVXU010000150.1:0-6261 GCA_964631585.1 uncultured Spirochaetaceae bacterium | reverse complement strand
CCCGGGAGTGACACCGACCCGAACTCTTCGAAGGCGGCAGTGTCAAGCGGCCCCCATCCCTGGTTGCCCATGGCCGAGAATGAATTGCAGATCATGCGGATGCTCCGGCGTTCCGGCAGGCTCGAGAGCGGCGTCCCGTCGAGGGTAGCCCAACGCAACCCCGACAACCCCGCACGGTAGCGCAGGTTGCCGGAGAAATGCAGAAAGCCGCGGGCGATGCGGGCCCAGTCGGTAGGGTCGACCGGGCCACCTCTGCTCCTCAGCGAATCCGGTGGCAGGCGTCTCAGCACGTTGCTCGCCAGAATGGACAGCAGGTCCGCGGGTTTTACGACGGCCTGGTACAGGCTGTCTGCGTAAGGGAGTATGCGATAGAGATCGTCCACGCGCAGCTCAGCGCTCTCTCCGATACCTCCCAGGATGCCCGATGCGTCACAGGCCACGACGAGGTGTTGGGCGCTCCCGTGTTGAGCGATCTCGTGTTGGGCTGATTCGTGCATATAGTCGCGCAGGACGTCGCAGATCTTGTTGGCGATGCCGCACTCACCGCTCAGCCGATCCTCGAGCACCGTCTCTTTCGCGGCCCGCTCACGCTCGCCGATTCTCGTCACGGGCCGTAAGACGGCGGCCCCGACTTCCGCTGCGGCCGCCCGGGCAGGGTTTACCAACGTGGGGTTCTGGAGACTGCCCCTCTCAAGACGAACGACGCGACCACGCGTATTTCGGTGATCGATGTCGATGACGCCCGCCCGTTCGAGGTTACACCCCGCCTGGAAGACCGGGATGCCGGCGATGTGCAGCGGTGCCGTTTCGTGGTCTATGACCGAGTGCGTGTGGCTGCCGATAATCAGCAGCGGCGTGTCCCGGCGGTCCACGTTGCCCAGCGCATGGGCAAGGGCCCGGTCGTCGACGCGAACCGTGTGCCGGCTGCCTGGCTCATTGAGCCCGAGGTGACTGAGAACTACGACGACGTCGGTCGAGGGAGAGAGCGTGTCGACCCAGAAGCGGGCGGCTTCGAGGGGATCCGAAACCCGCAGTCCGTCGTCGAGCTTCGAGCGCACCTGCACCTGTTCCTCAGTGGTCAGCCCGACGACGACAATCCGGATCCCGCCTGACGTGAGCCCGACGACGGCATGACAGAACGTCGTGAACTGCCTCGATCCGACGAGATTCGCCGAAAGCAGCGGGAAGCGGGCACTCATCCGGGCGGCCTGCTCGAGGATGGCGGGGCCCCGATCGAGATCGTGATTGCCGACAGCCGCAGCGTCGAGCCCCATCGCGGACTGCATCTCATAGGCAACGCTTCGGGAGAAGAGCTCGGGGGTATATCCGAGAAGCTCGTCGAGCGAGGTGCCGGTATGCTCATCGCCTGCGGACAGGTACAACGTGTCGATCCCCGATTCACGCCCACCCGCGATGAGAGTGGCCAGCGACCCGAGTGGACTGTCCGGGAACGGCGTCTCGGCGTCGTCTTGTCCGTCCCCGGTGGTCGTGCCACCGACCGGGGCATCGCCGAGGTGAAAGTGGTGCGTGTCGTTGACGTGGACGATCCGTAGTCTCACCGACCGTACATCAACAGGCTCGCTCTGCCAGGGCCACGCGGCGGTATCGTCCCGTCGTCCTGGTTCTGTCTCCTCCGGGTTTCTTCGCAGGCCCCACAGCCGCCGGAATCCTCCGGCCGGGTTTGGCACGATCGGCATACAGGTCATCGGAAGTGACGGTATGACCCCCGCCGGCGAGCGTCAATCGGGTAGCGCGATTCCCGGGGCATTCCTGACTAATTCTCACATGTTTCTAACATCGTTTTAATGAGATGCTCACATAGCGTCCGAAGACTACGGCGATCATTCGGCAACGGTTAGAAAAGGAGAGACCAATGAAAAGACTGTCAGTGCTCGCGATGGTTCTGGCTATTACAAGTGCGGCGGTATTCGCCGGCGGAGGCGCCGAAGAGCCACAGCCGGCGCCGGCTTCCGAGGAGTCCCGGGCGCCGGTTGAAGTGAAGTTCCTGCACGTCTTCGGCGGTGAACGCGGGGAGGCCATCGGTCGCGTCGTGGACGCGTTCAACGCCTCGCAGGACGGGATCGTTGTCACCCACGAGAACGTTCCCGGGTGGTACGGCGGCCTTCTCGAGCGGCTGCAGCAGCTCGCGGTGGCGGATCAGCTTCCCGAGGTTGCGATCATGGGCCTCTCCTCGAGCAACTACATGCGTGAGGGACTCGACGTCGTCAGCGTCTCCGACTACATCGAGCGTGACGGATACTCCACCGACGACTTCATCCCCGAGATGCTCCGGCTTGCCCAGGATCCTGAGACAGGCGAGCAGTTCGCCCTGCCCTACGCCGTCAGCACTCCACTGATCTACGTCAACAAGGATCTCATGCGGGAGGCCGGCATCGACGCATCCGAAGCGCCGGAGACGTGGATGGAGCTGCGCGAATGGGCGCGGGTAGCCCACGAGACACATGACGACGCACACGGCATCGCGTTTCAGCTGGATTTCGATACCTGGCAGTTCCAGCAGCTCCTCGAAAGCTTCGGGGGTCGCATGGCCGACGCAGAAGCCGAAGAAGTGCTGTTCAACAATGAGGCCGGCATGCGTGTTATGGACATGTGGCTCGGGATGATGCACGAGGACGGCAGCTGGCCGAATATTTCCGGTAGCGAGGCTGCGGACAACTTCACCAACGGATCCCTTGCAATGATCGTGGCAACGACAGGCAACCTCGCCCGCTTCAATCGCAATGCGGACTTCGACCTTGGAATCCTCTTGTTGCCGGAGCATGACGACGCACAGCGCCGCAACGAACGTCGAATTCCCGCAGGCGGCAGCAACATCTATATCATGCCCAAGAGCGAGGAAAAGCAGGCCGCGGCGTGGGAGTTCATCAAGTTTGCGCTTTCCCCTGAATCTACACAGGTGATCGTAGAAGAACTCGGCTACATGTCACCGCGGCAGAGCCTTCTTGACGAGGACGGCCTGCTCTCGGACTTCGTGGCAGAGAACCCGCAGGCGCTTCGATCGTACGAGCAGATAGAGGATCTCGTCGGCTGGTACAACTGGCCCGGCACGACGGGAGCACGCATCACGCAGAACATGCTCGACAACATGTACGCAGCGTTCAATCAGGAACAGAGCGGTGAGGAAGCGCTGAACAACGCAGCCACGGAGGCTGAGAGAATCCTCGGGTGGTAACGGCGCCGTGGTAGCCTCCTCCGCGAAAAAGCCCGTCAGGCCGGTTCCGTACCTGTATCTGGTGCCGGCCGTCGGGCTTTTCTCGATCTTCTTCATCTATCCGTTCTTCTACTCGGTATTCATAAGTTTCAACGAGTGGGATCTCATATCCGGCGAGACCCGCTTCGTCGGCCTGGCCAACTACGTGCGACTGTTCTCCGATCCCGTATTCCGGGAGACCCTGTCCAATACGTATTTCTATGTCGTGTTGCAGACACCGCTGTCCATCGTGCTCGGCTTTTTCTTCGCGCTTCTCATCGAATCGACGGGCCGCGTCCGACCTTTCTTCCGGATGCTCTACTTCATTCCGGTCGTTATATCGGTGTCCGCGGCGAGTCTGTCGTTCTATACGATGTTCAATTCGCTCCACGGCCCGATCAACGCGTTTCTCGGGGACATCGGTGTAACCGGTCCGAACTGGCTGAACGCCCCCCGCAGCGCGATGGCGGCCATCATCATTGTGGGCGTGTGGCAGTCCTTCGGCTACAACGTCATCCTGTTCATGTCGGGGCTCAAGCAGATTGACCGGCAGCTGTACGAGGCCGCGAGCATCGACGGCGCAGGACCGTTGCGGAAGACGCTCCGCATCACGATTCCACTTCTCTCGCCGGTGACCCTATTCGTGTTCGTGATGACGACGTTGTTTTCGTTCCAGGTCTTTGCCACTGTTCAGATTCTGACCAACGGGGGACCGAGCAATGCGACCGGCGTCTGGGTGTACTACGTATGGCGGGAGGCCTTTCGATTCTTCGACACGGGCGTGGCCAGTGCCGCCGCTACCCTGCTCTTTCTCTTTATGCTTCTTGTGACGGTCGTGTTCGTACAGCTGGTTCAGCGCTTCGTGTTCTATCGCTAGGTCCGGAGGCAGATTGTGAAACGCCGAAACAACGGAACCGTCGTGTTCATCGTCGCCGCGTTCGCGGTCATCGTACTTCTGCCATTCATATGGATGGTGAGCGTATCCTTTTCCTCGCCCGGATCGGTCCTCGACCGCTTCCTCTACGTTTTACCGACGGAAACCGGGCTCGACGGATATCGGGAGGTGTTCGATCTCACGCCGTACGGGCGCTGGTTTCTCAATTCCGTCATGGTATCGACCTTTCTCACCACCGGCCAGCTCGTAACCGGCGTACTCGCCGCCTATGCCTTTGCGCGCTGGCAATTCCGCGGCCGGGAGCTCCTGTTCTTCCTCGTCCTGTGTACCATGATGATCCCGCCACAGGCGGTGATGCTGCCGCTCTTTATGGTGATAAACGGTTTTCAATGGATCAACACCTACCGGGGGCTCATCATTCCCCATCTCGCCCACGGCTACGTGATCTTCATGATGCGCCAGTTCTTCCTTCAGGTTCCGCGCGAGCTCGATGAGGCATCCCAGATCGACGGGGCGGGACCGGGATCCACACTCTGGCACGTCTACCTCAGCTCTGCGCTGCCGGCTCTCCTCTCCGTAGCGTTGATTCAACTCGTTCGCAACTGGAACGAGTACTACTGGACGCTCGTCGTTATAACCGACCAGATCAAGCTGACGCTTCCCGTCGCCATCGTCTCATTTCGCGACGAAACTCTCGTTCGCTGGGTGCCGACCATGTCCTCGGCGGCGATGTCGGTCCTGCCGGTGGTCGCCCTCTACCTCTTCGCTCAGCGGTTCTTTCATCAATCGGAGCTGGCATCCGGAACGAAGTAGAGACCCAGACCGAGTAAGGCTCTTACGGCGAAAGCCTCCACCGGTTTCCGCGGCCCTACCCCCGTGACTATACTTCAGCCATGACCGAGGCACTCTACTATCAGAATCCATACCAGACCGAGTTCGACGCGCGCATCGTGGCAACCGAAACCGCGGAGGGCGGCGGCGGCGACGAACGCGGCGGCGCACGCGGTAACGGCGGACGCGGCGGGCCCGCCGGACGCATCTGGGTCGAGCTCGACCGCACCTGCTTCTATCCCGAGGGCGGCGGCCAGCCGGCGGACCGCGGGCAGCTCAACGACATACCGGTCCTCGACGTGCAGAAGCGCGACGGCCGGATTCTGCATCTCGTTGACGCCGTGCCGGCTGCGGCAGGCGCGACCGTCCACGGCCGACTCGACGAGGCAATGCGCCGCGATTACATGCAGCAGCACACCGGACAGCACATCATCTCCGCGGTGATGATCGAAGTTGGGGGCTACGAGACGATCTCGGTGCATCAGGGCGAGGAGTACACAACCGTGGACTTCGACGCAGCCGACATTCCACCCGAGGACCTCGAGCGGGCCGAGGAGCGGGCAAACGCCGTGGTTGGCGAGAACCGGCCGGTCACGACCTTCCAGGCCGAAAGCGGCCAGGCAGCGGAACTCGGCCTGCGCCGCCCGCCGAAGTTCGAGGGAAGGATCCGCATTGTCGAGGTTGAGGGCACAGACCGCGTCGCCTGCGGCGGGGTGCACTGCACGCGCACGGGCGAGGTCGGCATCGTCAAGCTCATCGGGACCGAGACGATCCGCGGCAACGTGCGCACCGTGTGGAAGATCGGCGACCGTGCGCTTGCCGATTACCGGCTGAAGACCGAGGTCTGCAACACCCTGGTCGATGCCTTCTCCGCGAAGGTCCCGGAGCTCCCCGAGCGGGCGGCAAAGCTCGAGGAAAACCTCCGGCAGGCCGAGTACGACATCGGTCGCCTGCAGAAGCGCCTTGCCGCGCAGATCGCCAAGGGGCTGGTAGCGGCCGACGGCGATGTCGGCGCCGACGCCGCGGGCTCCGAGGCGCCCTCCGTCATCACTCACCACTTCACCGATGAAGCCAAGGAGCTCTTTCGGGCCGTCGCGGAGGATCTCGCGGAACGCCCCGGCATTGCCGCCCTCCTGACGAATGAAGCCGACGATCGTCTTCAGTGGATCATCGTGGCTACCGAGGGCGCGGAAATCGACTTCAACCACATTCGCAGCGAGCTCTTGCCGCTGGTCGACGGCAAGGGCGGGGGCAAGCCGCCCATCTGGCAGGGTGTGGGGAACAGTCCCGCGGGAGCCGAAGAGCTTGCCGCCGGCTTCCGCCG
>CAZVXU010000149.1:0-6293 GCA_964631585.1 uncultured Spirochaetaceae bacterium | reverse complement strand
CCGTCGAGAATCATTTCGTCGTCACGGTGCATCGTGACGTTCTTCAGCGTTATCATGCCGTACCGCCCGTTTGTGTTTCGCCGTCCCGCCGTAGCCCGCCTACCCGGAGACGCTCGGAAGACCGGAGAGCGCCATGGCGACCTCCTCTTCCGGATACTCGTAGGCCACCAGCTTGCCGGCGTTATAGTCGAGATAGGCCTGCATGTCGAACTGCCCGTGCCCGCAGAGGTTGAACAGGATCGCCTTGCTCTCGCCCGACTCCCTGCAGACAAGTGCCTCGTCGATGGCCGTAGCCACGGCGTGATTCGCCTCAGGAGCGGGCAGGATTCCCTCAGCCTGGGCGAACTGAATTCCGGCGGCGAAGGTGCGGAGCTGGTCATAGGCGGTGGCTTCGATGTGGCCCTCGGAGTGCAACTGGCTCACAAGCGGCGCCATCCCGTGATACCGCAGTCCGCCCGCGTGGAAGCCGGGCGGCACGAAGCCGCTGCCGAGGGTGTGCATCTTTACGATGGGGGTAAGATGGGCGGTGTCGCCGTAATCGTAGGCGTAGGGGCCCTTGGTGAGGGTCGGACAGGCGGCGGGCTCCACCGCTATGACGCGGTAGTTCTTCTCGCCTCGCAGGTTCTCTCCCACGTAGGGGAAGCACATGCCGGCGAAGTTCGAGCCGCCGCCGGTGCAGCCGATGAGGATATCCGGCTCGTCGTCGGCGGCCGCCATCTGTTCCATGGTCTCGAGACCGATCACCGTCTGATGGGTCAACACGTGATTCAGGACGCTTCCGAGTGCGTAGTTCGTATCGTCGCGGGTTGCCGCCACCTCGACCGCCTCGGAGATGGCGATACCGAGAGAGCCGGTAGAGTCGGGATGCTCCTCCAGCACGGCGCGCCCGGAGGCAGTAGTGCGGCTCGGACTCGGAGTGACGTTGGCGCCGAATGACTCCATCAGCCCGCGCCTGTACGGCTTCTGGTCATAGCTGACCTTCACCATGTACACGCTGCACTCCATCCCGAAAAAGGTACATGCCATCGACAGTGCGCTCCCCCACTGCCCGGCGCCCGTCTCGGTGGTCAGCTTCGTGACGCCCGATTCCCTGTTGTAAAACGCCTGCGGGACGGCCGTGTTGGGTTTGTGACTGCCGCTCGGGCTCACGCCTTCGTACTTGTAGTAGATGCGGGCCGGGGTATCGAGGGCCTTCTCCAGGCGCCGCGCGCGGTAGAGGGGCGTCGGCCGCCACTGACGGTAGATATCCCGCACGGGCTCGGGAATCTCTATCTCCCGATCGGTCGAGACTTCCTGTTTTATGAGCTCCATCGGGAAGAGAGCGGCGAGATCCTCAGGGCCGATGGGCTCCTTGCTCTGCGGATGAAGCACCGGCGGCGCCGCGTCTCGCAGGTCGGCCTGAATGTTGTACCAGCTCTTCGGTATCTTCGATTCCGGCAGGGTGTATTTGACCGAATCCATCTCGTCCTCCCTCGATGATTCTGCACTTCGAATGCATGATTATGCGTTCGCGGAGTGTAGCACCTCGATCGGAGGCGGTCAACAAACCCGGGAGTCTCAGGCTCCGAGTTCTTCCGCGAGAGCGGAGAGGAAGCGGTCTACGTTGGTTTCCCGCGCGGTGTGCCCCATGATGCCCACGCGCCAGATCCTCCCGGCGAGTGGCCCGAGACCGGCCCCGATTTCTATGTGATGTTTGTTCCGCAGCGCCTGGCGGACTGCCGCCTCGTCGACTCCCTCGGGAACCGTCACGGCATTGAGGTTCGGCAACCGATAGTCGGGGTCTACCACCATGGAGAGGCCGAGTTTCTCGATCCCCGCCACGAGGCGTTCGTGTACGTGCCGATGGCGGTCATACACTGCCTCGTAGCCCTCGTCCTCGATCAGTGCCAGCCCCTGCAGGAGGCCGTAGATCATGTTGATTGGAGCGGTGTGGTGGTAGCTTCGCTTCCTGCTCTGCCCCTGGTAGTAGGCCGACAGCATGGAGACATCCAGATACCAGTTCGGCACCTTTGATTCTCGGTTCTCGATTGCCGAAATTGCGCGGTCGGAGAACGATGCCGGCGCAAGACCGGGCGGGACCGACAGGCACTTCTGCGTTCCGCTGTAGAACGCGTCCACGCCCCACTCATCGAGCTTCACGGGCATACCGCCGAGGCTCGTGACACCGTCTACGAGGTAGAGCGCATCGGTGTCGCGTACCAGTGCACCGATCTCGTCCACCGGGTTCCGCACGCCGGTGGATGTCTCCGCGTGCACCACCGCCACGATCTTATAACGCTGCTCACCGAGACGCTTTTTCACTTCAGCGACGTCGATCGGCGTGCCCCACTCAGCTTCGATTGTGTCCACCTCGGCACCGAGACGGCCCGCGACGGCAGTCATGCGTGTACCGAAGACACCGTTTACCAGAACCAGCACCCGATCTCCGGGCTCGACGAGGTTGACGAAGGACGCCTCCATGCCGGCGCTGCCGGTTCCGGATACCGGAAATGTGACGGCATTCTTCGTGTTCATGAGGCTCCGCAGCTTCTCGCTCGTTTCGTCCATAATGCCGATGAACTGCGGGTCCATGTGGCCGAGGGTGCTCACGCTCATCGCTTTGTATGTCTCGGGGTGAACCGCAGACGGTCCGGGCCCCATCAGCAGCACCTCAGGGACCTCGGTCAGCACGTGTGTCATGGTGTTCTCTCCAGATTGCGTAGGTTTTTGTGTTCCAATAGTATAGACTACATTGCGGTGGGTGTCACGGGCGCTTCGAAGCTGCTTCCCTTCAGCTTCCACATGTGATACTTTATAGCAAAGGCCACGTTCTTCATGCTCCACGGGGCGTGAACCGAGAGAGCCAGCCATTCTCGCTCTCCACTGTACAACGGCATACTTACTCGCAAGGAGGCCTTCTATGGCAAGACGCTCATTCAAGGCAGATAAACGTCGTCGTCAGCTCCAGAAAAAGAAGAAGCAGGAGCAGAAACGACAGAAGAAGCAGACCAAAGACGGATCGGAGGGAGAGGGCGAGGACCAGTCCTACCTCGAATACCTCTCGCCGGGCGGTCCGATGGACGAACGCTACGTCGCGGAAGAAGAAGAGAACGACGAGGACGGCGAGGAGAACGGCGAAGCCGACGAATCCGACGCCGATCGAGAAACGTAACCCGCTCACCTCTCAGTGAGTGCGCCATTTCGGGCGCGCGTCAGCGAACGGCGGTCCCGAGAGGGAACCGCCGTACAGCATTCGTTCAACAAGTTCCGATAACACCGAAGGGTCTCATCCTCTCTTAACATCCGGCAATTGATAGTCGCCAACCCGGCCGCAAGGTTGCCCCCTACGTGATATGATATCTGCCATGGAACTCCGGTATCGCCTTGTCGAGGATGAGGACGGGCGCGCTGCGGCGACCCTGGTCCGCGTCGCGGTTTTTGTCGAGGAACAGGGGATCCCGCGGGAACTCGAGCTCGACGAGCTCGATGCGATCGCCTCCCACGTCATCGTTTTCGACGGCGAGACGCCCGTGGCGACCGGACGCGTTACGGTCGACAACGGGCGGGCCATCATTGCCCGGATCGCCGTACTCCCCGAATACCGCGGACAGGGCATCGGTGTGCGCATCGTCGGCATGCTCGAGGAGCGGGCCCGACAGCGCTCAGCGACGGTGGCGGAGCTCTCGCCGCACTACTACCTCGAAGACTTCTACGCCCGACTGGGGTATCGGCGGGTGTCCGGCGAGGAATGGGTTGCCGGTCACCGGCTCATCAAAATGCGTAAGGAGCTTCCGTGAATGAAAGAGAGGGTACGAATCGGGAACCTGTGTGGAATGAGGATCTCGCGCGGCGTGTGTGATAACACCTCTGCTCATGGCAATGGCGCTGCTGGCGGTGCTGGGCGCCGCCGCCGACCGCGCCGGGTTCCCATCACTTGGCGAGGGTACAGCCCGCTTCATCGATGAGTTACCCGCCGAAACCATCGTCTCGCCGTCGAGCTCGACCCGCTTTTCCGCGTGGTCGGCCACCCCGGAAGTTCACTCCTCGAGCAGGGCATCTACAACTATGCCATGCAGACCTCAAGCACTCCGGGGGGCACGCTGTTCCTCCGCGCAGGCAGTGGCGGAGGTCTCTACCGTCTGATTGACGGTCAGGCACTGCAGGCCTACGAGCGCATCCGTGTCCTCGATCCGACTCGGGAAGGAATAGATGCGGCGCTCCGCTGCGCAATGTCGTGGCCGAGCTCGAGCTCAAGCGCTTCGGCGACTATCAGATCATCTACGCCGACGCCGTTACCCGCATCCGCCATCTAAATCGGCTCGCAATGCTCTACGGCCGTTTTGGTCGTCATGACGAGGCCCGCGCAGCCCTCACTGCGGCCCTCGAGATCGATCCCGATGCAGTCGCGAGCAGGGTGAACCTCGCAAACCTCTCGGTTGCCGCCGAAAACTACGCGGAAGCCCGCAGGTACACTGCTGCCGGCCTATGAGCTTCGGCCCGACTCGGTTGTCGTCAACGCGCTGCTCGCGAGGATAGAGCTCACACCGGGAAAGCCCGACGCGGCGAAGAGCTACATCGACCTCGTGTGCCGCCGCGCGCCCGATCTCGCGCGTCGATATGCCCTCCTCGATACAAATAGCCTTACATCTGACGCAGCCTATGTCAGTACAGTGTTCCCCATGAGATAGCGGTCGATCTCCCGTGCGGCCACCCGCCCCTCCTTGATAGCCCACACGACGAGGGACTGCCCGCGCCGGGCGTCGCCGGCAGCGAAGACCCCCTGGCGGGAGGTACGATGATCCTCGAAGGCCGCGGCGATGTTCGAACGCTGGTCTGTATCCAGCCCCATGGTCTCAACGACATTCTGCTCGGGACCGAGAAAACCCATCGACAGGAGCACAAGATCGGCGGGCCAGTCCTGCTCGGTGCCGGGAATCTCCACCGGTCTCGGGCGCTCACCCGGGTTCTTCTCCCACTTGACGTTAACTGTGCGAACACCCTCGAGCTTACCGTTTCCAAGAAACTCCCTGGTCATGATGCTGTACACGCGGGGGTCCTCACCCTGCTTCGCGGCGGTTTCGGCGTGTGAGTAGTCCATCTTGTAGATACGCGCGTAGGTCGGCCAGGGCATGCTCTCGTCCCGCTCGGCGGGGGGTTTCGGCATGAGCTCGAAGTTCGTGATGCTCTTTGCTCCGTGGCGGATGGCCGTGCCGATGCAGTCCGCGCCGGTGTCACCGCCGCCGATGACGATGACGTCCTTTCCCGCAGCGTCGATGAAGTCTCCCTGCGTTCCGTTACCGCCGCTCGACGCGCCGTCGAGAAGATGCTTCGTGTTTGCCTTGAGAAACTCCATGGCAAAGTGCACTCCCGCCTTCTCGCGGCCGGGCGCCGGCAGATCCCGCGGCTTCGTTGCACCGCAGGCAAGCAGAACCGCGTCGTAGGTCTTTGCAAGCTCCTCCGGATCGACGTCCGTGCCGACCTCGACACCGGGGCGGAACTCCACGCCCTCGGCGGACATCAGCCCGTTGCGTCGTTCCACGAGCTCCTTCGACAGTTTCATATTGGGAATACCGTACATGAGGAGCCCGCCGATCCGGTCATCGCGCTCGAACACCGTGACGTTGTGTCCGGCCTTGTTGAGCTGGTCGGCTGCGGAGAGGCCCGCAGGACCGCTCCCGACGATGGCCACCCGCTTCCCGGTACGCACCGCCGGCGGCTGGGGCGTCATGAGGCCCGAATTGTAGGCCCGGTCGATGATGTGCGCCTCGTTGTCCTTGATGGTAACGGCTGGCTCGTTGATACCGAGCACACAGGCGTGCTCGCAGGGGGCCGGGCAGACGCGGCCGGTGTACTCGGGGAAATTGTTCGTCTTCATGAGGCGCCGGAAGGCCTCATCCCACTTGCCGCGATAGACGAGCTCGTTCCACTCGGGGATCAGGTTGTCCACGGGGCAGCCGTAGTCCGACTGACAGAAGGGCACGCCGCAGTCCATGCAGCGGCCTCCCTGCTCCTGCCGCTCTTTTTCGTGCAGGTGCCCGTGGAACTCCTCATAATCCCGTATGCGCTCGCGCTCGTCCCGCTCGGGGCCACGAACACGTTCATATTCGATGAATCCGGTCGGCTTACCCATGAACCACCTCCGGTGTTCGGCTCAGTTGCTGCTTCATCACATCACGGAACTTCGGAGAGATGACTCGCACAAACTCGTCGCGGCGCTCCTCCCAGGTGGCGAGCACGTGCGCCCCCACCGTCGACCCGGTGCGTTCGGTATGCTCGCTCACCAGCGCTCGGATGGTCGCTTCGTCCTCGGCGTC
>CAZVXU010000148.1:0-6397 GCA_964631585.1 uncultured Spirochaetaceae bacterium | reverse complement strand
CCCCCGCGCCCGGCTCGCGCCCCAACCCGGTCACCGGAACCCCCCCGGGGGAGAGAAAGTCCGCCCCCGAGGCCCCCGGGGGCCCCGCCCCGACGACGGCCACCTGCTGCGGCCGGCTCGGCGCCGGTGCCAGCGCCCGTGCCGCCCGCCGCGCGCCGTATCCGGCCGCGCCCTGCACGACCGCGAGGCGCTTGACCTCCCGGATGTTCACACAGCCCTCGTAGTCGAGGCGCGTGCACACGAGCTGGCACTGGTGATCGCAGATATGCCCTGTCATCGACGGGAGGGCGTTTCGCTCGTAGATGAGCTCGAGGGCCTCGTCCCACCGCTCCTCGCCGGCAAACCGGATGTACTCCGGCACGTGCTGCCCGATGGCGCAGGCGGTGACGCAGGGCGCCTCGTAGCAGTCGAATGCGGGCATCACACCGGGGCTTCGCACCTCATCGGAGCCCCGGAAAGCCTTATGGAGGGTTTCATCTGCGAAGACACCCTCGGCGAGGCCGCTGAGGGCTTCCACGTCCACCGTCGGACGGTCCCATTCCGCGACGCCGTCGAGGATCTCCGCCATCTGCTTCTGCCGCTGGTAGCCGCCGGGCTTCAGGAGGTCGGTGGCCAACGTGATCGGGCGGATCCCCGTGCGAAAGACCGCCTCCACGTTGTGGGCGTTTATGCCGCCGGAGTAGGAAATGGGCAGCCTGCCGTCGAAATCCCGGGACAGGCGGGCGGCCAGCGTAAGGGAAAGGGGGAAGAGAGCCCGCCCCGAAAGGAAGAACTCCTCACCCGGCAGCCTGCCGAGGGTGTTCACCGAGGGCAGGGTGTTGGTGAGCTTCACGCCGAAGCGTCTGAAGCCTTCGTGCGCGCTCTGCCTGAGCCTGCCGAGAATCGCCAGCGCTGTGTCATACTGCAGATCACGCTCGAACCCCGAGCGGTCGAGCTCCAGGTACTCGTAGCCGAAGCGAGTGAGGATGTCGCGTACGGCGTCATAGCCGATGAGCGTCGGGTTGAGCTTGACGTAGGTATCCAGGCTCCAGTCACGGAGCATATGGTTACAGATGGCCTCGATCTCGTCCGGGGGGCACCCGTGCATGGTCGAGAGGGTGACCGAGCGGCAGATCCGCGGGCTCACCTCGAACTCCGCCACCGCCCGTGCCTTGTGCTCGAGGCCGGTGCCCTCGAGCATTGCCGGTACCACCGTGCGGACCGTCTCGAGCCACTCGGCGAACTCCGGTTCCCCGGAGGAGTCCCGCATCCGGGCGATGTAGCGCTGCATGGGCTCGCGCTTGATCCCCGCAAGATCATAGCCGACGCTCATGTTGAAAACGAAGGACCGCGGATAATCCGAGGCCCGCAGATCGAAGAGCTCCTCCAGAAGGTGCAGCAGGATCCACCCTTTGGCATACTCCCGCCAGGCCTCCTCGAGCGCGAGCTCGGTGGACCACTCGGTGTTGTAGCCCTCATCGGCCGCATCGATGCACGGCTTGTCGAGCTCCAGAGCATCGAGGATCTGTACGGTCTTGAGCTCTATGAACCGGCTTCCCGTGAGATAGGAGCTTACGATGTTCTGCGCGAGCTGGGTGTGCGGGCCTGCCGCGGGGCCGAGAGCCGTCTCGCAATGCTCGCCGGAAATGCGGACCGACCGATCGTCGGGCTTCCGGTACCAGGCCCGCTCGGGCAGGTCGAATATGGAGCCCTGGGCTCGATATTCCTCGAAGATCCGGGAAAGGAGCTCCCCGAACGGAAGGAGGCGCATCTTGTCACCCACGTCGTTCCTCCGCAGTCGCGGCCGCCGCCAAAGAATAGGAAAAATCGGTCTGCTGTGTCGGTTATATATTCAACTGATGCGATTGTGATCGCAGGATTCAACTCTACGACCCCTCTCGGGATCTGTCAAGGAAAACAAACCAGGCACGCCCGGGCCCCGGCACTTGCAGTGGGCAGGCCCCGGCTCCGTGCACTGCGACGGAACCGGGGCGATCACGCCCTTGAATCTCAAAGGAAGAAAGAGGCAATGAGCACGACGGCCACGATGTACGTGGCAATGCTGATTTCCTTGCCCTTGCCGAAGAGCACCTTCAGGATCACGTAGGAGGCCAGCCCCCACACGATGCCTTCGGCAATGCTGTAGGAAAGCGGCATCATGACGATCGCCAGGAACGCCGGCACGGATTCGGTGACTTCGGAGAAATCGATCTCCCGTACCGGGCTGATCATGAATACACCCACAAGCACCAGGGCGGGGGCGGTTGCCGCGCCCGGGACCAGCAGAAACAAGGGGCTCAGGAACAGCGCCAGCGCGAACAGCACGGCGGTGGTCAGGGCGGTGAGGCCGGTTCGCCCGCCTTCCTCGACGCCCGCTGCGCTCTCGACGTAGGTGGTTACCGTGGAGGTGCCGAAGATGGCGCCCGCTGTCGTACCGATCGAATCGGCAAGCAGGGCCTGCTTGGCCCGGGGAATCTGTCCATCCGGCGTCATAAGACCCGCCTTGGTGGACACACCGATGAGCGTTCCCACCGTGTCGAAGATATCGACGAAGAGGAAGGTAAAGAGCACGATCAGCATGTCGGTGGTGAAGATCCGGCTGAAGTCGAACTGGAAGAAGATCGGCGCAAGGGAGGGAGGAGCGGAGAACACGCGGAACCCTTCGATGTTGGTGACGCCCATTGGAATTCCGATGATGGTAGTGGCAATGATTCCCCACAGCAGGGCGCCCTTCACCTTGTAGGCCATCATGGTTGCCGTCAATATGAGGCCGATGACTGCCAGCAGGGCGACGGGCTCTCCGATCTCACCGAGGGCCACAAGCGTGGCCTCGTCATTGACAATGATGTTGGCGTTCTGCAACCCGATGAAGGCGATGAACAGGCCGATACCGACCGATACCGCTCGCTTGATGTTCATCGGAATCAGATTGATGATCGCCTCCCGCACATTCAGCAGCGTGAGGATGATGAAGATGATACCTTCGATGAACACCGCGGTCAGCGCAAGCTGCCAGCTGTAGCCCATCCCGATGACTACGCCGAAGGCGAAAAAGGCGTTCAATCCCATGCCGGGGGCAAGCGCATAGGGAAGCTTCGCCACGAGTGCCATCACCAGAGTGGCAACCAGCGAGGCCAGTGCAGTGGCCGTGAATACCGAATCCGCCGGCATCCCGGCCGCGGCGAGGATCCCCGGATTGACCGCCAGGATGTACGCCATCGTCAGGAAGGTTGTGGCTCCGGCGATGATTTCGGTGCGCACAGTCGTGTTGTTCTGCTTCAACTGAAAGAACTTCTCCATAGTCCCTGCTCCAATTTTGATAAGATTGCGACCTCGCCGACGCTTCGGTGAGAAGGTCATCGACAGATTAACCCGGCTCCGCGGCAGGCGCAACTCCAAAACTTCGCACATCACCTCCAAAACGAGGGAATCGACACCGCTCGCCCGTGTACGGCGCAGTTTTCACTTGTCGGCTGCGGCAACCGGGGCTAAGCTGACCGCAAGGAGAAGGCACGAGATGAACCGTACCCGGTTGGACAGAAAACGACTGATCGAAGTGGCTACCGGCCGCCGGCGAGCCGAGGTGGTCCTCAAGAACGCCCGGATCGTCAACGTCTACACACACGAGGTCGTCGACGGCAGCCTCGCCATCGACCAGGGGTTCATTGCCGGCATCGGCGCTTACGACGGGCGTGAGGAGCACGATCTCGGCGGCCGCTATCTCCTTCCGGGATTGATCGACAGCCACGTGCACATCGAGTCCTCCCTGCTCTCACCGGAACAGTTCGCTCGCCTCGTCGTACCCCACGGCACAACCTCCGTGGTCGCGGATCCGCACGAGATCGCGAATGTCGCCGGGCTCGAGGGTATTCGCTACATGATCGAAACCTCGCGGGAGCTCCCGCTCGACGTGTATTTCATGCTGCCGTCCTGCGTCCCGGCGGCCGCCTTCGAGAACGCTGGAGCCGTACTCGACGCGGCAGCTCTCGGCGAGCTCATCGACCACGAGGCCGTTCTCGGGCTCGGCGAGGTGATGGACTACCCCGCCCTCGCCCGGGGCGACGAGGGGCTGCTTGCAAAGATCGCCCTCGCGGCTGATCGGAACAAACCCATCGACGGCCACGCGCCCCTCGTGGAAGGACGCGGACTTTCCGCCTATCGCGCGGCGGGGGTGGAAACGGACCACGAGTGCTCCACCCTCGACGAGATGCGAGACCGGCTCCGCCTCGGCATGCGGGTGCTGATCCGCGAAGGCTCGGCCGCCCGCAATCTCTCCGAGCTCATTCGAGGGGTGGACGCCACCACGGCCCGCAAGTGCTCCTTCTGTACCGACGACAAGCAACCGGCGGAGATCATGAACGAAGGCCATATCGATTACAATGTGCGCCTCGCCATCGAGAACGGACTCGATGCCATCACCGCCATTCAGCTGGCCACGGTAAACGCCGCCGAAGGTTACGGGCTCACGGGAAAGGGTGGGCTCACCCCGGGCTTCCATGCCGACCTTATCGTCGTCGACGATCTCAGGAGCTTCACCGTGAAAGAGGTGTACAAGGACGGTCGACTCGTGGCCCGCGACCACCAGGCCGAGTTCTCCGTGCCGGTGCCGGACACGAGCGCCGTAAGCGGCAGCGTCACGATTCCGAAGCTTAGCGAAGAATCGTTTCGGCTGAAGCTCAAAGGTGATATGGCCACGGTCATTCACGTGCACCCGAAGAGCCTCATCACCGAGAAGGCGGTGCGGAAGATCTCCACGGACACCGTCGGCTTCTTCGTTCACGAGGACAAGCTCGATATCTGCCGCCTTGCCGTCATCGAGCGCCACCGGGGCAACGGGAACATCGGACTCGGGCTGGTGGAAGGTTTCGAGCTTCACGGGGGTGCCATTGCGACGACCATCGCCCACGACTCGCACAACCTCATCATTCTCGGCGACTCTGATGCCGACATGCTTGCCGCGGCTCTGGAGCTCGAGCGCTGCGGCGGGGGGATGACCATCAGCAAGGGCGGGAAGATACTCGACACCCTCGAGCTGCCCATAGCCGGGCTGATGTCCAACCGTAGCGGTGACGAGGTCAGCCGCCGTCTCGCTGCAATCAACCGCCTCGCCTACGGAGAGCTTTCGATCAACCCTAGCATCGATCCGTTCATGGCGCTCTCCTTTCTGGCGCTGCCGGTGATCCCGGAGTTGCGACTCACCGATCAGGGACTCTTCGACGTAAACGCCTTCGAGCTCGTCGACATCAACGTGCAATGAGTAAGAAGATCGTCATCGCCATCGGGGGCAACTCGCTCATCACCGATCCCAAGCACGTGACCGTTCCGGCCCAGTACGAGGCGGCTTATCTGACGGCGCAGAACATGGCGCCCCTTCTCACCTCGGACCACAAACTGGCGATCGTCCACGGCAACGGTCCGCAGGTCGGCTTCATTCTCCGGCGCGCGGAGCTCGCCAGGGAACATCTTCACATGGTTCCGCTCGATTCCTGCGTCGCGGACACCCAGGGTGCGCTCGGGTACAACATTCAGACGGCGGTGAGAAACGTCCTCGGCGGCCTGCACCAGAGCCGCAACGTTACCACCGTCGTCACCGAGGTTCTCGTGGATTCAGATGATCCATCCTTCCACTCACCGTCGAAGCCGATCGGCGGATTCATGGAGGAAGCCGAAGCAAGGGAGCACGAGCACGCCGACGGCTGGAGCGTCATCGAGGATTCGGGCCGGGGGTGGCGCCGGGTCGTGCCCTCTCCCCGGCCGCGGGAAATCCTGGAGATGGAGGTAATTCGGCAGCTCGTCGAGAGCGGTACGGTGACGATCGCCGTCGGCGGCGGCGGAATACCGGTCGTGCAGGACGAGCGCAACCACTACGCAGGCGTCGAGGCGGTGATCGACAAAGACCTCGCCGCAAGCCTGCTCGCCCGCAGCCTCGATGCGGACATGTTTCTCATCTCCACCGCCGTGCCGAAGGTTTCACTGAACTTCGGGAGCCCCGAGCAGCAAGACCTCGAGGAGATCTCCGTTGCCGAGGCCCGCCGCTACATGGCCGAGGGCCATTTCGGCCGCGGCAGTATGCTTCCGAAGATCGAGGCGATGGTCGAGTTCGTCGAGGCCACCGGCCGAGCCGGCGTCATCACCGACCCCGAACACCTCGCCGCCGCGGCCGGCGAGGGCACTGCCGGCGGCCGGGTCCCGGGCGGCGACGGGGGCGGCACCCGGATCGTGCCGTAGCGCGGGGCGACGCGCGACGCGGGGCCGCGGGGGCCGCCGGGGTTTTGGGGGCCACAGGGGGCATCGGACGGGATAGGGGCCTCTATCGGCTTGTGTTTTGCTCGAAATTCTTCAGGAACTTCTTTTCGGCCTGCTTGGTGCCGATTACGATAAGCTCTTGATCCTCTTCCAGTATGAACTCCGGTTCAGG
>CAZVXU010000147.1:0-6434 GCA_964631585.1 uncultured Spirochaetaceae bacterium | reverse complement strand
TCGCGCCGTACAACATGGTGTAGACTTCTGGCCCCGGAGACGCCGCAGCGACAGGATCATGGTAAGACCAGGACCTTCTCGTGTTTGATGAAGGCATTGAGAGCTTTCGACGCACGGATCAAACGGAAACGGAAAAACTCCGTTGCAAAGCATTCCTCAATGAACTACAGTAACAGCGTTATGCCCACAAAAGCTAAAACCTTCCTTGTCCTCGCGGTGGTGATGGTAGGTTTCGGTGGCTGCGTGTCCGTAGCGGAGAGGTCCGAACCCCCGGAGAACCCCCTTCATCTCGAACGGATCGAGCACGAGTCCGGCGAGCTGCTGAAATATGTCGACCAGGAGCTGGATCTTGTTTTCATGACAGGCGACCGCGCGCCACTGTCGCGCCACATGGATCTGTCGAGTGCGGTCAGCTGGCGCGGCATGCGTCCCCGGGCGTTCGCTGATTCGATTCGGTTCTACCGCAGGGTCCTCATGGAGACGTATCCCACAGAAACTATCCGCGATTGTCTTGAGATCATCGTCCTGGCCAGTGCCAACCGAATTGCGGATTCCGATAGCCAGACCTCCCGCGGAAGTAGAAGTTGGGCCTCTATTCCGCACCGAGGAATTGTGATGAGCACCCCGCTCGATTACCGCCGCAATCCGAAAGAAATTTTCGATCTGCTCAACCACGAAATGGCCCACATAATCACACTGACAGAAGACCGCTACCACCCGATTCAGGCTGCCTGGCGCACACAGCTCCCGGACGGGTTCCTCTACGTGGAAGAGGCAAACGAGCAAAAGGCGACCGATCCGGTGTTCTATGACGGCCCCACCCGCGAAATGGTGGCACACGGTTTTGTATCCCTTTACGCGCAGATATCAATCGAGGAAGACCTCGCCGAGACGGCAACCGTTGCGCTGGGGCGTCCGCTGGAAACGCAATCAAGCCGACCTCTGCAGAAGAAGACAGAGCTTATCCGTCAGCTATACCGGGAGGCGAATCCCAAAATGGATTCAGCCTGGTTTCAATCAGTTCATGAGTTCAGGAGTAGTCTATGACACGCACCGTAACTGTACTGACATGTTTCGCGCTGATCACCGGCCTGTCCGGGTGTTCCTCGCTCAACGGCTCGACCGGCGAGGGTGGGTACGTCGTTGTCGAACGGTCGGCCCGTGAGAGTCGAGACCTGTTCGGATTCTGGAACTTCAATGGCTCACCCGAGAACGAGATACCGGATGGATCGCCGCTTCTCATGGCCCACGCCCCGGTGGGCGGACACTTCTGGGATGATCGTGAAGAAGGCGAGTTCTTCGAGAACACCAAATACCACCTCACGGAAAGCCGGCTCATATATGAGTTCAGACCCGAGGTGCATCAGGCCTGGGATGCGGATTCCTCGGACTCCGATATGAGACACGACCTCGTAAACCAGTATCTATCGGCCTTTGTTCCGGTGCCGGAAATCAATCTGGATCTGTTTACCGTTGCGTTTCGGTTTCGACTGTTTCCGTCTTCAGCAAACTTCGTCGACAGCGACGGAAACCCGGTGGGCCAACGCTCCGAAGTGCTCCACATGGGATTCCTCGGACACTCATGGGTGGTGAGCGCAGTGCAGGACGGCCCCTCCGGGCCATTCACCCTCCATGTCATACTCCACGATACCAAGCGTGATGATCGGCTGCGCTATGACACCGGCGTAACGATCTCTACCGACTCAGAAACCGAGATCGTCCTTACAGTCGACAACTCCGACCATACTCTCAACATCTACCGAAACGGCGAACACTTCACGCATGAAATCGAGCGCATTCGAGAGTGGGGTCACTGCCCCTCCGGAGGGGCAAAGAATACCATGCTGCGGCCCGCGCCGTTCTTTGCGGAGCGTATGGAGTTCGACTGGCTGGCGATCATGAACGGCGCGTGGGACTACGCTGAAATCGAGGAACTGAAAGAGAGGCACCTCGTCAGGTAGTCTGCAGCACAACGGTGCCCTTCTGCGTGCCTTCCGCAAGGACGCTCTCGGTCCGCAGAGGAGATAGCGTTCTTTGCGGATGCAATCGAGAAGAGCATAATCTGAGGTCCTGGTGGTGCACCGAGGTGATCTATAGCGCAGGCCGGCGCCGACGGCGACATCCACTGGAAAGTCACCCATGGGAGCAGTATACTTTAAGCATGAAAACGACGATCGATATTTCTGAAGAGCTTTTAGATGCCGTACAATCTGCTTCAAAGACACACACAAAGAAAGAAGCAGTTACGGTTGCCCTCCAAGAATATTTACGGTTACGGCGATCGGAAGAACTTACGGCGCTTCTGGGCACGTTTGACGCGTTCATAGACCGGCAGGAGCTGGACACACTCCGAGGAAACTCATGACCCTGATCGACACATCGGCTTGGGTGGAAGCGCTCCGCCGGGACGGCGACGGAGGCGTGCGTTCCCAGGTGGCCCGCCTGCTGAAAACCGGGCACGCGGTCCTGTGCGACATCGTCATCCTTGAGCTGTGGAACGGCGCCCGTGGCGAATATGAACGGTCCAAGCTTCGGCAGATCACTGAAACACTGGACTGCGTCCCTACTACCGATACCGTTTGGACGATGGCACATAACCTGGCAACGATATGCCGTACGCGGGGGATAACCGTACCGTCAACGGATCTACTCATCGCCGCAACGTCGAGAGTGCACGGGTTAGAACTGCTCGAAGCGGACAGTCACTTCCAGATGATTCCAGGCGACGGCGAGGCATAACGGACGACTTTCTTGGAAACTCGAATGGTTCGCAGCGGACCTTCACCGGCGGGATCGGTCGGCGCGCTATTGTATAGAGCGCAAGCTCACTCGAATAGAGAGGTTGTGACGAAGAGCATTGCCTCAATTGCCTGGTCGGGGACCATTGGCTCGACCTCGACGGTTCCGTGCCGCCAAAGAAAGCCTTGGGACAGAAGACCGCACGAAATCGGCGTTAGGGCCCCTCAGGCGGATTCAAATGCAGCGAATAGAGCCCTCACATAAGATCGTATCGCGCCACGTGATGGAATCTGCGTCCACGTTGTACGGAAAGAAAGATGGAATCGGTATCGTTATCGGGCGCTGTGAACGTGAGCTCGTACCGGCCGGTCTCGCCGTTATGGGGAACGGGAATTGGTCCTTCATTCGGAACAAAGACAAAATAGCGTCTTTCTGTTGCCGCGTTGAAGGATACATGGATCGTCTCACCTTTCTTCAGCCGGCCGCTGAGGGGGCGGAGGTCGGAGATTTGCTCTTCAGAGAATGTGCCGAAAGTGGTCGGAAAGCGACTTTCACATGAGTGGGCAACATCGAAGAAGTACGTGGCAATGTGCACGAACTCCTCAGAATCGCGATCCTCGGCCGCCAATACCCCCATTGCATAGCGGCCCGGTGCAGGGAAGCAGAGATCCACAGTATATGCACCTGTGCCGTCGCCCTGCAACAATCTGTGTTGGCGAAACCGCGTCCCGGCATCGTAGTCCCATAGGGAGACGCGCAGTATGGTTTCCGGTGCGGCGGAAAGCACTATCCGGTGAGAATCTGAGTCGGGACGTATGACTCGAGGCAAATCGCCAAGCTTTTCGATTTGGAATTGCTCTGCTGCTCCTGTGATGAATGGACGTTGAACGAACTCCGCGTGGCTGAGAGGTGAATCCAGCAATTGCCACACAGGGTCACTCGGAAAGTGGGTATACGAGAAAACCTTCGGGTCGGTCTTGTACCAGTTGCGGTTGTAATGAAATCGAAATCCTTCAGGGCCTATCGAGCCCGCGTTCCAGGTAACATCAACGAGGTGCCATTCTTCTTCAAGAAACACAGCATTCCAAGCATGGTTAGTCTCAGCTTCGTCGCGCTCTGCTTCGGTGAAGGGATCGAAACTGGCACCCCGCGCATAACCGGAGACTATCTTGCAGTGAATATCGAGCTCATCGCACAAGAGTTTGAGTACGTTAGCGTACCCGGCGCAGACGGACTTCCCATACGCGATCACGCCATACGCATCGGTAACGGTGGCGCGGCTTCCCTGATACCCTTTGACATCGTAGGCGATGTTCTGAGCAACCCAATCGTGGGCGTAACGAAACATCTCAGTCTCGTTTCCCGCGTTATCGCGGATGAACGAGATCAGGAGGGAAAGATTCTCTTGCGGGTCGTCCGTAACCGATTCGGTAATTCTCTCCGGTATGGCTTTCGGTGCATAGCGCGCCGGTGGAGTGCTCGCGCATGACGACAGGAACCAAACTACAAGCAGGCAAAACAAAACACATGCGGCGTGTCTAATACAAGGGATGTCTTTCCTCACCGAAGTACTGCTCATAAAAGTCTCCATTTTCTATAACCAAGGCCCCGGCTCTCCCTCCGTAGGCGCTCGACATTCCAAGATCAATCGCAATAACGGTGCCGCGGGCACGGGAAGTGATTTCCGGCACGACTGAGTGCCCCACCACGACATGTTCGACCTTGTGCGTAGATAATACGCGTTGGACGGATTGGTAGACCTCCTCCTCATCATCCACGACCCAGCCTCTGTACCACAGTGGTCCAAGTGGGTCTCGCACTATCCCTCGGTACGTATCAAGGTCCGTTCGAACACGCGCATTGATGTCCTCCAGCGGAATGCCGGCGTACTTGGGGCTGATTCCCGCATGAACGAAAAGAACATTGTTTATCGTGATTACTGCATTCCTCTCGCGGATCGCTTGGCCGTAGATCCCTTCCGGCGACATCGCCTGCCGGAAAGCCTCTTGGCTACCAAAGGACTTCCATTCTCCGTCGTGGAGAAATCTCCAGTCGCCGTTCAAGACCATGGCCTCATGATTTCCTATCAGGACGTGAACCTTCCCCCCGGCTTCCAATGCTTGAGACTCTAAGCGCGTGAGTAAATCAATTACCTTTCTGGAATCCGGTCCTCGGTCGAAAATATCACCGATCTGCACCAGATGAGTCTCCCCTGCCGCCCATGACCCGGTGTCATCAATAACCCCGGAGGCACGGAGTGCTCTGACGAATTGGTCGTAGTCACCGTGAACATCACCTACTGCAACGATTCTATCAACGTTTTTCCATCTTGATGTATCGCCTTCGTCTGCCGATCTATCGGTACCCTGAGTGACGCAACCGACCAAAAGAATAGTCAAGAGTAACCAGATCACCTTCACATTCATCACGAATCTCCCCAGAGGCCATTCTCCACGACCGGATGATAGTTCCGTAAGATAAAAGCATCAATGGCAGTAGTGTCCGCACAGGCAGGATCGTCATCCCCGAGGAACTTCGGCGTCGCTACGGCCGGCCCTCCCCGGCGGGGACAGTCGGCTCCCGGGGATGCGGCCCTTTTCGCCGATGCGCCCAGGAGGACTCGAACCTCCGACCCACAGCTTAGAAGGCTGTTGCTCTATCCGGCTGAGCTATGAGCGCGGGATGTCGGGATGGCCGGATTCGAACCGGCGGTCTCCTGCTCCCAAAGCAGGCGCCTTAGCCACTAGGCTACATCCCGGAATGCGTGGCGGCATTATAGCGGAGGGCGTCCGCCGCGGTCAACGAGCAGGCTACCGCGAGCGGGCTACCGGACAACAATCTCGAGGTCCAGGGAGATGCGCTCGCCCGCCGGGGAGCTCTCGCTGAAGGAGAGCACGTCACCGTGCACCACGCCGGCCGGTACATCGATCCGGTGGCGACCGTCGGGCAGGTCGACGTTCATCGAAACGCCGCGGCGGGTCTCCTCCGGAGTCAGCCGGACCTCGAGCCGGTAATGTCTGCCCCGGCTTCCCCGGCCACCCCCGGGCCCGGCGCTGCTCCACGCGCCCGGACGAAACCCGCCGGCCGGGGGCGCCCGCCACGCTGCGCCCTCGCGGCCGCCGTGGGCCGACCGATGTGACCGGGCCCGGCGCCGCTCGGGGGTGCGGATCGACTCGTAGGCATCGTTCAGGCGACAGAAGTAGTTCTCGTCACCGCCGTCCGCGTCGGGGTGCTCCTGCTTTGCGAGACGCCGGTAGGCACGTCGGATTTCCTCGTCACCAGCGTCCCGCGGCACACCGAGTATGTCGTATGGATCCCTGGCCATCTTGTCCTCCGAGTGACAGGAACGGTAATCTCAACCGGAGATAATTTTACAAGGGAAGCTCGTGCCGTCAATACGCTCGCCCGAACACATACCGCTTGACCGCATACGCCCCTACTTCGAAGCCGAAGGACTCGGTGTGCTCGCCGTCACGGCGGCCGAGCCGGCGCCGGAGGCTGAATCGGCCTACGGTAGCTGGCTCGATGAGGGCCGCGCCGGTGAGATGGGCTACATGCACCGCCACCGTGAAGCGAAGTACAGGCCCGAGCGCATGCTCTCGGGCTGCCGAAGCATTATCCTCGTGGGGCTCAACTACTACCAGGCCGAGCCGGCCGCCGAGCCGCACTCCGAGGCGCGGCCCGAGTCGCGGGGG
>CAZVXU010000146.1:0-6461 GCA_964631585.1 uncultured Spirochaetaceae bacterium | reverse complement strand
CTGAGCTTCAGCGCGGGCTATACGGGCCTTCTTCTCAAGCCTACCAACGACGTGACTATGTCCCGCCTCGATCTCATCGACGATAATGATGATGACGTCTTCCTCGCGCCGCCGCGGATTCTCGGCCTTGCCGAGCTGAGTCTTCCGGAGATCTTTCCGGCCCAGGATCTCACCGTTTCCCTGGCCCTGCAGGAAGACCTCAGGCCCGAGGATGATCTCATCGAAGAGGGAGAGAGCGAGCTGCAGGCTGCAGGCGGCGGCCGCGTGGACAGCCAGTACGCAAGCGTGAAGCTCGAGGGCGCGGTGACGAGCACCCTCTTCTACACCGTCTTCGGGACCTTCCAGTCCGGACGCATGCTCACCTACGTCGAGGACGACGACACGGCTACCGGCTTTTCCTACCGCTACAAACCGATCTTTGCCGGGGCAGGCGGCGCCGGGATGCGTTACTACTTTCCGGAGGTGCTTGCCCAGCGCACCGGCTTCAACGTCCTCGTCGGCACTGGCGACCCGGACGCCACGTCGGTCATCGAGGGAAATGGGAAAGGCGCGTCTACGCTATTCGTGCCAATTGCAGGGACGACGACGGGACAGGTACTCGGCGTGGGACTCGGGAACAACGTGTCGGTGCACGCCTTCTACTCCATGAAGCCCTTTGTTGATTCGCCCACGCGCGAGATACAGGATCTGCAGTTCGGCCTCGATGCCTTCACTTTCATCAGGCTCGTAGAGGGCCCGGTTGCCGCCGACGGTGTACGCCCCGGCGGTTCGGGCAACTACCTCGGGAGCGAAATCGATGCCAGTGTGAACTACAGACCTTTCTCCGATCTCGGAATTTCGCTTTCAGGCGGGGTATTCTTACCTAATGGGGCCGATGACGGTCCGATTGCCGAGACCGAGCGCGATCCATCCTTTGCCATGAAGCTCGAGGCCTCGCTCAGTTTCTAGGAGGTTTCTTTTATGAAGAGACGACGACTGTTGGTGATAGCATTCGCGCTCGTCGTTGCCACGGGGGCCGTTGCCCAGCAGACCGCCGTGTTCGAGGACGTTTCGGGCAAGGTAGAGGTTAGGCCCCCGGGCGGGGCCTGGCAGACCGCGCAGGAGGGAGAGCAGATAGCCCTGGACGCGACGGTCTCCACCGGGTTCGGCTCCGAGGCCACCCTTGCCCTCGGACGATCGACGGTGGTTATGAAAGCGTTGAGCCGCATGTCCGTCGAGGAGCTCGTCGAGCGAGAAGGCGTCTCGCAGACCAGCACTCGGGTAAACGTGGGACGGGTGAGCGCCCGGGTGCGCTCGGCCGAGGGTGTCCGGACGAACTTCCGGATCCGCGGGCCCATCTCAACCGCATCGGTGCGCGGCACCGGCTTCGACTTCGATACCTTCATGCTCCTTGTCACCGAAAATGAGGTGGAGCTCACGAATCTGCTCGAACAGCGGCGCACCGTCTTCGAAGGCCAGTCGGCAAGCACCGGTGGTTACGACTATCCGGAGAATCCGGAGCGCGGGCTCATTTCACGCACCACCACTGATACGACGCCGGCAGCGGTATCGACCGGCCTGCCACAGGGGCGCCGCGGCGGCTCGGGCGGCCGCGGGTTCGGAAGCATAGTCGTTACGGTGAACGAGTGAGCGCGCCTATGACCCGCGCGCACGGAGGAACGATATGATGAAACAAAGCGCAATCCGATTACTTGTACTGGTGGCGGCAGTGCTCCTGCTGGGCGTCTCCTGCTACTGGACGCCGCAGGATGAGGAGAACGTCGAGGGCTCGCTCAGCCTCGACATGAGCGGCATCGCCACCCAGGCTGGGGTTACCGGCGACACCGCCCGCGTTTACCTCCTCGCGGAGAGGGGCAAGGCCCAGGGCCTCTATCCCCTCGGCGACGGCGAGGACTATGTCGATGTCGATGTCGACGACACCCTCACCATCGACGGGATCGCTCCCGGCTACAGCTACCGCGTGCTGATTTCCTTCGGCACCGACCGGGGCAGCTGGTTCGAGGTCACCGAGTATGCTGAGTCCGAGCCCATCGAAGTGGAGTCGGGTTCGCAGGTGGAGGTGGAGGTTTCGGTGGAGGTGAGTCCGTTTGTGTATCCGGGTGGGGACGCCGCCGGGTTGAACGGGAAGGAGTTGAATGGGGTTGTTGCGCCGGGGCGCATATACGTGGCTGACGAGAGAACCGTATATGAGCTCACCAATCTGGACACCTTAAGTAATAGTGTATCACTTTTGCCGACGATTAATGGCATCTCGCGGGGTGACACCCACGACTATATAGTCAACACAGACGAAGGTTTATTTTACGGAACCGTAAGCGATTTGCTCGGCGCCTTACCGACACGGCAGACCGATTACACGGGAGCGGTGACGCTGTCGGCTCAGTTCACGGATGACATCGTCTTTCAAGGACCCGGCATCATCGGCGGCGCGATCGCGATCACGGCCGCCATGGACGACTGGACCACCGTAGACGTGTCTGGCTTTGTTGCCGGTAGTCCGATCCGCGACTATGCAATCGACACTGCCAACAACGAAGCAGTCGTTGTTTCTGCCTTAGGGACCTTCCGTGCGAGCGTGAACGATTTTGGGCCTGACGAAGACTGGGATTCGATCTCGGCGGACCTTGACTTCCTGGAAGAGCACATACCGGCGCGCATCCTCTCCGTCGGATATAATGGGACCGATGAGCTCTACGTCGGCACCGACAACGGGATTTATACGGACGACGGGGCTGGGCCGCTCTTCGGATCTGACGCGACGATCATCAGGGATATCGCGTCCGGGAGCGGCGGTGTGCAGGCCTACCTAGGACCATATTTCTTGTTCTTGAGCGACGGCAGTCGTATTCCCTTCGTCGCCGGATTTCCAGGCAACCCCAACGACATGACATGGGGTGGTAGCGCGCTCTTCATCACCGGCGACCAGGGAATTGTCAGAATGATCCCATAGTCCGCCGCGCACGACAGCACTTCACGGCCGCTTCAGCCCATGCAGGGCGGAGCGGCCGTTTTTGGTTGGGGTGCCCGAGCCGCGCGGTCCGGGGCCCGGAGGGCCCAGTCGCGGACCCGAAGCGGCGAGTTGTAACATTTTAGGCCCAATCTGTGACAAGAGTTGTAACAGATTAGGCCCAATTCATGACGAAGCCGCCCGCCTCCCGACCTACATCGCTCGCGCCGGGCTCTGAAGCCCGGACGCCTCTCGCGACACCCCTCAGAACCCGAGCCGAAACCCCAGATCGGCGCCGAAGGAGCCGGTGCCGGTGGAGTAGTTTCCGTGCAGGAAGATGGCGCTCTTGCCGAGGCGGATGTCGAAGCCCGTCGCCACGAGCATCGCGAGGTCGTAGGAGATGACCTCGGCCTCGGGGTCGTCCGCGATAGAAGAATCCGAGAAGCTGCTGCCCCCCTGGGTGGCGTCGAAGTTGTCGACGGTGCCGAGGAAGCGGCTTCGCTGCAGGTAGGGTGAGATCCGCAGGAAGGGCACGAAGAAGGCCAGGCTCTTCGAGGCGTAGAGGTCGAGGCCTGCAGTGTGGATGGTGCCCGAGATGTCGAGGTCCCCTTCGAAGGTGAGGGTGTCGCCGCCGTCATCTTGTGAGAAGTCGTCGAGGCTGTACCCGATGCCGAGAGTCGAGAAGGTGTAGCCGCCGCCTACTGCGATGGCGGGAAGGGCGCCGAACTCCGATATCACCGTCTTTCTCCCTCGAAGTCCGACGTTGAGCGCCCCGACGTCGACGGCGTTATTCGTGAGTCCATCGACGACCTGTCGCGGCATGCCGGAGACGAGGGCCGCAAACTGCGCATCGCCGAGCGTGAGGCCGACCGCGATGCGCAGGACGGGGTAGGGAAAGAGGGAATCGTAGAACCCGGACACTGAGGAGGGGAGCTCACCGAATGCGTCCTGCATGAGCGCCGGCGCGTTCAGCACTTCGTAACTGCCCGAGTCCACATCGTCCTTGAAGCCGTCGGAGAACACCGCCCCGGTGGTGAACGCCACGAAGAGATTCCCGTAGTGCTCCCTCTCGGCATCGTAGAGGCCGTCGCCGAGGACGGAGGCCTGTTGCACGTGCGGCAGGATCTCCCGCCCGAGAGACTCGAAGAGCGTCTCGAAGTCGTTCTCCAGTCCCTTCCAGTCTTGTGCCGCCACTGTCTGAGCTCCGACAACGAGCACGAATACGGATACCACGAACAGAACGCGTCTCATTTCGCCCCCCTGAGCTGCGCGGTAACGCGCGACGGCTGCTATCGACATACTGATTCAATACGTCGACAAAATCAACTCGGACGGCGGACAATTTCACGGGACGACTCACCGCCTCTGCTCGTTTCGATCATAATCGAAATACGTTGCGATATCCGTATTCTTTCGACTATAATCGAAATATGCACGAGCTACGCAGAAGCTCATACCTGGAGCGACTCAGACATTATGTATCCGCGCCCGCTGTAACCGTATTAACGGGTCTGCGTCGCGTCGGCAAGAGCGTACTCCTCCGGCAGTTTGCAGCGGAGCTCGAACCGCAATCCACGGTGGTGTATGTGGACAAAGAGTCACTTGCCTTTGACCATATTCGCGACGCTGCTGATCTTCTCGACCACGTCGAGAAAAACACCGAGGGGCGGAACGAGGCGGCGTACATCATCATTGACGAGGTGCAGCAGATCGTCGCCTGGGAGCGTGCCGTAGCAGATCTCAACAGTCGAGAGGGCGTTCACGTCATTGTCGCCGGCTCGAATGCGTCCCTCCTCGCCGGCGAGCTCGCATCAGGAATTGCCGGACGATACGTCACCTTGCCCGTATATTCCCTGTCGCTCGGCGAGTTTGCCGACCTCTACGAGCTTACCCAGGGAAATCGTGTGGCGAAGGACCGCCTGTTGAATACATATCTGACCTTCGGAGGGCTGCCCGGCGTACTTCACACAGACCTGAGTGACGAGGTTGTTGTTCAGATGCTGCGGGACGTGTTTAATACCATCGCATTTCGCGATGTGCTGGCACGTCATCAGATCAGGGACGCCGCCCTCTTTGAAGCGGTGACGAGCTTTGCCTTCGACAACGTCGGCAGCCTCCTCTCGGCGAAACGTATTGCCGACTTTCTCAAGAGTCAGAGACGGAGCGCCACGGTCGATACGGTGCTCAACTACCTCGGGTACCTCAAAGACGCGTTCGTGCTCCACGAGGCATCGCGCTATGACATCAAAGGCAAACGACGGCTGGAAGTGAACAGTAAGTACTACGTCGGCGATCTCGGCCTACGCAGGGGCCTCGTAGGACGGCGGGTGGAGGATCTTTCCGGACTCCTCGAGAACCTGGTTTTTCTCGAGCTCAGGCGGCGGGGATTCGATGTCTTTGTGGGCAACTTCGGTGAACTGGAAATCGCCTTCGTCTGTGAGCGGGCCGAGTCCCGCACCTATGTCCAGGTCGCATACGTGATCGAATCCGCTGCCACGCTCGAGCGTGAGCTGCGACCGCTATTGGGCGTCCCTGACGCCTACCCGCGGGTACTTCTCAGCATGGATCCACTCGAGCCGGGTAGGCTCGAGGGAGTTCGGTGGCTCAATCTTGTTGACTTTCTCCTGGGCACGGAGCTGTAGGAGCACCGACCCTCAAACCGCATTCCGCGCCGAGTTCACCGTTGGGGGGGGGACGGGGCAATACGCGATCAACCGGTTTCGCTCACCACTTTCCCGGTTGGCCATCCGTTGTCTTCCGATAGGCCGGTTTTAGTTTTTCGAACATGGGGTAGTGCTTCACGTTTAGGGTCCTCAGATCAGCATCTTCGGCATCCACCGTTGCCGCCACAATGGCGTCAGCCAGGCCCAGCCCGTGGGATTTTGTGTAGTCCCTGGAGTAAAGCCCTCCAGCCCGGGCGATCTCCGTCGAAACGGGAACGATCCGGAAAAGCCCCACGAACCGATCCAGCGCACCGAGTTCCGTCTGACCCCTGACGCCGGCGTATAGTTCGGCCACAACGACAGCCGGCAGAATGATCTGCTGAGATTCCTTCCGGATGAGGGTAACTGCGGTGGGGTGGCCGCGGAGGTAGTCGACGAGGACATCGGTGTCGAAGAGGACGGGCTTCTGCACCTACCTCACCCCCGGTCCCACGAACGCCTGACTGCACCGAAATCGGGAAGATCGTCACGATCTTGCCACAGGCCTGCGACCTCCTGCAGAACGGCGTCTCGTCGGCTTTCCGCTGCGAGTTCAAGAAACCGGTCCACAGCTTCCCGTATCAATTCCGACTGCTTCTTGCCGGTAGCCTCGGACACGTCGTCGAGTCCGGCTCGCTCCTCTTCCGTCAGATATATCTGCGTTCTAACCATGGCGCACCCCCGGTGTATACATCGGTATTATACATTGCTGCTGTTCCTGTCAAGGCTGACGATCGACGTAACCGGCGGTTAAATCGTGGGGCTGTTGCCGAAAGGTTTGTGCCGGAAAACAGACACGCGTGTACCGTGGA
>CAZVXU010000145.1:0-6468 GCA_964631585.1 uncultured Spirochaetaceae bacterium | reverse complement strand
CAGTCCGGGTCGTCGAGGCTGCAGATGTTCGTAATCTCCGTCGCAGAGCTCATGCTCGCGATGCTCGCCGCAAAGCCCGCGTCGGTGGTCACCGCCGTGGCCGCGAGCTTCGTGGGCGCGGCAGCCGTGGTGGCGTCGGCAGTGCTCCCTGCGCCCGCGCCGGCGGCTACCGCCGGTTTGGGGGCCGCAGTCTCGCGCTTCTGGGTGTAGCCGTACTTCTTCGCGTCCAGGGTCGACTTCTCGATCTGGGAGGCGCCGAGGCTTCGCAGGTAGTAGGTGGTCTTGAGGCCCAGCTCCCAGGCGGTCATGTAGATCTCCTCGAGCTTCTTCCCCGAGACACCCCTCATGAAGACGTTGTGGGACTGGCTCTGGTCGATCCACTTGCCGCGAAGCGCGGTCAGCTGCACCAGGCGCGGGGCGTCGATCTCGAAGGCCTCCTTGTAGAGCTCTTTGAGCTCGGCCGGGATGGCCTCGATGCGGCTTATGTCGCCGTCGTGAGCTTTCAGATCCTCGAGCATCTCCTGGTTCCACAGATCGCGCGCCTTGAGGTCGTTCACCAGATACTCGTTCACCACGGTGAACTCGCCGGACATGTTGGACTTCACGTAGATGTTCTTGTAGATGGGCTCGATGCAGGGATAGCTCCCGGCGATGTTGGAGATGGTCGCGGTGGGCGCGATTGCCATGGTATTTGAGTTTCGCATCCCGTGCCGTGCCACATGCTCGCGCACCGGCGTCCAGTCCATGCGGCTTGTGCGGGGCACCGGTATCGCGACGCCGCGCTCGGCCTCGAGCATATCGAGGGTGTCGAGGGGAAAGATTCCGCGGTCCCACTTGGAGCCGGGGAAGCTCTCGTAGGCGCCCCGCTCCCCGGCGAGCTTCGAGGAGGCGAAGATGGCGTGGTAGGAGATGAACTCCATGATCTCGTCGGCAAACTCCTGTGCACCGCGGCTGTCGAAGGGATGTCGCAGTTTGAAGAGTGCATCCTGAAATCCCATGAGGCCGAGACCCACCGGCCGGTGGCGCATGTTGCTGCGTCGCGCCTCCTCGGTGGGATAGAAGTTGATGTCGATGACGTTATCGAGCATGCGCATGGCCGTGGAGACGGTGCGGCTCAGGAGCTCGTGGTCGACACCCTCGGCTGTGACGTGGCGGGAGAGATTCACCGAGCCGAGGTTACAGACGGCGGTCTCGGTGTCCGAGTTGTTGAGCGTTATCTCGGTGCAGAGGTTCGAGTTGTGCACGACCCCGTCGTGGTCCTGGGGGCTTCGGATGTTTGCCGGGTCCTTGAAGGTAATCCAGGGGTGCCCGGTCTCGAAGAGACGGGTCAGCATCTTCCGCCAGAGCTTCACCGCCTCCACCACCCGATACTTGTTGATGCCGCCGGCCCGGGCCTCTTTCTCGTAGTAGGTGTAGCGCTCCTCGAAGGCGCGGCCGTAGAGATCGTGCAGATCGGGTACTTCCTCCGGGGAGAAGAGCGTCCAGTTCCCGCCCTCGCGCACGCGCTTCATGAAGAGGTCCGGGATCCAGTTGGCGGTGTTCATGTCGTGCGTGCGCCGCCGGTCGTCGCCGGTGTTTCGCCTGAGGTCGAGGAAGTCCTCGATATCGAGGTGCCAGGTCTCGAGGTAGGCGCAGGTCGCTCCGCGGCGCTTTCCGCTGCGGTTTATGGCAAGGGTGGTGTCGTTGGCGATCTTGAGGAAGGGGACGACACCCTGGCTCTCCACGCCCGTGGAGTTGATGTGGGCGCCGGTGGCCCGCACGCGGGTCCAGTCGTTTCCGATGCCGCCCGACCACTTCGAAAGCTGCGCATTGTCGCTCATCACCTTGAAAATGTGGGTGAGGTCGTCGCCGACCGTGGAGAGGTAGCAGGAGGAGAGCTGGGGATGGGTGAGGCCCGAGTGGAAGAGGGTAGGCGTCGAGGCGAGGAAGCGAAGGCTCGAGAGGTTCTCGTAGAACTCCTCAGCGCGGCCCGTTGGGTCGTTCTCGCTCAGCGAAAGCCCCATCGCGACGCGCATCCAGAAAGCCTGCGGCGTCTCGAGCAGGCGTCCGCGGTCCTTTACCAGGTAGCGCTCGTAGAGCGTCTGCAGCCCCAGGTAGGTGAACTCACGGTCGCGCTCGGTGCGAAGTGCCGCGGAGAGCCGGTCGAGATCGAGCTCCAGGAGGCCCGGATCGAACAGCCCGTTCTCCACGCCGCGCTTGATGCCGGAGACGAAGGCCTCCTTATATGCACCCTCTGCTGCTCGACCCGCGAGAGACGTGCCAAAGACCTCCCGGCGCAGCTGCTGCATGAGAAGCCCCGCGGCGAGGCGGTTGTAGGAGGGGTCCCGCTCCACGAAGGCGGTGGCGGCGAGGATGAGCGCCTGGTGGACCTGGGCGGCGGAGATGCCGTCGAAGAGGCTTCGCTCGAACTCCTCGACCACCGGGTCGAGATCGGGAACCTCGACATGGGCCGAGGCGTGCTCGAGGGTGCGGCGGACCTTCTCCCTGTCGAAGGGCTCGAAGCTCCCGTCGCGCTTTGCGACCTGGAGGCTTCCCTCGGCGGCCTTACGGATTCGCTCGGCCTGCTCGCGCTCACGCTCCTCGCGCCTGCGCTCGCGGTAGAGGATATACTTCTTGGAGACCTCGTAGAGACCATTCGCGACGAGCCTGCGCTCGACGATGTCCTGTATCTGCTCCACGCCGGGCGACCGCTCGGCGAAGGAGGTCCCGATTTCGGCGATGATCTCCTCCACGATACCGTCGAGGCCGAGGGATGCGGGGTCACTACCCGCCGCTTCCATCGCCTTGTGAATTGCCTCGCGAATGCGGCTCCCGTCGAATCCCGCGCGCGTTCCGTCTCTCTTTATCACATGCTGAGTGTTCACCACTGCCCCTCCTGCCGGTGTTTTGTAATCGGGCGCCGCGGCGCCACGAATGCTGACTTTTTCAGTCCGCTATGGAGTGTATCGGATTCATCGCACACTTTTCAAGTAAAAATGCGAAAAAAGCGCTACATATAGTGCTTTTATGGGGTCGTGACGGTTATGCGGCACCACTGTGCCCGCGGTAGCTTTGCGGCGGCTCTTTACGAACGCGACGGAAGTTGATACATTAACGGGAAATACGACGAAACGAACTGGAGGACGTCTCCGTGATCATCCCGCTGGAAAAACTCATAAACGAAGACTCGAATATCTACGAGGTCACCGCGGCATCCATACGCCGCGCCTATCAGATCACCGTCACCGGTGACGAAGAGCTCGACACCAACCAGGGCAAGGTCGTCTCGACCGCCATCAAGCAGATTCTCACGCGAAAGGTCCAGTACCAGATCGAGGAGTAGGCGTGCCCCGGCCCCGCGTCCTGTGCCTCTTCGGTCCGACTGCCGTCGGAAAGACCGACGTTCTGCTCAGGCGGTTTGCGGGCCGCGCGGAGGTGATAAGCGCGGACTCCATGCAGGTCTACCGTCACCTCGACATCGGAACCGCCAAGCCCGGCCCCACCGAGCGGGCTGCGCTCCCCCATCACCTCATCGATATCCGAAATCCCGACGAGCAGTACCACGCCGGCGAGTTCGTAACCGCGGCAGAGGCGCTGGTGCCCGAGATCGCTGCGCGCGGGCGTCTTCCCATCGTCGCGGGTGGCACGGGCTTCTACTTCCGGAACTTCGTCTTCGGCCTGCCGGGTACCCCCAAGGGCACCCCGCAGTCGCGCGCGCGCGTTCGCGCACGCCTGGAGGCTGAGGGCGCCGAGGCCCTCTACGCCGAGCTCGCACGGGTCGACCCCGCCACCGCCGGGCGCATATCCGAAAACGACACCTACCGCATCCTCCGGGCCCTCGAGGTCTACGAGATCTCCGGCCGGCCCCTCTCGAGCTTTGACCTGCCGCAGACCCCGCGGAAGGATTTCGAGGTGATGCTCGTCGGCCTGTGGCGCGGCAGAGCGGAGCTCAGAGCCCGTATCGAGAAGCGTGTTGGTGCCATGATGGCGGCGGGGCTCCCCGCGGAGGTGGAGGCTGTCTGCCGCATGGGATACGGGCCGACGTCTCCGGGGCTTCGGGGCATCGGCTACCGGGAGTTCTTCTCGGTGGCAGGCGATGCGGCCTGCGCCTTCGGCTCCCTCGGTGAAGACCGCCTCGCCGCCGTGGCGCAGGAGATCGTTCGTGGCACGCGGAACTACGCCAAACGCCAGATGACATTTTTCCGGCGGCTGCCGGGGGTGCAGTGGATCGAGGCAGGCGACGAGGCCGCCCTCGATGCGCTCGCCTCGAGCGCTGCTTGACACGTCGGGCGTCGGCCTAGTACTCTTAGCGTCCACCGGTTGGTAGAAATCCTTGGGGACCATTCAACCAGTTCGACTCTACTTCAAAAGGAGAGATGTGCCCGTGCCTTGCGGAAGAAAAAGAAAGCGCAAGAAGATCGCTACGCACAAGCGTAAGAAGAAGCTTCGCAAGAACCGACACAAGAAGAGGAAGTAATATCCTCCTGCTCTCCGCACGGCCGGAACCATCCCGGAGTGCCGGATTGAAGGTCATCGCCATAACGTGGTATATTCACGGGAATTAGCGGTGTCCGGTCGGCAAATCTCGTACAGACCGATACGGCTCGACTCTGAGCGCACACTGACCCATGACGAGCGACCGCTCGTCATGGGTATCGTCAATTGTACGCCCGACTCGTTCTATCCCGGAAGCAGGCGCGAGAGCCGTGAGGCGGCCGTCGCCGCCGCCCGCCGCATGATCGCCGAGGGCGCGGACATCCTCGATATCGGCGGGGAATCCACCCGCCCGGGAAGCGATCCGGTGGGAGCCGGTGAAGAGCGGGAGCGCGTGGTGCCGGTCATAGAGGCCCTGCGCGGGGAAAGCGGCATCCCGATCTCGGTCGACACCCGAAAGGCGCAGGTCGCCGAGGCGGCTCTCGCCGCCGGCGCCGACATCGTGAACGACGTCTCGGGCCTGCGCGACGATCCGGAGCTCGGCGCGCTCTTGGCCGCCCGTGGCGTGCCCGTGGTGCTCATGCACATGCAGGGAACGCCGAAGACGATGCAGCGGCGCCCTCACTACGAGGACACCGTTGCCGATATTCTAGAGGTGCTGCGCGAGCGTATCGCGGCGGCTACCGACGCGGGCATCGCCGGCGATCGCATCATCTGTGACCCCGGCATCGGGTTCGGGAAGACGGTCGGCGATAACCTTCGCATCCTGCGCGAGCTCTCGCGGTTGCGCGCCGAGCTCGACATGCCGGTTCTCGTCGGGCTCTCGCGCAAGTCCTTCATCGGGAAGGTGCTCGGCGACGCCGACGACGCGCCCCTTCCGGTGGAGGAGCGCCTCACCGGCACGCTCGCCGCGCACGCCTGGGCGGCGAGCGAGGGGGCCGATATCCTGCGCGTGCACGACGTTGCGGAGACCGTACAGCTTGTGACGATGCTCGAGGCGATAGCGACAGTGGAGCGGCAATGAGTTTTCTGACCGACATCTGGATTCTGCGGGAGGTGGTGCTTCCCGTCCTCGACGTTCTCCTCCTCGCCTTCATCATCTACAAGGGCTACCAGATCCTCGTTCAGACCCGCGCCATCCAGCTCATAAAGGGCGCCTTCTTTCTCGTGCTCCTCTACGCGACGGCATTCTTCCTCAATCTGCGCACGCTGCTGTGGATCATCAACCTCCTCGCGCCGAGCCTCGTCATCGGCCTTGCCATCATCTTCCAGCCGGAGCTCAGAAAGATCTTTACCCGCATCGGGCAGGGGAGGCTGCTGCAACTCTCGGGCAGATCGAAGAACTACGAGCTCGACGCGGTGGTAAGCGCGGTGGAGCGACTCTCCGCCGACCGCCGGGGTGCGCTCGTTGTCTTCGCGCGCACGGTGGGGCTGAAGAGCATCATCGAGACCGGCACCAGGCTCGATGCGGAGATCAGCTCGCCGCTCATCATGTCGATCTTCGGCTACGAGACGGCGCTTCACGACGGTGCGGTGATCATCGAGGATGGAAAGATCGTGGCCGCCGGCTGCTTTCTGCCCCTCTCGGAGCAGCTCGATGTGCGCCGCAGCTTCGGCACGCGCCATCGAGCCGCCCTCGGAGTGGCGGAGGAGACCGATGCGGTGGTGCTCGTGGTCTCCGAGGAGACCGGCTCACTGTCGTTGTCCTTTGACGGAAACCTCTACTATGATTTGTCGGCCACCGTCGTTCGGCGGCGCCTTGCCGAGCTTCTGAACATGCAGAGTGGCGGGGCTGTGCAGGAGGAGGTCGCACGCATTGAAGGATAAACGACTCCTCGCGCGACTGCTGCACAACTGGCCCGCCAAGGCCCTCTCACTTGCCGCGGCGATTCTGCTTCTGTTCTTCCACGACATCTCCCGGCTCGAGGAGCGTTTCTTCAGCGTACCCCTCGAGCTCGAGCTCCCGGAGGGCTACGTGCCCGCATCGAACTATCCCGGCAACGTGCGCGTGAGCCTGCGCGGGGAGTCCGAGGAGATCTTCCGCATCCTCGAGGA
>CAZVXU010000144.1:5135-6487 GCA_964631585.1 uncultured Spirochaetaceae bacterium | reverse complement strand
AGCGTCCGAGAGGACGATCCGCAGGCGGGGGAGCAGCGGGCCCTCTTGCTGGTCTCTCCCGCAGGCGTTGCCGTTCGGTTCGCTGCCCACGGCGATGAGCTCCACATCACCTTCCCGCAGTGGTTGCCGGACGTGAGCAACGTCTGGTTCGCCTTCGAAACCGACCCGAGCGAGCACATCTACGGCGGGGGCGAGCAGTACTCGCGACTCGACATGAAGGGCTCGCGGGTGCCGATGTGGACCCAGGAACAGGGCATCGGTCGCGGCCGGGATCTGATCACCTGGCTCGCCCGGATGCGACTGGGGGCGGGTGGGCACTGGTACTCCACCTACTTCCCGCAGCCGACGTTCGTCTCCTCGGCGAACTGGTTCTGCCATGCCGATGTCTCGCGCTACTCAGAGCTCGACTTCCGCGGCTCCGACCGGGTCGTGCTGCACAGCTGGGAGGTGCCGAAACGCATCGTCATCGGAGTACATGAGAGTGCTGAGGAGACCGTGAAGGCGGTGGGGCGGCTTCTGGGCACGGGGCCCGAGCTTCCCGACTGGGTGTACGACGGTATGTGGCTCGGCGTGCAGGGCGGCTCGGATATGGTGCGTCGGAAAGTTCGCGACGCCCAGGAAGCGGGGGTCAAGCTGTCTGCCGCCTGGGCGCAGGACTGGGAAGGGCGCCGGCTCACCGCGTTCGGCAGTCAGCTCATGTGGAACTGGCACTACGATCGCGGACTCTATCCGGATTTTCCGGAGCTCGTGCGTGAGCTCGGGGAGCAGGGTGTGCGGACGCTCGGCTACATAAATCCCTTCCTTGCCATAGAGGGCGAGCTCTACCGGGAAGCGGCGAGCCACGACTACCTCGTAAAAACGCCGAAGGGGCAGGACTACCTGATCTACGTCACCACCTTTCCGGTGGCGCTTCTGGACCTCACCAATCCGGACGCGGTGCGCTGGATAAAGCGCATTATGCGGGAAAACATGCTCGGAGTCGGGCTTTCCGGATGGATGGCCGACTTCGGCGAGTACCTCCCCGCGGATGCGGTGCTTTACAGCGGCGAGAGCGGGGAGTCCTTCCACAACCGCTATCCGGCCGAGTGGGCCCGGGTCAACCGCGAGGCGCTCGAGGAGGCCGGGGCGATGGGTGACGCGGTCTTCTTCATGCGGGCGGGCTACACCGGCTCATCGCGGTACTCGACGGCAACCTGGGCCGGGGATCAGTTGGTGAACTGGAGCGTACACGACGGCCTGCCGAGCGTGATCCCGGCCGCGCTCTCCGCCGGATACTGCGGCACGGGCATCCACCACTCCGACATCGGCGGCTTCACCACGGTCGCCTGGGTGCAGCGCAGCAAGGAGCTCTT
>CAZVXU010000144.1:0-5035 GCA_964631585.1 uncultured Spirochaetaceae bacterium | reverse complement strand
CCCTCTTCGATGGTGCGCGCCTCGACGTGCTCTGAGACGAAGGCTGCCACCTCGCGCCAGCCCTCGGGGTCGAGACCCACATCCGGGTAGTGGTAGGTGCTCGGGTCGACGTCCTCGATGAGTATTTCGGTCACCGTCGCCGGCGGAATGCGCACCCGTGCGTGACGTCGTCCGCTTTCCTCGATGGTTTCCACAGTGACCATGTCCGGGGCGGAGATTGGGGTGCCGCCTGTCGCGTCGCCTGCCGCGCCGTCCGCCGCGCCGCCGCCTGCCGCGAGCGGCGTTCCGGCGAGGTCGAATCCGGCGTAGACCCGCACGGTCAGCACGACGAACTCGTCCTCGGCGAGGCCGACCTCATCCGAAAGATTGAACGCGTCGAAGTAGAGCCGCTGGTCCTCGCCGAGCACCTCATCGATGGAGCCGCTGTTGTAGCGGAGGGTGTTCATGATGTCGGCGAGGTCCGTCGTGTCGGGCATGTAGTCGAAGGGAAAGACCGTGCGATAGATGTACTCCACCGTCTCGAGCGCGTAGACCTCGCGGAGCTCCTCGAGGATGATCTGTGAGGTGCTGCGCGTCTCTTGGTGTATAAGGCCGATGTCCTCCGCGAGACGGCGAAGGGGGGCGTCGAGGACCTCGAACCGCGCGAGCGCGATGAGAACGGCGACGACGAGGGCGGCCGGAAGCAGGATGCGCAGCAGAAGCTTGATGAGTAACCGCGAGCCGAGCACCACCTACCCCCGAATCTCCCCATCGACTGATCCGTCGCCCGGCTCGTACCCCGCGGCGGGACGAAAGACGACCTCTTCGAAGCCCGCTAGTGCGAAGAAGTTCTCTACCATTTCACGCGCGTTGGTTTGCGCCTTTGCAAGGATGCCGCGCTCAACCGCGTCGGCGCGGACACGTTCCTTCACGCCCTCGATTTCCGCCCCGTACTCGAGCCATCCCACATCGCCGCCCCGATCGCGGGAGAAGTACTGGTGGATCGTGGCCTCATCGGCATCCACGCGGAGAATGCGTGTCGGCGGCAGCCGCACGACGATGCGCTCGGGATTCCCGCTATCGGCGAGGACTTCGATACCCTCCTCGAGGTCCACGCCGGCGCGCACGACGATATCCACCGAGAAAAGAAGCCTGCGATCCATCGTTTTGAAGAAAAGGAAACTGCGTTCCTCGCCGAAGTATACAATATCGCGGTAGACGTGCTCGTAGCTGTGGAGTCGCAGCACATTCGTGACGCGGCGTTCGAGCTCGGCAGTATCGGCTTCCGGTTCCGGGGAGCAGGCAAGGAGGGCGAGCGGCACAATGAACAGAAGAACGAGAGGCGGGGGGACGAGGGGCGGAAGCCGACTCATGGGCTACACTATAGGCAATGCTTGTCCAATTTGCAAACAGCGGATAGACTTCACAGTCGCTATGGCGACCAGACTTCACCTGCTTTTCTTTGTCCTTTTGATGATTCTCGCCGGACCCCTTGCTGCGACGGAGCCCGAACCGGGCCCGACGTCCGCCGAGGCGCAGAGCGTAGCGAACGTGGATCCGACCGCCGATCCGGGCACCGCGGCCGACGCGGCCGCCACGCAGAGCCCGCTCGAGGACTTCGAGCCGGTACCCGTGCCCGAATCGGAGCCGGAGCCCGAACGGGAGCCGGAGCCCGAGCCGGAGCAAGAACCGGAACCGGAGTCCGAAGGGCCGGTCGGCATTCTCGATCGCCGGGACGTAGTCGCCTTTTACGGCCACCCCTTCTCCACCGGCATGGGTATCCTCGGAGAGAACTCCATCGAGGACAATGCTGAGCGGCTGCGCGAGCTGGCCGCAGAGTACGACCAGTTCAACGGCGAGCGCGGGGTGGTACCGGGATTCCACATCATCTACGCCACCGCGACCGCGAAGGCGGATGTTCGCATCCTGCAGCGGGCGAAGCTCATGGAGTACATCCGCTTTGCCGAGGAAAACGAGTTCATCGTCATCCTCGATCATCAGATCGGACAGCATGATGTCGTCTCATCGGTGGAGACGATGTTCGAGTTCCTGGAGTACGACAGCGTGCACCTCGCCTTCGATCCGGAGTGGTCGACGGACCGGCCCAATGAGGTCATCGGCAGCGTGACTGCTGAAGAGGTGAACGAAGTGCAGCGCTCGATGCAGGAGTACATGGTCGAGAACGACATCGATGGCAGGAAGATGCTTCTCGTGCACCAGTTCAACTGGCGGATGATAGAGAACCGCGAGCGCGTGCGCGCCGACTTCGAGCGCATCGATCTGGTGCATAACGCCGACGGCTTCGGCCCGCCTGACGACAAGCGGGCCTCCTGGGAGTACAACGTCCGGGCGACGAATATCCCGCTCAAAGGGTTCAAGCTCTTTCTTCCGAAATCCTGGCGGGACGGAGGCTATGACGACCCGCTCATGACACCTGAAGAGGTGTTCTCCCTCGAGCCCCGGCCGGTCGTCATACAGTATCAATAGTCATGGACGAGGCAAAGCTTCGCGAACAGGTGGAGCTTATTCGCGAGGCGTTTCTCTACGCCAACCGTTTTCAGGGGCGAACCTTCGTGTTCCAGATCGAGGCAGGGGTCATCACCGGCCCCGGGTTCTCGAGTCTGGTGCGTGACATCGTGCTTCTGCGGCAACTCGGTATCCACATCGTCATCGTGGCCGGCGCGGCAACGCGCATAGATGAGGTGCTCACCCGTTACGACGTGGACTGGCGCATGGAGGGAGAGGTGCGCGTGGTGAGCCCCGAGGCTACCCCCTTCATCAAGATGGCCGCCTTCGACACGGCGAACCGTGTGATGACGCTACTTGCCGGACAACGCGCCAACGCCGTCATCGGCAACTGGGTGCGTGCCCGCGCGGTGGGCGTGCGGGACGGCGTCGATTACGGTGATGCGGGGATCGTAGAGCGTATCAACACCGATATGGTGCGGCAGGTCCTCGATCAGGGCACCGTGCCCATCTTCCCCTGCATCGGCTGGAACGCCTCGGGTCAACCCTACAACATTTCATCGCGCGAGCTCGCGGTCGTCATAAGCGGCGCCCTCGTTTCCTCGAAGCTCTTCTTCCTCACCGACGGCCGCCCGCCGGTCGGGCAGGACGGTGGCTACACGCTGCCCTCGGGTGTGGATGCGGCCGAGGGTAGCCGCATTTCGCGCATGACCGTGGGGGAGGCTCGCGAGTTCGTGCAGGTAAACGAGGCGACGCGCCCCGATGATCCCGGCGTCACGCTTATGCGTCACGCCTGTGAGGCGGCGGGCCTGGGCGTGGAGCGCACGCACATCATCGACGGAACCGTTGAAGGGGTCATCCTCAAGGAGATCTTCTCCAACATGGGCGTCGGGACGATGGTTCACGCCAACGTCTATCAGAGCCTTCGTCGCATGGAGCGTGACGACGTGCCCGACGTGCTGCGCCTCATGAAACCCCTCGTCGCTGCCGGGTACCTGGTGCCCCGCCACGAGGAGGACCTCGTCGCCGCCCTCGACGACTTCGTCGTCTACGAGGTCGACGGCTCCATTCACGGCTGCGGCGCACTCCACCCCTTCGGCGAGCAGATGGCCGAGATCGCGGCGCTTGCGGTGGATGAGAGCTACAAGCACCTCGGGATCGGCCGGCGCATCGTCGCCTACCTCCTCGAGCGGGCGCGGGAGCAGGGCCTCAGGCGGGTGTTCGCGCTGACCACCCGCACCTCCGACTGGTTCCTGCAATTCGGTTTCCGACGCGGGAGTACCGGCGACATCCCCGAGAGCCGTCGCGAGCACTACGACCAGGCGCGGAACTCACGCATCTACCTTTACGAGCTCGGTGGCGGCAACGGTCACGGGGGCTGATACTCTGGCGCCGTGATCCGCGGTGATGCGGAGCACTGCGGGCCGGCGCCGCCAGGCCCCGCCAGGCCCGAGGCGATGCCGTCTTCGTTGCCCTGTGGGCCTCGCCTTGTTATCTTACCCGCATAGCACAGACTGATCACACTTACGCACAAGAAGGGACAGGTAACCATGGCCAAGCACGAGTTTCAGACCGAGGTCAGCCAACTACTCGACCTCATCATTCACTCTCTCTACTCGCATCGGGAGATCTTCATCCGCGAGCTCATCTCGAACGCCTCCGATGCGCTCGACAAGCTCAAGTATCTCACCCTCGCCGATGAGAACTTCAAGGATTTCAACTTCGACCCGCGCATCGACATAAGCTTCGACGAGGAAAACCAGAACACCATCACCATCGCCGATACCGGGGTCGGGATGAACGAGCAGGACCTCAACGACCAGCTCGGCACCATCGCCCGATCCGGGACGAAGAACTTCCTCTCCCAGCTCTCCGGTGACAGCAAGAAGGACTCGAACCTGATCGGGCGCTTCGGCGTGGGCTTTTACAGTGCCTTCATGGTGGCCGACAGGGTCGAGGTCATCTCGCGCAAGGCGGGCGAGGAGCAGGCCTGGCGATGGACCTCCGATGGGCGAAGCGGCTACGATCTCGAGCCCGCCGAGCGGGACCAGAACGGCACGACCGTCACGCTCTTTCTGACCGACGACGGCAAGGAGTTTGCCAGCCGCTGGCAGATCCAGGACGTGGTGAAGAAGTACTCCGATCACATTGCCTTTCCGATCTACCTCTACTACACGAAGAAAGAGTACGACGACCAGGGGAAGGTCAAGTCCGAGGACCTCACCGAGGAGCAGGTCAACTCCGCCTCCGCGCTGTGGAAGCGGTCGAAGTCGGAGCTCACCGAGGATGACTACACCGAGTTCTACAAGACCATCTCGCACGACGACAACGACCCGCTGCTCTACCTCCACACCCAGGCCGAGGGCACCCTCGAGTACACCACGCTCTTCTACGTTCCGCAGCAGGCGCCCCTCGACATGTACTACGCGGACTACCAGCCGGGCGTGAAGCTCTACGTGAAGCGGGTCTTCATCACCGATGATGCGAAGGAGCTCATGCCCACCTACCTGCGCTTCGTGCGCGGAATCATCGACTCGGAGGATCTCCCGCTGAACGTGAGCCGCGAGATGCTGCAGCAGAACCGCGTCCT
>CAZVXU010000143.1:0-6493 GCA_964631585.1 uncultured Spirochaetaceae bacterium | reverse complement strand
CCGCCTGCGAGGACGACACCGACCACCGCAACCGCGATGAACAGCGGATGGGCGCGGCGACGCCGCCCGTCCATGGGAAGGGCGTGGGCGATGGCCGAGTTCACCAGCACCACGAGGAAACTCACACCCCACACGCCGGTAAATGACGCTAGTTGCAGCAGTGAGAGGACCTCGTACTGGCTGTGCCCGACGAGGGCCCAGGGATATCCGAGGAAGCCGGAGGAGCGCGCGAGCTCGAAAGCCGTCCAGGCGAGCGCGAGCAGCAGAAACTGAAATCGCGTTGTCCAATGGTAGAAAAGAAGCGCAACCACCATAAACACCAGGTAAAAACCGAAGAAGATCATAACCGATGCCTGGAGCGACACCAGACTGAAGGTGGCCAGCCAGTAGTTCACGAGCAGGGTCGTAAAGACCCCGTAAACGACCCCGAAGAAGACGCCCCGCCCGTAGGACTGTGCCCGGAGCACGAGAATGAGCGGAACGAGCGAGATCCAGCCGACTGCTGCAATCCCGTCGAGGCTGAGGAAGGAGGGGTATGAGATGACGGTGAGGAACACCGCGGCGTAAACAAGGAGCAATCCCCACACTCGCGCGAAGTCACCGAGGAGATCGCGGCGTGCTCCAGCGCCCGGCGCCGCCGCCCGATACCCGGCCAAGCTCCGAGAGCCCGCCGCAGTCCGCGTTCCCGGTGCGCCCCGGGAACGCCGGGCGCCCCGGGCCGCGAGGCGGCCAAAGCGGGTCAGCGCACGCGCTCGGCGTTCGGCACCGGCTATGACGCGATAGTGGCGGATTCGGAAATATGCGTATATCAGCGCGTCGACGGCCACGTAGGGGAAGTAGCGGAAGAACACCAGCCGTCGCTCGGTCGTGGTGTCGATCGCGAGGCGCAGACTGCCGCCGCTCTCTATGAAGCGCTGCACGTAGTCCATGTTGGCGTTCAGGGCGAAGAAGTAGGCAAAGAGAAACAGCAGCAGTGCGTAGGAGAGGAGAACCTCGGGCACTCTCACGAAGCGCTTGAGCACATCCACACCGCTGCGCCGCCGGTGAAAGATCAACCCGACAGCCCAGGCAAAATGCAGTGCGATCAGCAGGAAGTAGGGAACGTCGCCCGGCCCCGGATTCTCGAGGGGAATCGGCCCGGCGAGGCTGAAGTAGATGCTGGCAAAGGCGAGAGCGAGCAGCAGGCCGCCCGTGACTCTCCCCGGATGAACCGTCGGATCCGGTCCCATGGCCTGCAAATATAGACCGGAATCGCCGACGTATGGAACAGGTCGCGGGGTTTTCGTTATAATGCGCGCCACAAGGGAGAGATTGATGGGTGACGCGGGCCGACCTGCGCGCAAGGTCCGGCGGGACAAACGACGTCAGCTCAGAAAGATCCGGTCGTCGAGATACGTACACTGGGTGATCCGCGTAACGCTCGGCAACTATCTCAAGTGGCGCTTTCGGACCGTTCCCGAAAACGCCGAGCTGGTGCAAGAGCTCGAGCCCCCATACCTCATCATGGGAAACCACGGCTGCATGTGGGACCCCTTCCTGCTCAACGCCCACGTCCCTGCGCCCATCCACTACGTGGTCTCCGACTCCAACTTCCGCTCCCGCCTGGTCAGCTTCGGGCTCTCCCTCGTCGGTAGCATCCCCAAGACCAAGGCCCTCTCGGACTTCGAAACGGTGAAGAACATCGTCAAGATCAAACACCGAAAGGGCGTCATCGGCATCTTTCCCGAGGGACAGAGCAGCTGGGACGGCCACAGCCTGCCCATCTACTACTCCACCGCAAAGCTGGTGAAATCGCTCAAAGTTCCCGTCGTCATCGTGGAGCTCAAGGGCGGCTTTCTCTCGCGCCCGCGGTGGGCACGCTCGATCCGGCGTGGTTGGGTCCACATCGAGTATAAACTCGGATTCACGCCGGAGGACGTCAAAGGACTCACGGTGCCGGAAGTATACGAGCGCCTCGTCAATATGCTTTCCCACGATGACTTCGAGTACCAGCGCGAGGCGATGATTCGTTTCGGCGGGAAGAACCGCGCCGAATACGCCGAGGCCGTCCTCTTCACCTGCCCACGCTGCGAAACGCGGCATAGCCTGCGCTCGACCGGGAACCTCCTGCGGTGCACGCATTGTGCCTACACCGTCCGCTACAACGCCTTCGGCTTCCTCGAGGCGGCGGCCGGTACGCTTCGCTTCGACAATGTGCGCTCGTGGAACGTGTGGCAGATCAAGCGGTTCACGGCATACCTCGACGCCGGTGTTCCCGACGGGACGGCGGACGCCGGCGCCGCAGCCCCCGCACCGTTGATGCGGGAGCCGGACATCATTCTCTACCGTGGCTTCAAGTCGACGCCGCTTCAGACGATAGATCGCGGCAGCCTCGACCTCCTCGGCGATGAGATCCGCTTCACCGGCCGAAGGACAGGCACGAGCCTCACCTTCCCGATCCGCCTCATCGAGGGGGCGAACATCCAGAACGGTGAGCCGCTCGAGTTCTACTTTCAGGGCGACATGTACCGTGTGACCATCCCCTCGCCACGGGGCAACACGTACAAGTGGCTCCTCGCCATCGAGCATCTGCAGGGCAAAGCGGTGCTCGAGACCACCGAGGTCTCCGAGCAGTCAGGCTGACCGCACGTGCTGCTTGACGAAGTGCGGCGAAATCGTTATAAGTTACACTCCCACGCAAAGAGGAGTTCTGATCATGTCCAGGAAATGCACGATTACGGGAAAGAAGCCGCTTTCGGGCAACAACGTATCCCACGCGCATAACAAGACCAAAAAGTGGCAGAAGCCCAACATAGTCGACAAGCGGCTCTATGTTCCCGAGCTCGGCCGGGCCGTTCGCGTACGGCTCTCGACCCGTGCGCTCAGAAGCGTGAGCAAGCTCGGCCTCCTTCCCTATCTCAAGAAGAACGGCCTGCAGCTCAAAGACGTCATATAGGCCCGATCATCTAAGCCCCGGTGTAAAGCTCACCGTATGGAAGACCCGTGACCGTCTCGCAGACGTCACGGGTTTTTTCGTCTACATCCTCTTTGCGCCCGCCGTTTCGAAGCCGCTCGATTTCACCACGAATGATCTCATGCGTATGAGGCATGATGGGAAAGGCCGCAGCGGCGACAATCCCCAGCGCGATGATCGCCACCGGGCCGAACACGAAGAATACCCTGAGCCCTTGTATGGTCTCCGGTGACTGCGGCTGATTGGAGACGAAGCCGATGAGCTGCAGCACGAGTCCCACCGTGGGAATGGCGATGATCCCCTGCACCAGCTTGCGGAACAGCGTCATCGCGCCCGAGTAGGTCCCGGCGCGCTGCTGTCCGGTGATGAGCTCGTCCACATCGGTGATCGTGGGGAGCATTGCCCAGGGGATGAGAATGCCTGCCGACAACCCCGCGCCCATCAGCACGCACACCGCACTCAGAAGCCACGCCGGCGAGCCCGACTGCACCACGAAAAACACGAGGAGAAGCCCGCTCCCCCACAGCGCCATCCCCAGGCGGTAGGCGAAGCCCTTGCCGCGGGCGTTGGCGATCCTCACGTAGACAGGGAGCATGGCAATCTGCGCGACGAGCAGGCTGCCGATGGCCAGCGAGTAGAGACCCGGACGCTCGAGGTAGTAGGTGATGAAGTAGGCGAAGACGGCCATGAGAATATCCACCGCGCTGTAGGCGGCGATGTACATGGCGATGTGGATCCGGAAGGATCTATTGCGGAAGATCCGGATGAACTCCCGGAAGTACTTCCGCACGGTCTGCGTGGCCGGCGGCACATAGTCGGGGAGCTCCCAGGTCCCGAGGAATACGAGGATCCACGGCAGAGCGTAGAAGATGCCGAAGGCCGAGCCCATCATCAGGTAGCCGGTGGCGTCGGCGCCGGGGGCCAGATCAACGATGAGGCCCGGGAGTGTCCCGGCGAGCAGCGTCGAGAACTGCGAAAACACCAGCCGCGCGCCGGAGAGCCGGGTGCGCATCCGGTAGTCGCGGGTGAGCTCGGCGTTGAGGGCGGAGTATGGGACCATCACCATGGTGAACACCGCGGAGAAAAACACGTAGGCGAAGGCGTAGTAGATGGCCCGCGTCCACTGCGGACCCACCGTCAGCGGCACCCAGAGGGCGGCGAAGCTCACGGCTATCGGGGCAATGCCGATGAGGAAGTAGATCCGCCGGCGGCCGAAGCGGCTCTTTGTTCGGTCCGAGATGTAGCCCATGAGGGGATCGGAGATCGCGTCGAAGCCCTTTCCCACGGCAAAGACCAGTCCCGCGAGGAAGGGCGCAAGCCCCACGAACTCGGTCAGAAAGAACATGAACAGCAGCCCGATCACGGTGAATGACCCGCCGCCGAACATGTCTCCGAGACCGTAGGAGATCAGGGTTGGGAACCGAACCTCTCGTGGTTGTGCATCGCTGCTCACGGCCGTCTCCTTGAGGAAATGCTCGGAATAGCATACCATCGAACGCCTATGAGGAACACGGTTTCCGTCCCCAAGCGCCGATATCGCCGCAGGCTCGCCTGGTACATCGGAAAGGCGCTGCTATGGGCGATGACCAGGGAGACGATCTACGGACGTGAGAACTTCCCCGACAGGGGCCCGTACATCGTAGCCGGTAATCATCGGGGCATCATGGAGGTGTTCCTCATGGTATCGGCCTCTCCCCACAACATCGAGGTGCTCGGCGCCGGGGACATCCCCCTCGATCGGCGCTACCGCTACTTTGCCAATTTCTACGGCTACATCCCCTACAAACGCGGACAGATGGACCGCAAGGCCCTCATGACCGCCCAGAAGGTGCTCGAGGAGGAACGGGTCGTGGGGATTTTCCCCGAAGGCGGCATATGGAAGGCGGCGCGGAAGTCCGCCCATCGTGGCGTCGCGTGGCTGAGTTTCGCCTCCGGCGCGCCCGTTGTCCCCGTCGGCTTCGCCGGCATCTACGAAGCTATGTGGCGCATGGCAACCCTGCAGAACCCCAAGCTCGAGGCCTGGATCGGAAAGCCGATTCCGCTGCCCGAGCGTGATCCGACCCTCGCGCGCAAGAAGCAGATGGAGCTTCATGCCGAGTACATCCTCGACCACATCGACGCCCTCATTCCCGACTGGGACAAGGAGGTGCACGTCGAGCCCGAGTGGGAGGAGTACGACCTCCACGTGTGGGTCACAGAGCCCCACGGGCATCCCGAAAACCGCGCCGCCGACATTGTGCATTCCGAGGTACTCGTGCGCTTCTTCCACACCCCGGTCATGATGGATGCGCTCTACTTCAACCTCAAGCGCCGCGCGGTAAAGCCCCTCCGCCGCTTCCTCAAGGTCTACAGCGCCGCGGCGGTGCACCGGGCCGCGTGTGTGGTGCTCGGCTACGTGCGGCGCACGAATCCGGCGTTTTTCACCTATCGCCTCGGTGACGAAACCGCCGCAAGGCTCGAGGAGGCGCTCATCTCGCTGCGGGAGGTAGCCGCCGAGGCCGCCGCGCGCGGTGCAACGATGCGGACCGTACCCATCTACCGCTACCGGATCCCGGGCGAGAGCGAGGTCGCAGAGTTACGCTCGCCGAAGTCGGCTCGACGCTTCTAAACCGCTGGCAAGCTCCGCCCCCTCCGTCGTATAATTCCGATTACATGAAACCATCTTCCTACGCACACACCTACTCGATCATTGCGATTGACGCGGAAGCCGGAGAAATGGGCGCGGCCGTGCAGTCGCACTACTTTTCCGTCGGCTCAATCGTGCCCTGGGCTCGTGCCGGGGTCGGCGTGGTTGCCACCCAGGCCCTGGTAAACGCCCAGTTCGGACCCGACGGCCTCGCGCTGCTCGAAGCCGGTCACTCACCGCGTGAGGCGCTCGCAAGGCTCCTCGACAGTGACGAGGGCAGCGCCTACCGCCAGGTCGCACTTCTCGCCCCCGGGCAGGCACCTGCCACGCACACCGGTGAGACATGCATAGCCGAGGCGGGGCACGTCACCAGCACCGACTACTCCTGCCAGGCAAACATGATGCTCAACGATACCGTCTGGGAGGCCATGTCACAGGCCTTCGACGCCGAGGCGGGCTCTCTGTCCCATCGCATGATTACCGCCCTCAAAGCCGCCGAGTACGAAGGCGGCGACATCCGCGGCCGGCAATCTGCCGCGATGGTCATCGTCCGGACCGAAGCCACCGGCCGCGCCGTCGACGATCGCGTGCTCGATCTGCGCGTGGAGGACCACCATAATCCGCTGAACGAACTCGAGCGCTTGCTTGCCGTGCACCACGCCTACCGCCATGCCGATGCGGGCGACGCCGCGATGGAGGCAGGTGATGTATCCCGGGCGCTCAGGGAGTTTCGCGCCGCCGAGGACCTGCAACCCGACAACCTGGAGCTGCACTACTGGCACGGGGTCAGCCTGCTGAGCGCGGACCGCGTGGATGAGGGAATTGAAATCCTGGCCGAGGTGGTTTCGCGGAACCGGAACTGGCTCGAGCTCACCCTGCGCCTTCCCGACGCGGGGCTTGCGGAGTTCGACGAG
>CAZVXU010000142.1:0-6573 GCA_964631585.1 uncultured Spirochaetaceae bacterium | reverse complement strand
CCGTCCTCGCGATCGGGGATGTGGGTCACGCCGGGGTAGCCGGCCATGCCGGTGGTAAAGATGCGATCCTTGTAGGAGTCGCGCACCGGCGTGATGCAGTTGGTGGTCATGAGGATGGGGCCGTTGAAGCTCGCAAACTCCTTGTTCTGCCGCCACCACGAGCCGCCGTAATTGCCTTTGAGGTGATCGTACTTCTTGAAGGCCGGATAGTAGTTGGCCGGAAGCATCTCGGAGTGGGTGTAGACATCCACGCCTGTGTCCTTCGTCTGCTCGAGAAGCTCCGCCATGTCCTTGAGGTCGTGGCCGGAGATGAGGATACCCGGGCGGTCTCCCGTGCCGATGTTTACCTTGGTGATCTCGGGGTGACCGTAGGTCTCGGTGTGTGCAGTGTCGAGGAGTGCCATCGTCTTCACCGCGGTATTTCCAGTGGCAACCAGCACGCCGGTCAGCTCTTCGAGTGATTTGTCCTCGATGGTTGCGACGAGCTCATCGATGACCTCCCGGTAGAGGTCCTCGTCCTCGTAGCCGAGGATGGCTGCGTGCTCACCGTAGGCCGCGATGCCCTCGATCCCATAGACGATGAACTCACGAAGTGAGCGCACATCCTCGCCCTCAGTGGCGAGGACAGAAGCGGCGGCGAAGGCCGCCTCGAGCTCGGGCACCGACTTCGCGTCGAATGCGGCCTCGGGGGGCAGCTTCTCACCCGTGGCGTAGGTCGCAGCGAGCGCCTTCTTGCGCTCGACCGCCTCGAAGGTCAGCTCGGTGATGCGGTCGGTATCGAAGTTCGCGTTCGTGATCCTCGCGAAAAGCGCCCGCATGATGAAGTTCCCCTCATCGGCGATGGACCCTCCGGCCGCGGCCTTCTTCTGCGCGAGATAGGCAAGACCTTTCAGATTGTAGACCATCACGTCCATGTGATTGGCCGTGACATCTTCCTTGCCGCAGACACCCCGGGTGGTGCACCCGACGTTCTTGGCGGCTTCCTGACATTGAAAGCAAAACATGCTCACTGTATTCCTCCTCTGAAGCTGTGCGTGATATCGTGGATAAACCGTACCAACACGTTGCGGAGACCGACCTTGACCCAGGTCAATTGCCGAGGGAATTTGTGATGAATTTTGATGATATCGTGGCGCGCACGGATCTTCTCGGCGGACTCTCCCCGCGTTCCCTGAGAAAGATCACCGAAACTCAGCGCATCAGGTCCCTGCCGAAAGGCGGCATGCTCTTCTTCGAAGGAGACGAGGGACAGGCGATCTACGTCCTCGCCACGGGAAGCATCCGCCTCTTCCGTTCCGACGAGGACGGCCGTGAGGCTGTGGTTCACCTCGTGCGCCCCGGCGAGGTGTTTGCCGAGGCCGTGCTCTTCGACACCGGCCGATACCCGGTTTCCGCCCAGGCTCGCGAGGACTCGCAGGTAGTGGAGATTTCCACTGCGCGCGTACACCGGTTGCTCGAGGATGCGACGTTCCGTGCCGACTTCTTCTCCACCATCATGCGCAAGCTGCGGTTTCTCGCCCAGCAGGTCTACGTGCTCTCGAGCTGCGACGTCCGTGAGCGGCTGCTCCGCTTCCTCATCGGTCGCTTCGGCAAGAAGAATCGCTACCACGTCGACCTCTCCAAAAAGGACGTCGCCGAGGCGATCGCAACGAAGCCGGAAACGCTTTCGCGCGTGCTTGCGCGCATGGAGGAGAACGGGGAGCTGCGATGGGAGAGAACGGAGATTACCGTCGCCGACGATACCTGGGAAGGTCTCGCTGAGGAGTAGCCGAGAGTAGTAGCCGAAGCGGGGCTGCGGTTAGTATTCTATGCGAGCACGATAATCTAATTCGTATCGATTCTTAACAAGGAAGGACGGACTCATGAGCACACAGGACATCAGCCCGGAGCTCCGAAAGGAGCTCATAAAGGCGCAGAGAACCGAGGTCACCGAGTACCACATCTACACGCGACTCTCGCGGGTAATCAAGGACAAGAACAACAGCGAGGTGCTGGCACGCATCGGCCGCGAGGAGGGAAACCACGCGCAGTTCTGGTCGCACTATACCGGAATCACGGCGAAACCCATCCTCTGGAAGCTCATCGTCTACTACTTCCTGGCCCGGGTGCTCGGCATCACCTTCGGCATCAAGATGATGGAAAACGCGGAGGAGGACGCGCAGGTCAACTACTCGAAGATCATCGAGGCGATCCCCGAGGGGCGGAAGGTCTACGACGAGGAAGAGGAGCACGAGGACGACCTCATCAAGATGATCGAAGAAGAGCGGCTCTCCTACATGGGGTCGGTGGTGCTGGGGCTCAACGATGCCCTCGTCGAGCTTACCGGTGCGCTCGCCGGCCTCACCCTCGCCCTTCAGAACACCGCCCTCATCGCGGTGGCCGGGCTCATCACCGGCATCGCGGCAAGCATGTCGATGGCGGCATCGGAGTATCTGTCGCAGAAGTCCGAGGGCCAGGGTTCGAAGGCGGTAAAGTCGGCAATTTATACGGGCATCGCCTACATCTTCACCGTCATCATCCTCATCCTGCCCTACCTGCTGCTCGCGAACGTCTTCGTGGCCCTCATCGTCACCCTGGCGCTTGCGGCCGCCATCATCGGGGGCTTCAACTTCTACATCTCGGTGGCGCAGGACCTGAAGTTCGCAAGCCGCTTCTGGGAGATGACGATCCTGAGCTTCAGCATCGCCGCGCTAAGCTTCGGTATCGGCTACATCATCCGGGCGATCTTCGGCGTCGACATTTAGCGCTCACTCGGCCGGCGTCGGCCCGTTCCGCGGCGGCGCCCCGTTCCGCGGCGGCGGCCCGTTCCGCGGCGGCGGCGCCGGTAACCTTGCCATCACCCAGATGCCACCTGCGAGAAGCGCCACAACCACGCGGAAATAGCTCCGGTAGATATCGAGCCCGCTGTAGAGCTCGCCGAAGAGATGGAGCAGCCCCCCGGCAACGACGAGGCTCGCCAGCCCCGCGACGGAGCCTGCAACGATCTCCGACCACAGGCCCATCTGTACCCGACGGTCCGCGTCTACCGACGAGAGCAGGTGGTGCTGCAGTCCGACGAGGATACCCGTCTTCGCAACACCGCCTGCGAAAAACATCACACCCGACAGCACGGGTGAGAATCCGCCCGGCGCCACGGCCCAGACCACCGCAACCCCGAACAGCAGGACGGCGAACGTCACCAGCAGGGGCCGTGGCCCGAGGCGGTCGGAGAGGCGCCCGTTCACGAACGCCGAGAGAATGCCGCCGGCGACGATCGTTAGCGTCAGGAGCATCGCCGTGGAGTCGGCAACGCCGTAACCGTTCTTCACGAGCACAATGGCGAAGGGATTCACAAGCACGAAGGCCGTGATGCCCGCGCCCCAGGCGGCAAGCTGGCGGCGGAGGTCGGGCGCCCGCAGGACGTGCGGCAGGGTCCGGATGATGGCCGGACCGGCGTTCATGCTTGGCCACCGCGATTCGGGGATCGTCGTCAGAACATAACTTCCGAAAAAGCCCACCGCCGAACCCACGGCAATCATCACCTGATACACCCACACCGCCTCGAAGCGACTCATCACCAGTGAGGCCGCCGCAAGGGAAACAAGGTACACGGTGTTGAAGCGTGCCATGTTGCCGAAGATGTAGCGCCCACGGCCGAGCTCCTCGGTAATCTCGCCCACCAGGGGATGGTTGTTGAGCGCCCCCACGCTTCGGAACATCGCAAAGCCGAACCCGCCCCCCAGGATCACGACCGCCCGCAGCCAGCCCGGCGACGCCGGCAGAAATGGCGCGGCAACCATCACCAGGGCCGAGAGATAGCGAAGCGACCAGCACAGCCCCCAGGAACGCGCGAGTCCGATTCGGGTAATCAGCACGGTCCCCAGAAGCATGAACGGCATTGTGAGGTGAATGAAGGAGACGAGCACCGCAACCAACGGGTCCGAGAGCCCGTTCCGAATGGCGTAGAGCGCCAGAACGTGCTCCACGAGAAACGCCACCGGCAACGCGTTCGACATCATGAAGAGTCGAAACCGACGGCGGCCGTAGGCGCGCTCCTGCGCGGAGAGCTCGTGTGGTAGGGACGGCATGCGCCGCTCGATGTATCTCAACATTCCTGTATCCGCGTCACCGAGTATGCGGCGAGGAGCCGTATCCGCATGTACCGATCTGAATCATGACATTCCTCCCGGATTCTCACACCGCGCGTGAAGCAGTGGCTCATTTTTCAGCGTAGCTCAATACGAACACACCCTCAAGGAGGAGGACATGATGAGTTCAGCACGAAAAGGACGATGGGGGACGCTGCGGCTCGCCGCCCTCATACTCGTAGTAACTGTCGTTGCGATGATCGCCGTGGCCGGTTGTCGGAATCCAACCTCGAGCGATACCTCGTCGAGCGGAACCGACACCACCGACCCCGAGCCGGTGCCCGGCGTGAGCCTCCGCGGCGGCATCGTAGTAAACGAGCTCCTCCCCGACCCCACCGGTGACACCGACGTGGACACCGACGGCGACGGAGAGGCCGGCACGACCGACGAGTTCGTGGAGCTCTACAACGCCGGCTCGGAGACCGTGGATATTTCGGGCCTCGAGCTGTGGGACCCCTCATCCGGCAACTGGTTCAGCTTTCCCGACGCGACGCTCGTCGATCCCGGTGGTGCTGCCCTGGTCGTCATCGGCGTGGCCGACGGCGGCTCGCTGCCGGCGGTCCCATCCGGTAGCGTGGCCTTCGACGCCGGGAGCGGCCGCGGCATCCTGAACAACGCGGGGGACAACCTCATTCTGCTCGATCGGGCCGCGGGAGCGTATCTGCAGCTCATCTACAACGGCGACACCGCGATTGCCCCCGAGACCGAGCTCCAGGCCGACGGATTCCCCACCGACGCGACGCGCGTCGACGCAGTGGATGACTGGGGCAGCGACACGGACGGAAGCTCGCTCGCGCGAAATCCCGACGGCACGGGCGATCCCGAGCCCCATGTGGACTTCGGCGCGCCGGCCAGCCCGGGCTCTTTGAACGCGCCGTAAGCCGGCTGGAGCCGGCACCGCCGGCGCAGGTTGTGACCGTGGGGCGTCGCGGTCGGCGGTGCCACCGGCCAAGTCGCAGACATGCGTCAGCCGGTGGCCGCCGCCGCGGTCTTTCCTCCCGTGCCGAGGAAGTAAGCGCCGGCGAAGCCGGCGGCGAATACCGCCAGATCGATGGCGGCCACCGCGACACTCTCGGGTGCTCCGGGCCACAGCGTCACCGTAGAACCGAGCACGAGACCGACGATGGCCGCGTAGGTGATCCCGTGATACCGCTCGAGGAAAAAGGAAATGAGCTTGGAGATGATGATGATGCCGAGCACCGCACCCGCCATGAACACGCCAAGCACCGCGGCATCGAGGTCCCGCGCGGCGGTGATAAGCGTGGAATAGAGGCCGATCACGAGCAGGATGAACGATCCCGATATCCCCGGAATCACCATCGTCGCCGAGCTCAACGCCCCGCCGCCGAAGAGAATCAGGGCCGTCACCACCGTCACCGTGGTGATAGGCTCCGTCTGTGGCGGGCGTCCCGACAAGGCCATCGCCAGGAGCAACCCGAACGTCGCCAACCCCGCCGGCAGGTACGCCAGCCGAAACCGGCCGGCGAGCCCCGTTTTCACGATGAACGGCAGACTCCCAAGTATCAAACCAATGAAGAAGAAGGCCGTCTGATTCGGATAGTTCTGCAGAAAAAAGTCGACGACGCGGGCAAACGCAAGTATGCCGACCGCCACGCCGATCACGACGGGCGTCAGAAAGCGCACGTGCGCCTTCCATCCACCAGGACCTCGAAAGAAGTGCGCGATGGCCTCTACAAGCCGATCGTAGATGCCGGTGACCACGGCAAGCGTCCCGCCGGAGACTCCCGGGATGGTATTCGCCGCGCCGATCAGGGTGCCCTTTGCTGCATTGACCACCGGCTCCAGCCGGCTGCGATTGGTGAAGCTCATGGATGAGTTCATAGCACAGTGAGCCCGAGCTGGGAAGGCGTAGCGTCCGCGCCGGGAAGGCGTCAGGGTTACCCTCAGGCGGGATGCCCCCCCTTGAACGCAGGCCTGTATCGGCTATACTTGCAGGCTATGGAACAACAATATCAGTATCACGTAGACATCGGCTGGAACGCCGAGAAGAAGGGCACCGCCACGTCGCCGGGGCTTCCGGACCTCGAGGTCGCCACGCCCGCCGACTTCAACGGGCACGAGGGCATCTGGGCACCGGAGCACCTCTTCGTGGCCAGCGTGGCGAGCTGCATCATGACGACCTTTCTGGCGGTGGCAGAGGCCTCGCGCTTCAGCTTCAAGAGTTATTCGAGTAGCGCAGCCGGCACCCTCGAACAGGTAGGTAAGGGATACAAGTTCTCGAAGGTCGAAGTGACGGTCGATCTGGTGGTAGAGGATGAGTCGACGGTCTCCCGCGCGGAGAAGCTTCTGGAGAAAGCCGAGCAGAACTGCTTCATCTCTGCATCGGTGGAGGCGGAGGTGGAGCTCAAGCCGAACGTGATGGTGAGCTGATGAGGTATATAGCAGCGTGTGGGTACAATCAGCAGAACGAAATAGGGCGTAAGGA
>CAZVXU010000141.1:0-6610 GCA_964631585.1 uncultured Spirochaetaceae bacterium | reverse complement strand
AATGATGACAGGGTTTCTCTCACCCGGATGAGCGGTGTTCTCGAGGGGAACGGCTATTCCGTGCTGAAGTACGACAGCGCCGAAGAACTGCTCTCCGATGAGTCCTCGGCTGCACGGTCGGATCTCATCATCACCGATCTCCATATGCCGGACATCGACGGATGGCGGCTCGTGCGCCTGCTGCGCTCCTCCGAGTACGAGACCTTCAACGAGGTACCGATACTCGTGGTCTCGGCGACGTTCTCGGGCACCGACACCGAGCAGATCTCCGCGAATATTGGCGCCGACGGCTTCCTCAGCTCACCCGCGCCCTCGGAGGAGCTGCTCGATCAGGTTGCTACGCTGCTGCGCGGGACGAGACCGGAACGCAACCCGCGCGTGCTCCTCGTCGAAGACAGTCAGAGCCTGCTGCACCTGCTCGTGCAGGCGTTCATCGACGAGGGCTATCTAACCGAGACCGCAGAGACGCTGGCCGGCGGCCGAGAGGCTCTCACACGCGGCAGCTTCGACGTAGCCGTGATCGACTATCACCTCCCGGACGGCACCGGCGACGAGCTCCTCGGGGAGTTGCGGAGCTCGCGGCCCGACACCGCGGGTATCATCATTACCATTGACAGCGACCCCCGACTCGCGGTATCGCTCATGCGGGCGGGTGCCTCCGGATATCTGCGAAAGCCCTTCGAGCCGGAGTATCTCATCGAGCTCTGCGCCCGCGCGCGGCGCGAGCGGGCGCTCCTGCGCGTGGAGGAGCTCTTCGAGGAGCGCACAGCCGAGCTGCGGGAGAGTGAACGACAGAAGTCCCTTCTGCTGCGTGAGGTGCACCATCGGATGAAGAACGATATGCAGCTTGTGCAAGGGACGCTGATGCTTCAATCGGATCGCATCGACGACCCGGCGGTCCGGCAGCACCTCGACAATGCCGTAGCGCGCGTGGGTGTCATGGCGCGGGTCTACGATGCGCTCTACGGCCGCCAGGACTATGAGTACGTGGATACCACCTCCGTCATCGAGACGCTCGCCGACGGTTTGAGGAGCACCACCCTCAGCGACGGCATATCGCTGGAAACTCGGGTCGAGGACCTCGAAATCGAGGCGCGGCTATCGACCTCGGTCGGGCTCATTCTCAATGAGCTTGTCACCAATGCAGCCAAACACGCGTTCGCTGGGGTCGACGACCCGCGAATCCTGGTAACTCTCGAGCGCGAGACCCTCTCGGGCGAGGGCCTCGATATGTTGCGACTGACCGTCAGCGACAACGGAGTCGGCATGTCGCCCGAAGCGGCCTCTCAGGCTGCGACGGGATTCGGGCTGGAGATGGTTAACGCACTCGTGCAACAGCACAACGGAACGTTAGAAGTCGACGCTGACGGCTCGGGCACCCGGCTGACGGCGACGCTCGAGCTCTGACCGCGTCGAGTTCAGTCCTGGGAGTGGGGCAGGAGCGCCCGCAAGCGCTGCAGCGGTTTCTGAAGGTGATTGCGCATTTCTTCGGCCGCGCGGTCGCCAGCGCCCGCCTTGATGAGGTCGACGATCGCCTTGTGCTCGTGGAGCTCGTGGACCAGAGTCTCCTTCTTGTTCACCTTGAAGTACACATCACGTCGCGCGATCACGAACTTCTCGCGCACACCGGCGAACATCTCTCTCAGTACGAGGTTGCCGGTAACCTCATACAGTTTCTCGTGGAAGGCCATACCGAGCTCGAAGTGGTACTCGTTATGATCCACCGCATCCAGGGAGCGATCAATGATGCTTTCCATTTCCGCAATTTGTTCCCTGGTGCCGTACTCGGCGGCATACCAGCACAGGCCGGGTTCCACGATCATGCGCGCTTCCAGTAACTCGATTAACGCCGCCTCGAGATTCGCCTCATCGAGAGTGGCGTGGTATCGTATGAGGCGGACTCGCTCGTTCGCATTCTCGGAGACAAACGTGCCGCGCCCCGGGCGGGAAGCAAGCAAGCCGACAATCTCGAGAGCCTTTACGGACTCGCGCACGGAGTTGCGACTGACCTCCAGCATCTCCGACAGTTTGATTTCTCCCGGGATCTTGTCGCCGGGACGCCACTGGCCCTGGGTGATCATGTCCATCATTTGTGTGGAGATTTCCTCGTGTAGGGTACGTCGTCGTGCCGGCTGAATCATGATTCCTCGTTATGCGCACGTCCGAGGATAGATGATCTCTTCGCCCTCGACAAGCCTGTCCGCGTGGCACGGGCCACGCGGACAACGAATCTTCATCGCACCTATCACGCGACTTCTGCAACCAATTGGTCAATCGACAGGCCGGAAAGACCGAGGCTCTCCATGGTCCGTCCTTCGGATTCGATGTCGCGGCCAACCATATAGCTCCCGAGGTGGCACACGGTGTCCATTATATCCGCCTTCAGGCCGATCTGCCTGGCAAGCGATGCCATGGGCACCAGCCCGGTTGGGATGTCTTCGAGCACGTACCGCGTCTCGATGGTTTTCTGGCCGGCGATACCGCGATACGCACCGACACTTCGAACAATCTCCGACATCGTGGTGCCTTCGGCCGAGTAGAAGTCCTTGTACATTCCGCGTACGTTCAGCAAATCGAGGCCGAGCGCTTTGCCGATGGCCACGCGCTCCTCATCCAGTCTCTCAATGAACCGCCCGATCGTCGGCGTAATGCCGTCGTGATAGTATTCCCACTCGCGCCCCGACTCGATCGTCGATATGTTGAGTAACGACGGCGCAGGGTGCATAATGGCATTCAGATTTGTCAGGCTCGTCTCGAAGACACTGGATGCGGCGTGCATCTGCGGGAATGCGTCGGCGATGGCTGCCAACGCTTCCGCCGTCTTCGAGGCGGGCACCGCTGCGATCGCCAGCCTGTTCTTCATACCTTTGATCGTTGCGTGGCCGGGTTGCGTTGCTCTGCAGGCATACAGCAGCGACTGTGCCTCCACCACAACGACCGAGCTCGTGTCTACTCCGTAGTCTCGAAAGACCCCCCGGAACTCCAGCGCTCCGAATGTCGCGCCCGGGTGGACGAACACTATCTGCCCAGGGCGAATGGAGGGCGCCATTGTGGCGGCGATCGACCTATGGTAGATCGCCGGTGCCACAACCATGATGACATCCGCCCCGTCGATGACTGTCGCCATGTCCGTGGACGCGCGTGTGACAGGTCCAAACCCTTGCACGGCTCCGTCCAGCTGTATTCCGCCTGCCTCAGCAACGGCGTCCACAGTGTCCTGAACGATGTCGTAGAGACGCACGTCGTAGCCCATGGTCCCGAGGTGGCCGGCTGCCGACTGGCCGCCGTTGCCACCTCCGACCACTGCCCATATGTTCTTCGTATGGGAGTTTCCGCTCACGTCTTTAACCTCCCGATCGAACATTAGTTGGTGATACGACGGAAAAGCTCGGCGCCGTATTCGTCTTCGATCTCGGGCCAGACTTCTTCGCGAACCTTCGCCGCCAGGGCGGCCAAATCGGCGTCGGAAAACTCTATTATCGTCGCGCCGATGCCCGCAAGTTGCTCTTCATACGATGCGGTCTCGTTCGGTGCGGCTTCCCAGCGCGCCTGCTCCATGTCTCTGGCCGCCGACATTACGAGCTCCTGTTGTTCGGCAGGCAGACGATCCCAGATGTCTTCGTTCACATAGAGGAACCACATCTCGAAGTGACTGTTCACCGGAAGGTAGTATTCCGTGAGGTCACGGAAGCTGGCCCAGTAGCCTTCGGCACCGGATCCGATAACTCCCTCCACGATCCCCGTCTGCATTGCAGTAAACGCTTCCGAGAAGGGGATGGGTGTCGCCTGGTAACCAAGCGCCGTCGCGGTGAGCTCGAACGACTTGATTCCCGGCACGCGGATCTTGAGCCCCTGACTCACTTGCGGATTGGTCGGGTCTGCCGGCTCCTCCGCGAGCGCAATACCGCCGAAGTACTTCGGATACTGTGCAAGCACCTTTATGTTCTCCCCGGCGAACAGGTCCTCGACTGCATTCATCAGATCCCCGCCCCAGGCGAAGACTTCCTGCGCATCATCCCAGTTGGTAACCAGGTACGGCGCGGAGGTTATACCGAGAGCCTTCGTCACGCCGTTACTGGCGGGTGCCAGCTGCATCTCGATGTCGCCGATCCCGACCCGCTCCTGAACTACCGTGTAGTTTCCCAGCTGGCTTGCAGGAAAGACGTCGATCGTCAGAACCCCGTCGGACTCCTCCCCGACTGCCTCTGCGAATGCCGTAAGGTCGGCGTCCGTAGATGTGCCCTGAGGGCGGACATGCCCGACCTTCCAGACCTGCTCCCCTTCTCCTCCTGCGAACGCCACGCCGCTTACCGCGACAAGAATCACGAATACCACGAACAATCGCTGCATCCTCATAACTCACACTCCTCTGCCATGTCTTTTCCTCGGGAACGAACCGCTCCCATTAACTCCTATGCTCACACGTGACCCGTAACCGTCAGGCGAGGCCGAAAAGCCGCGGTAGAAAGAGGGACAGGTCCGCCCAGAACGTCGTGATGAATACCACCGGCAAGTAACCGATCAGGAGAAATATCAGGGTCGGTCCGAGAATGCTGTGGAACTCGGTTTTCCCGATCTTCATGCCCAGGTACAGAATGCTCGCATATGGCGGCGTGACACCGCCCATGGCGAGGTTTACGCCCATGATCGCTGCGAAATGAACGGGACTGATGCCGAGTTCAAGAACCAGTGGGAGAAGCAGAGGCGCAACCAGGATCATCCCGGTGACATCATTCACAATCATGCCCACGAGAAAGAGAAACAGATTAATGATGATGAGGAGCACGAGACGATTAGTCGTGATGCCGAAAAGAATATCGATGAGTGCCTGCGGAACCCGAAGCAGCACATAGGTCTGGCTCAGCATCAGGGTGAAGATGATCATCGTCATAATCGAGCCGATCGATGTTCCCGCCTGTCGAACAACCTCTCCGGCTGCGCGCTTGTCGAGATCTTTGTACAGCAGTATCCCGAGCGGGATGGCCACGATTGCAGCAACCGCTGCCGCTTCCGTCGGCGTAAATACGCCCCCGTAGATGCCACCGAGAATGATCACCGGCACCATCAGCCCCGGTATCGCCCACATGACCCGCTTTGCGTTGTGGATGTATCGCTCACGTCTGTCGGGGATGATGTCTTCGAGGCGGATGTCGGGAAAGCGCCGGGACCAGACCATGTTGATAGTCGAGAAGAGAAATATGATGAGAACACCCGGGCCCACCGTTGCCAGAAACGCCGCCAGTATCGAGGTCTCCGTAACCCATCCGTAGAAGATCATGATGATGCTCGGAGGTATAAGGAGGCCAAGTACCGATGAGACCGTGACCAGCGCCGTCGCGTAGCCCCGCGGATAGCCCTGTTCGACCATACGGGGAATCAGAATGGGACCGGTGGAGGCAACGCCGGTGAAGCCGGAACCGGAAATGGCGCCGACGATCCCGGACGTCACGATTGCCACCACCCCGATGCCGCCTCTGATCCGCCCGACGAAGACATCGATGAAGTTCAGGAGGTGTTTGGCAATTCCGCTTTTCGCTATGAGCAAGCCGGCCAGAATGAACAGCGGGCTCGCGAGAAGCACCAGACTGATGGACTGGTTGAACGCCCACAGCATCATGCTCGTCATGGACGCCCCACCGACAAGTACCATGAAGGCCAGCGCACCGCCGAAACAGTAGGGCAGTGGAACGCTGAGCATCAGAAGAATGACAAGCACCGCGACATCGAGAGCAACCAGCGTAAGCATTGACATGGAGCGCTCCTCAGCTATTGGACTCACGAGCAGCACCAACCGCGTTGTAGCGGTCGATGAGCTCGACGATCGTGAAAAAGGTCATCAACAGCAGGCCGACGAACAACGCGGCCTCACCGAAGAACAGCGGCAGATAGAGTAGGTTGCTGAGCTTCCAGATCCCCATCGAGTACATGAAGTACTGGAATGCCCAGTATGTGAGCCAGAGACTTATGATGGTGGAAATGACGGTTCTGATGAAATAGAAGATCGCCAGGCTGCGCGGCTTCTTTATGTACAGCGCTATGATACCGGCCTGGATGTGATCACGCTCGTACGATGCAACGGACCCGCCCAACAGGTATAACCAGATAATGGGAAAGAGCATGATCTCTTCGATTCCCATCAACGGCATCTGAAGCACGTACCGGAGCAGAACCTGGATTACCACCAGGACCGGAATGGTTATGAGCAATAGAAGTACGGCGGTTTGCTGGAACTTCGCTATTGCTCGTGTGACGGCGCTGTCGGCAATACTTTTCATTGGGCACCTTCCACTTCATGCAACTCATACACGCGTTGTTGTATGAATGATCGAATGTAGGACATTTGGACCGCAAAAACACTATGGCACTGTTGTGCGCTGCCGTCAAGAAAAACTTTGAAGAATGTTGCTCGGCCGGCGGCCGCGACGGCGGGGGGCCGGGCGCCGGGGGTGGCAGCGCCTCCCGGGGGCTCACGCCGCCGCTCCGGGAGCTCACGCCGCCGCTCCGGGAGCTCACGCCGCCACCCGGGGGGGCTCACGCCGCCACCCGGGGGGGCTCACGCCGCCACCCGGGGGCGCGCCCGCGTCACCGCCCGCGCCTCAATCCCACACCA
>CAZVXU010000140.1:0-6627 GCA_964631585.1 uncultured Spirochaetaceae bacterium | reverse complement strand
GCCGTCCTCTATGACAGACAGAGCGGGATGGAGCTCGGGTTGCATCTCGAGCGAAATCGGGGCGGTATCCGGATATGTTGGTATCGGCATATAGTAGGAGAGTATAGATGAAAGCCCCGACCCGGGCAAACCGGCCCAACAGTCCGCCCAGCAGCTGCACCGGCCGGCGTTGCACCTGCGGGCCGCTGTGACGTATGATCTGCGCCATGGCCACATCAAGAGACAGAGTCTCCGCCTTCGTACAAACGATGGAAAGCGATCGCAGCTGGTTCGAGGAGGAGCTTCTCGCGCGTTTCGCCCGCTATGTGAAGGTTTTCACCACTTCGGATCGCCACTCCCAGGAGGTTCCGTCCACCGCCCGGCAGCTCGACCTGGCACGGATGCTCGCCGACGAGCTTGCCGAGCTCGGCGTCGATGACGTGAACCTCGACGAGAAGGGCTACCTCGTCGCCCGCCTGCCTGCGAGCTCAGAGGCCCTCGGGCAGGCGACGCCCATCGGCTTCATGTCTCACGTCGACACCTCGCCGGATTCGAGCGGCGAAAACGTGCGGCCCCAGCTGCACCGCTCCTACGACGGCGGGTGCCTGCGGCTCGCGGAGGATGTCGTGCTCGATCCCGACGAGTACCCCGGTCTTCTCGATTACCGCGGAGAGACCATCATCACCTCCGACGGCTCGACGCTGCTCGGCGCAGACGACAAAGCCGGCATCGCTGAGATCATGACGGCGGTCGCCTGGCTGCACGATCACCCGGAGTTTCCTCACGGGCCGGTCGAGATCATCTTCACGCCCGACGAGGAGATCGGCCGCGGTATGGACCACTTTCCGAAGGAGAAGCTTCACGCCCGGTACTGCTACACCATCGACGGGGGCGACGAAGGCACGGTGGAAGCCGAGTGCTTCAGCGCCTACCTCGCGCACGTCGAGTTCACCGGGCGGGTCATCCATCCCGGGCGCGCGCGTGGCAAGCTGGTGAACGCGGTCGCCATGGCCGGCGAGTTTCTCGCCATGCTTCCGCGCTCGGAAACGCCGGAGGCTACCGACGGACGCTACGGGTTCTACTGTCCCCTCGAGAGCTCCGGGGATATGGGAAGCGCATACGTGGATCTGCTCATACGTGACTTCGAGAAGCAGGAAGTGGAACGTCGCATCGAAACCCTCCGATCCTTCGCGCGCGCGGTGGAGGCAGGCTTCCCCGGCGGATCGGTGCGCGTCGACGCCACGGAGCAGTACCGCAACATGCGAGACATACTGCAGGATCATCCCCGCACCGTCTCCCATGCGAAGGAGGCCATCGCGGAGACGGGCATGGAACCGAAGCTCGAAATCATTCGCGGCGGCACGGACGGGTCCCGGTTGACGCAGATGGGCATCCCGACGCCGAATATCTTCACCGGCGCGCAGAACATGCACGGGCGGCACGAATGGGTGGCCCTCCCGGCGATGGTGCGCTCGGCGAAGACGATTCTGAACCTCATACGCCTGTGGGGCGAGGACGTGTGAAAGACAACCGAATAAGGTGAAATTGCTTTGGTGAGGGGCGGTCGAGAGTGCTATCTTATTCAAAGGGAGCATGATGTCACGCCTCTTCGTCCTCACCGCACTCACCGTTCTCCTTGCCGCCTGCGGCGAGAGCTCATTGCTCACGCCCGAGCTTTCGGAGGACGAGCGTCTGGACATTCAGACGGTGCGAGACGGGACCCTCCTCGCTCCCAATGCCGAGGTGCCCCTTTCCATCCTGCAGACTACTCCGGACGGCTCGGCCCCCGAGCCGCTCGACTATGTCGATGTCGTGATCACCAACATAGCGGGAGCGAGTGTAGCCACGAATCGCATCTCCGGCGAGCCCCTCGAGGCCGACGACATACGACCGCTCGTGCTCCCGGACCTGGAGCCGGGGCGCTACCTCATGTCTCTGACTGCCTACCGGGACGGCAGGGTTCTCGCCGCTCGAGAGCGCACCCTGTTCGTGGTGCCCGACCCTGACGCCTACGCCATCTCCGGCATCGCAATCTATCCTCCGTCCCTTGCGCCGGAGCGACGCGGTGTTGTCCAGGCCTCACTCAGCGCCCCCGAGGGTGCCCGGGTCTGGCTGCGATGGCGGCTCGAGGACGGAGTCGTGCATGAGGGATACCTCTCCGATGGGGCCGATCAGGTTACGCTGCAGGGGCCCGCATCGAGTGGCGCCTACTCATTGAGCCTCGATCTCTTTCCCTATGGTCGTCCGCCGGCCGACTACACCGGACCCGCGCCGGTGACACAGCAGACGCGGTTGTTCGTGCGCACAGAGGGCGACTCCGCAAACCGCGTCCTCGGCCCACGGGAATCCTACTTTGCTCTCTATCATTTCGACGGCTCCGCCGAGGACAGCGGTGTCGGCGGTGAGGTGACGGGCGGACGCCCGATCGAGGCCGAGCCGATTGGCGGTGCGCAGCTGCGCGTCTCCGATCGCCTTTTCGGCTACGAGCTCGACGGCGCCTCGGGATTCGAGGTCTCCGGGCTCATCGTACCCTTCCGCGGCGATGCCCTTTCGCCGTTCTCCCTCAACGTTCGTCTGCGCGCGGATGAACTGGCCGATGCCGTGCGCATTCTCACGATGGAGGCGTCCGACGCCGGTTTCTTACTCGCGTTGAAGGTTGATGAGAACGGCATGCCGACACTCGAGCTCGGCCGCGATGACGCCGTCGCGGCGAGCTCACCGCGTGAGCCGTTGTTCGCCGTCGGCGAGCCACTGGACCTCAGCATCGCCGTGCTCCCCGGTCGGCAGGCTACGCGTGTGCGCTGGTACGCAAACGGTCGCTACATCTCCGAGTCGCGCCTCTCGCTGGTCTTTCCGGCTCCCGAGCCCGGCGCCGAGTGGAACCGCCGACCCGGCTCGGCGCGCCTGGGTGGCGAGAACGGTTTCGTGGGCATCATCGACGAGTTCGGCGTTTATTTCCGGGACAGCTCCGGCGAGCCGGCGGTCTACACCGACATGTACCGCGATGCGCGTCGCCGTGAGCTCGGCTCCACCCTCATCTACGCCGAAGGCTTCGACGCGGGTGAGCCCCCCGCCGACAGCACCGCGCGCGGACGCGTACGCAGCGAGCAGGGCGTCCTCATCCTCGGCGAGGGAGCAAGCCTGACGCTGCCGCCGCTGCCCGTCGACGGTGACGCGCTGGTTGTGGAGCTCGAGTCGGCGAACGTGGCCGGGGACCGCCCCCTCACCGTCCGGGTCGCTTCCGAGGACCGGCCGCTGTTTTCCATTGACTCGACAGGCGCTTTCGAAGGGCGCGCCGGCGCCTCACAGCAGGTCTCCGCGGGCCCGCCGCTCCGCTTCCGGCTGCGTCGCGAGGAAGGTGGCCTCCGGGTCACCGTCGGCGGGGATTCTTTCACCGTTCCGCTGCGGGCGGGCGATCCCGACGCCGGCGAGGGAAGCGCGGCCCCGGGTACCGGCGCGGCCCCAGGTGCCGGCGCGGCCGGCCGCGAGTTTCTCGAGGTGGAGCTGCGCCTGCTCGGTCCCGCCGAGCGAGGCGTCTCGCGCGTTGAGTCGGTTCTCGTCTACCGGGAGGCCGAGCGGATCGCCGCCGAAGCAGGCGGTGAGGCAGGCGGTGAGGGATCCCTGCCATGACCGTACGTAAGGTTCTTGCCCGGCTCGTGCCCGCGGCGGTCGGCCTTCTCGTGCTCGCCTCCTGCGCGACCGTTCCCTCCATTCCTTCGCCGCAGTGGAGCGAGTCGCGTCCACCCGACAGCTATAGCCGGCTGACATTCGTCGCTTCCGGAGACTCTCGTCGCTCGGCGGCGCAGGAGATGGCCCGGGCGGTGACCCGGCGTTTGGAGCTCGGCAGCGAGGTCGAGGGCGATGCGGAGGCCCTGGTCGATTTCGAGGAGCGGCTTACAGCCGCGGCGGCCGGAGAGCTCGGCGCTGATGTGACGGGCTTCACCGTGGCCGACAGGGCGCTCTCCCGCGCCGACGGCGACGCGTCCCACTGGATTCTTGCCACCTACGATCGTGAAGAGTTCGAGGAGACCGAGCTGGCCCTCGCCCGTGAGTTGCCGGGCGGTAATCCGGGCCCCCCGCTTCTACGGCGAGCCGCGCGGCGTATCGAGGATGGAGAGCTCGTTTCGGCATTGCGTGACTACGGGCGCGCGGTCGTGGAGACTGCCGACACCCCCTACGCAGATGAAACCCGCGAGGCGGCAGCGCGACGGACGAGAAATGCGGTCGACCGGATCGAGCTGGCCGTAAAACGGGACGGCATTCGGACCCGCGTCGGCCGACCGTTCGACGAGCCGCTGCTCGTGCAGGTCCGTGACTCCGCCGTTGGGTCCGGGATCGCCGGCATGCCGGTTCTCATATCCTATCGGCAGATTCCGGATGACGGCGCGAGCGGCGAAGACGCCGCGAGCCGAGCGTACGAGACACGCCGGCTCTACCGTCAGACCGAAGAGGACGGGCGCATCAGTTTCACGCCGCCGGTACCGCGAATGAGCGGGAACGAGCAGGTGGAGATCTCCCTTGCTCCCCTCTTTGATCTCGTCACGCCCGGACAGGAACCGGCAGGGCTCGTGCAGCTCGTCGACATTGCCCGTGATCGCAGCGCCACCCTCGAGTACAGCGCCTTCTCCCGGGCGGCACAGATTCCGACGGGCGTGTTCATCGTCGACACCGACATTGCCGGGAATCCCACCGGCACGATGGCCACCCAGCAGGGACTGCTCAGCGGTTTCGCGCAAAACGGGTTTTCCACCGGTGCTCTGGGATTCGAGCCCCGCAGATTTCTCGCTCTCGGAGAAACCGACAGGGTAAGCCTGATCAGGCAACGCTTCGACGGCCGCTACGAGCGTGTCGTTCTCGGGACGGCCTCGATAACCGAGTTCGACGAGGAGAACAGCGTCTCGGTGGTGGTCGGTGGGGAGCTGAAGGTGCTCGACCTCGAAACCGGCGAGGAGCTGTACCGGCGCACTATGACGCAGCGCAGCCGTGGCAACACGGCCTCGAGCGCCATATCCGCCGCCTTTCGCAGTCTCGGCGCGAGGTTTGCCGCCGATCTCGTCCGCACACTCCCCTGAGAGAGAGCCTGAGAGAGAGAGAGAGAGACCGCCCGGGAGACCTATCCGGCCACCCACCTCGCTTGAGCCGCCGGCGGGTCGTTGGAGATGATGCCCTCGATCCGTTTGCCCGCGAGCGCGTCGAGCGCCTCCGCACCGTCAACGGTCCACACGATACGCGGTCTGGTATCGAGCCGGCCGAGCAGGCGCGCGCTCGGACGGGCGAGCTCGGCCCAGTGGGGTTTGAGCACGTCGGGCATCGCGAGGTAGCGTCCCTCACCGCGGCGCAGGCTGACCGGAACCTCCCGATGCGCCGAGAAGATGAGGGCGACCGGCAGCGCATCGGTGCGCCGGCGGACCTGTGAGACGACCCGGGGGTGAAATGCCGATATCAGCACTCGATCCTCGAGCCCCTGCCGGGCAACCTCTCCGAGGACGGCGTCGATCAATGCGGTCGGATCTCCCCGGCGATGCTTGATCTCCACGTCGTAGTAGAAGCCGGTTCCGAAGGCCGCGAACACCTCCTCGAGCGTCGGGATCCCGGTGCCGGCGAACCGGGGCGAGAACCACGAGCCGACGTCGGCGCTGCCAAGCTCGGCCCCGGTGAGCCGGCCGATGGAGGCGTCGACGCCGGCGAGCCGCATGAGATCCGCGTCATGAATCACCACGGGAACGCCGTCTCGGGAGAGCCGCACGTCGAGCTCGATGCCGGGAATGCCCGCGGCTGCCGCGGCCTCGAACGCAGGCATGGTGTTCTCCGGCGCCTGGGCTGAGTACCCCCGGTGGGCGAAGATGAGCGGGCGTGCTACGCCCGGAAAGAGAGTTCTCCGCGACACGTCTACTCCTCCGGGCCCACCACACCCTCGAGCGCCGCGAGAAGCGCCTCCGCGTCGACCGTCCGGCGAGGCTGTCCCTCGAGCGAACGGAGCTGTGACTTCAGGGTTTCGACCACTACCTCGAGCTCGCGCTCCTCGGAGCCGAGGCGCTCGTACTCCTCCACCGCGCCGCGGGCGCGGGAGAGGGCCTCGGCGGCAAGCTCCTGCTCGCCCCGCTCTTCGGCCAGCTTGTGGCGTCGCTCCCAGCGCTCGAACTCCACACGCAGCTCCTCGCGTTTCGATCGCGTTTTCTTGAGGGTGACAATGTAGTCCAGAACGACCCTTTTGGCGTCCTTCGGGTCGAGATCGGAAAGATCCGGTGCTTCGATCATGCAGGTGTGCTCCGCAGATAGTGTAGCACACGAGACGCCGAGAGCATCAACATTTGGTGCGCCCGTTGCAATGCCGGGCCGCTGTCGCTACAGTCTCACCCACGATGAGCGAACGCATTCCCCGGGAACCCATCGCCGCGCCGGCGACGCCGGTCGGCCACGCCGCCCTCGCGGTCATCCGCACGACAGGGGACGGGTCGGTCGACCTGCTTGCACGCCTTTTCAGCGCACCCGCCCGGCTGCAGGCGGCGGCGGGCAATAGCACGATCTACGGCCGCATCGTCGATCCCGAAAGCGGCGAGAGCGTCGATGAGGTGATGGTCCTCGTCTTCCGTGAGCCGGCGAGCTATACGGGGCAGGAATCGGCGGAGATCATGTGCCACGGCAGCC
>CAZVXU010000139.1:0-6692 GCA_964631585.1 uncultured Spirochaetaceae bacterium | reverse complement strand
GCCGGCACCCGCCGCCGCAGCGAGGTCATCGGGGAGGCCGGTGGCGTGCTGTTTCTCGACGATTACGGCCATCACCCGACCGCCATCCGCAAAACACTCGCCGGGATTCGGCGCTTCTATCCCGATCGTCGCCTCATCGTCGACTTCATGTCTCACACCTACTCGCGGACCGCGGCACTGCTCGAGGACTTCGCGACCTGTTTCGCCGATGCAGACGAGGTTATCCTCCACGAGATCTATGCCTCCGCTCGTGAGCATTTCGACGGGTCCATCGACGGCCGCGACCTCGCCAATGCGGTCGCAGCGCATCATCCCGCAGTGCGCTATGTCGAAAAGGTGGACGATGCCGAGGCCGAGCTCCGCGACGGGCTTGCCGCGGGGGATCTTTTCGTCACCATGGGGGCGGGAAACAACTGGGTGCTGTCCCACAGGCTCTATGAGGCCCGATCGAAGGAGACCGCAGACGCATGAAAGGTATGACCGGCTTCGGCTACGCCGAGTACCGCGCCGAAAATCTGGAGATCACCGCGGAGGTGAAATCCTACAACAACCGTTACCTCGACATCTTCGTGAACCTCCCGTCCTTCCTCAGCCCGCTCGAGCCCTCGGTGCGGGAGTTCGTCGCGCCGTGGCTGTTGCGGGGGCGCGTGGAGATCTACCTGCGTGTGCACGACCGCGAGTCCGATGTGTCGGTCAACATCGATCGGCCCACGCTCGGCGCCTATCGCGATGCGCTTCGCGAGATGAGCGAGATCCTCGGCTCGGGGGAAGAGGTGAGGCTGTCCCATGTGATGCGGCTCGAGGGCATAATGGAGGTCAACCGCGGCCGGGACATCGAGGACTACTGGGAGCTCGTGCGGCCCACTCTCGAAGAGGCGCTTGCGGAGTTCGATGCCTCGCGTGTCCGCGAGGGAGAATCCACCCGGGATGATGTTCTGTCTCAGCTCACGCGGATCCGGGAGGTCGTCGACGAGCTCGAAGGACGCGCCCCGGAGCTCGAGGCGGCGCTTCGGCAGAACGTCAAAGAGCGCTTCGACGAGGTGCTCGGCGAGCAGGCCAACGAGGATCGGGTCTATGCGGAGATCGCATCGCTTCTCATCAAGCATTCCATAAATGAGGAGCTCGTGCGGCTCCGCGCCCACCTGAAGTCATTCGAGGAGACGATTTCCGCCGAGGGAGCGGTCGGGAAGAAGCTCGACTTCTTCTGCCAGGAGCTCAATCGGGAGGTGAACACCGTCGCCTCCAAGAGCTTTGCATCGGACGTCAACCGCCGCGTGGTCGAGGCGAAGGACGCCGTCGAAAACATCCGTGAACAATTGCGAAACGTGGAGTAGGTGAGTGAAGATAGCGATTTCGGGCAAGAGCGGCTGCGGCAACTCGACCGTCAGCCGCATCGTGGCCGACCGGCTCGGCCTGCGGCTGGTCAACTACACCTTTCGGGCCCTCGCCGCCGAGCGCGGGATAAGCTTCGACGAAGTGCGTCGTCAGGCCGAGGAGGACTCCAGCCTCGATGTCTACCTCGACAGGCGGCAGGTTGAGCTTGCCCAGGAGGGAGACTGCGTGCTCGGCTCCCGGCTTGCGGTATGGCTGCTCGATGAGGCGGACCTCAAGGTCTACCTCACCGCGCCGCTCTCGGTTCGTGCCTCACGCATACAGCGGCGCGAGGGAAGTAGTTTTCAGGAAGTGCTTCGAAAGACGAGGGCGCGCGACGAGCGTGACCGCAGCCGCTACCTCCAGCTCTACGGTATCGACAATGACGAGTTCGAGTTCGTTGATCTGGTCATCGACACCCAGAACATTGACCCCGAGGGCGTTGCCGAGCGCATTATCACGGCCGCCCGAGATGAATGAGGCGATACTTCGACTCTATGAGGAGCTCAATCGGTTCACCTCCCGCGGTGAGGAGAGTGAGGACCGGGAGTACCGCACGCAGTTCATCGGGAATCCGGGTGTAAAGGACCTCATCGAGTCCCTCGGTGTGCCGCATACCGAGGTCGACATGATCCTCGTCGACGGCGAGCCGGTCGGCTTCGATTACCGCGTACAGGACGGCGACCGCATCGCCGTGTATCCCGTCTTCGAGAGCTTTGAGGTTGGAGACGTGTCCCGGGTCCGTGCGACTCCGCTGCGGGAGCCCCGATTCATCCTCGACGTGCACCTCGGAAAGCTTGCGCGGCTCCTTCGGATGCTCGGCTTCGATACCCTCTACGACAACTCCTGGGATGATCCGGAAATCGTGGAGCGCGGCCTTGCCGAGAATCGCATCATCCTCACCCGCGACGCGGGAATCCTCAAACGTCGCGAGGTCACCCACGGCTATCTCGTGCGCTCCGACGATCCCCTCGAGCAGGCCGCCGAGGTGCTTCGCCGCTTCGACCTCTCCCGCCGCATCGAGCCCTTCCGCCGCTGCATGGCCTGCAACGGCCTCATTGAGTCGGTATCGCGGGAGGAGGTGGAGGAGGAGCTTCCGCCGAAGACCCGTGAGTACTACAGCGAGTTCTACCGGTGCCGAAGCTGCGGCCGCGTCTACTGGCGCGGCTCACACTACGAGGCGATGCGCGAGAAGATCGAGACACTGCTCGCGCGAGGCTGAGCGTGTGCAGCCGGCCGCGAGGACTCGGCTGCGCCCCAGGCGCTCCGCACTCCGGCCCACCGCGGGGCGCCCCCGCGAGGGCGGGTGTGATGGCGGCTTAGTTGCTGCAGCAAGTTTTTTCAACATATTTCCCTGAATATATAGAAAACACTCTGCGCCCGCAGTAGGTTATGGGCAGGAGAGCATATGACCATGAGAGTAAACTATGTAACCGCGCTGGTCGCCGTCCTCGCCGTCCTCGCCGTCCTCGCCGGCTGCGGCACCGGAACGGCCGGTTCCGCCGACGGGAACGCGGCGCCGGGAACCCCCGATTCGCAGGGCACACAGCCCGCGGAATCCTCCAGCGACGGCGCCGGCACGGTCGCTGTATCCGCGGATGCGCCGGAGGGGGGCGCCGGCAAGTACGAGGACCCCGAGCTTCCCGCCGACTTGCAGAACCAATCACCCCCGCCGGGCGCGAGGGGACAGTTCACCACCGATTTCTCCCGGGCGACGATCTCCTACGACCAGGTGATGTCAGGCGGGCCGCCCAAGGACGGGATTCCCTCCGTCGATGAGCCGAAGTTCATCTCGGCGTCCGAGGCCGACTCGTGGATCGCCGAGGATGAGACCGTGCAGGTGGTCTCCGTCGGCTCCGGCGAGGAACGGGAAACGCACATATACCCAATACAGATTCTCATGTGGCATGAGATCGTCAACGACGTCGTCGGAGGGCGACCGGTGACTGTCACCTACTGTCCGCTCTGCAATACGGGCATCGCCTTCGATCGGCGCTTCGACGGCCGGTTGCTCGAGTTCGGGACCACCGGCAGGCTCCGCTACAGTAATCTCATCATGTACGATCGGCAGACCGAGACATGGTGGCAGCAGGCGACCGGACGGGGCGTTGCCGGTGCCTATGCAGGGGGGCGTCTCGAGATGGTTCCCATGCTCACCCTGTCCTGGTCGGATGCCGCCGACGAGTACCCCGACGCCCGCGTGCTCTCGAGAGACACCGGCTATAACCGGTCATACGGCAGAAACCCCTACCGCGGCTACGATACCGCCGAGCGGCCCTTTCTCTACCGGGGGCCGACCGATGACGAGTTTTCGCCAATGACGCGCGTGGTGACGGTGTTCCACAACGACTCCTCCGAGGCATTCCCCTATCCGACCCTTCGCGAGGAACAGGTCGTCACTGCGAGCATCGGCGGCGACTCCATAGCCGTGTTCTGGGCGCCCGGTACAGCCTCTCCGCTCGACACCGGCAGCACCGGCGATGGGCGGGATGTGGGAACGGCAAATGCCTTTTTCGCCCGTGCCGACGACCGCGAGCTCAGCTTCGACGTCGAAGACGGGGAGATCGTCGACGAGCAGACCGGCAGTACCTGGGACGTCGGCGGACGGGCGACCGACGGGCCGCTCGCCGGCACGCGCCTCGACCCGGTTACCACCTCCCAGCATTTCTGGTTCTCCTGGACCGCGTTCGAGCAGGAGAGCGGATAGCTGCATCGCACCCATACCTCCTCACCTGTGATGTGCCTGCCGATCGTCGACCCGCCCGGGTCGGCGGTCGGCGGCGCGTCGCAGATAAAACTCGCCTCACGTGCCACTGATTCTTTGATTACTCGAATTCGCTCTTGCGGATAGGAGCAATTCGTACTATAGTTGGGGAAAGAATCAGCAAAGCAGTCAGGATGACTTTCTGCTCTCAGTTTGTGTCGAGAGACCGCGTGGATCAGTCACGTCGCAACCCGGCATAGCAGGTGGCTTACATCCGGACGGGAGGACAACCATGGCTAGTGTTAAGGGAACGACGACAGAGAAGAACTTGCTCACCGCTTTTGCGGGCGAGTCACAGGCACGAAATCGCTACACCTACTTCGCCACCAAGGCGGAAGAGGAAGGCTATATTCAGGTCGCGCAGCTTTTCGTCGAGACGGCAAATCAGGAGATGGAGCACGCCAAGCGGTACTGGACGTACCTCGAGGGCGGCGAGGTGGAGATCAGCTTCGCCTTTCCCGCGGGATTTCCCGACGACGTGACCGGTTCCACCCCTGAGAACCTCGAGCATGCCGCCGCCGGCGAGCACTTCGAATGGACCGAGATGTATGCCGGCTACGCAAATGTTGCCCGCGAGGAGGGATTCCCGCGCATCGCGGCACAGTTCGACGCCATCTGTGTTGCCGAGAAGCAGCACGAGAAGCGCTACAACAAACTACGGCAGAACCTTCTCGACGGCAGTGTCTTCAAGCGCGAAGACACCACCATCTGGGCCTGCCTCAACTGCGGCTATGTCTTCGAGGGCAAAGAGCCCCCCAAGAAGTGCCCCGCATGTCAGAAGCCCCAGGGCTGGTTCGAGCTCGTTCGCGAGAACTGGTAGACCTTCGCGGGAACCGGTGAATAGACGAACGACGGCGCCCGCCTCCCGGTCGGGCGCCCTCGGTTTCCGGCCCGCCTCCCGCCGCCGGCCCCGCGAAGCATGCCGGCTTGCGGCAAGACGAAAAGTGGGGTAGCCTCCGTCCCCATGGAGCACGTCATAGAACGCTACGAGCGCAAGTTCGGGGCGCCGCCCTCGCGCGCGGTGCGCTCGCCTCTTCGCATCTGCCCGCTTGGGGCGCACGTTGATCACCAGGACGGGATCGTCAGCGGCATGGCGCTAACCGACAGCATCGACCTCGTCTACACGCCGGAGGATGACGGATACCTGCGGGTGCAGAGCCTTGATTTTCCTGATGAAGAGTACTTTCACGTCGATCAGGTGCCGGACATGGTTCCGACCTTCTGGGGAAACTATCTGCGCGGCGCGGTGCTCTCGCTCTCGCGCCGCTTCAAGCTCCATCGGGGGGTTCGCGGCGTCGTGCGCGGAAATCTTCCCATCGGCGGTCTGAGCTCCTCTGCTGCAGTCACCACCGCCTATCTGATGGCGCTCTGTGAGGTGAACGAGATCGAGATCCCGCCCCGGGAGCTCATCGACTACAGCCACTGGGTGGAGACCGACTTTATCGGATTGAACAACGGCATCCTCGATCAGTCCGCGAATATCCTCAGCCGCGACGGCTACCTCATGGTCATGGACTGCCGGACCGAGGAGTTCGACATGGTGCCGCGCTCTGCGTCGATGCCCGAGTTCGAGATCGTCATCGTCTATTCGGGCATCAGCACGACCCTCATCAAGACCGACTACAACAATCGCGTCGACGAGTGCAAGGTCGCCGCCTGGCTGCTGCAGGAGCTCGCCGGCATGGAGGTTTCCGCCTTTCGTGATGTGAAGCTCCGCGACATCCCGCGCGAGGTGTACGAGAAACACGCAGACGGTCTGCCGGGGCGCTTCCGCAGACGAGCCGATCACTTCTACGGTGAGCTCGCACGCGTGGAGGCGGGGCTCGAGGCCTGGAAGCAGGGCGATATCGACGAGCTCGGTCGGCAGGTGTTCGCCTCCGGCGAGAGCTCCATCACCAAGTACGAGAGCGGCTGCCCCGAGCTCATCACCATTTACGAGACCCTCGCCGAGAGCGAGGGGGTGTACGGCGCGCGATTCAGCGGCGCCGGCTATCGCGGATGCTGCATCGGCCTCGTGGATCCCGCCTACAAGGAATCCATTCAGGCGCGTATCGACGAGGTCTACCCGGTGAAGCATCCTGCCTTTGCGGATCTCTACCGCGTATTCTTCAGCAGGACCGCCGACGGTGCGGAGGTGATGTCGCTGTGACCGCCATTATCCTCGCCGCCGGTTACGCCACGCGCCTCTATCCGCTCACGCGGGATTTCCCCAAACCCCTGCTCGAGGTCGCAGGGCGGAGCATCCTCGATCGCATCGTAGACAACGTCCGCCGTGTGGCGGAGGTGCAGCGTCTCGTGGTGGTGACGAACGCGCGCTTTGCCACTCACTTCGAGCGCTGGCGCGATGGGCGCTTCGCGGATGCTCCCGGGCCGCGCGTGGATATCGTAAACGACGGCTCGACCTCCAACGCGAATCGCATCGGCGCTCTGGCCGATCTCCACCTCGCCGTTGAGGAGGCCGACGTGGACGGCGATGCGCTGGTCCTCGCCGGCGATAACCTCTTCGATTTCGAGCTCGCCGACTTCGTCGCCTTCTTCCGCGATGCGGGATGCGACT
>CAZVXU010000138.1:0-6719 GCA_964631585.1 uncultured Spirochaetaceae bacterium | reverse complement strand
AGGCGCCGCCGGCGGGCGACGGCGCCCCCGGGAATGCGGGCGCCGCGCCGGGCGCCAGCGATGCCGGCAACGCGGTGGCGCGCTCCGAATGCGATTTCATCGAAGCTTTTCTCGAGCGGTTCTCCTTCTTTCTCGAGACGACCGACACCGCGGGCGTCGCCCCCTTCCCGGCGGTGCTCACGCGCTAATTCCGCCCCCCGATTCTACCGATACTCGTAGGTGCGATGAGACGGGTTCACGCCGCCCTGTTAGCGAGCCTCCTTCTTGTTCTCACCACTGCCCCGCTTCATTCGCAGGACCTGTCGGTGGGCACCGAGGATCTCCGTATCGAGCAGAGCCTCGATGGCGGGTACGTCCTGTTTATACGCAACAAGCCCGACATCGCCTCGGTGCTCATCACAGAGTCCACGGAAGACCCCGACCGCGAGGTTGCAAGCTACGCCTACCGCAATCCCGAGTATCACCCCATGAACGGTGACGAGCGACGGATGCTCGACGGCGAGTTCCTCGATGACGGCCGCTACTACCTCATGGACTCCACTCCCGAGGAGGATGAGGTCTTCGGCTCGGCCTTCAGAGTGTTCGTCCCCTATATCGTCACCTACGGCTACCCCTGGAGCAGAAGCGGTGAGCTGCAGATCCTCGACGGAGCCTACCTTAACGTGCGCACCTTCACCGAGGAGTACGCCTCCTATGCGGGGGAGTTTCGCGACAACCCCTTCGTGCTCTCGGTGCAACAGGCACCCGAGGAGGGGCCGCCCGAGGGCAACTACATGACCGATACAGTGGATAACTACGAGGAGATCGCGCGGGAGAGCGACGGGACGTCGACGTACTCGCAAGGCGAGGAGGACGTTCCGGCCCGCATCGCACAGATCGTGCGGGAGACCGAGGGAGAGAGTCTCGACCTCGTGCTCGTGCTCGACACCACCGAGAGCATGCGAAACGATCTGCCCTTTCTCAGGCGTGACCTCGTTCCCCTACTCCGCGACGAGGTCGGACGTTTCGGCGATGTTCGCATCGGGATGGTCTACTACCGCGACTACATGGAGGAATACCTCACGCAGAACGTAGGCTTCCAGCCCGACCTGGATGCCGTCCAGGCTGCGGTCGACCGGATCAGGGTCGCAGGCGGAAGGGACATCCCGGAAGCGGTGCATGAGGCGCTCTATGTGGCGCTGGAAAAGTTCCCGTGGGCATCACAGGCCCGCATGGTGATTCTCGTCGGAGACGCCCCACCGCACCCGCGGCCGCGCGGCGGTGTGACGCGTGAGATGGTATACGGCCTCGCGCGGGAGCGTGACGTGAGGGTCCACACTATCATCCTGCCGCATTGAGGCCATGCCCGAGCGTCAGCCTTCTTCCGGCGGGGCGAGCTCCGCCCGCCTCTCCTCTTCTATCTTCTCGAGCAGCTTTTCCGACAGGATTTGCGGCCACGCGGGAAGCTGGTTTGTCTCTTCGCCCTCATAGCGCGCGAGGAGTTCCTCGAACATGCGCTCCGCGGTGTCGTAGTCTTCCATTTTGTAGTGGAGAAAGGCGATCTCGTACCGGGCGGCGATGCGGTTTTCGACATCGTCGGGGTGGCGTTCGAGATACGTGCGGTAATACACGAGCGCTGTTTCGTAGTAGCGCTGATCGACCGCTTCCTGCGCACGCTGGAAGTACTCCTGGGTGGTGAGATCCTCGGGGATATCCGATTGCTCGGGCACGGTTTCACATGCGGCAAAAAGCAGTACCAGTACCGCAATAAAGAGAGTGAGTCTAACTGTATGCATGTCTGTTACTCGTATGCGTAGATTTCGTCTTTGACCGGCAGGCTTTTCTTGAGCTCCCTGAGGAATTCCTTGAGAGAACCCATCGGCACGTAGTCATCACAGCACTCGGGACTGCGCCGGACGACGGTCGAGTACTTGTAGAGTTTCTCCTCTCCCTGCTTCTTCTTCCACTGCCCGGCATCGCACCGAACCCGCAGTCGATATTCATCACCTGTCGGTAGCTTCTCCATCGAAAGCTTGCAGTGATAGCAGTTGGCGCAGTAGATCTTACCGTTTCGCCCGATCCCATCAAGAGATACGCCATACTCGCTTCCATCGACAGAAGCCACTTTTTACCCCCCGCGCTCCACAAAAAATGGTAGCACGACCCGTGGGGGCGGTCAAGCAAGAGATGCGGCGAGTTACCACGCCGGTAACCTTGGATCATGCCCACTTCACGTATCCCGGGACGAGATTGTGCGTCAGTTCCGGGTGTTTCGGCAGGATTCGCACCGAATAGCCCTGGCGGCCGGCGGTGACGCAGGGAACTCTCGCCACGTAGTGAAGCGTGCCGGTCTTGGCGTCCTGGCCGTCGCGCGGCTTCATCTCGGTTGTCTGCGGAGCGTCGATGCCGCCCTGGGAGTTGATGCGGCCGAAGTAGGCCTCCACGCGAATCTCCTCCGGCGAGAGTGGACCGAGGTTGATATCTGCGCTGATTTCGAGGTTTTCACCCACGTGCAGCTCCGGATGACCGGGATCGGTAAGCTCGACCACCGAGACCTGATTCCAGGCCGCGTTCAGCTTCTCGAGGTACGCGGCGACTTCCTTCGGGCGTTTGTCCTTGTCGGCGGTCACTTTCTTGTAGTTCTCGAGCGCCTTCGAATAGAACTGCTCGTGGTACTCAATGAGCATCCGGTGGCTCGCAAACTGCTTGCCGATGCTTCGCATCGAGCGTTTCATCATGCTGATCCAGGTGCGCGGCAGCCCGTCCTGTCCCCGGTTGAAGAAGGTGGGGATGATCTCTCGCTCGAGAAGATCGTAGAGCGCCTTGCTCTCGATTTCGTCCTGGAGCTGGGTGTCTTCGTACTCCTCCCCGTTGCCGATGGCCCAGCCGATTGACGAATCGTATGCCTCGGCCCACCAGCCGTCGAGCGTCGAGCAGTTGAGCACGCCGTTCACCGCGGCCTTCATGCCGCTGGTGCCGCTCGCCTCGAGTGGCCGGCGAGGGGTGTTGAGCCACAGGTCGCTTCCGGAGACGAGGTACTTGGCCGTGGTCAGATCATAGTTCTCGAGGAAGACGATCTTGCTGCGAAGCTCCGGCTGGCTCGCGAACTTTACGATATCGCGGATGAGGTTCTTTCCGGGAACATCGTGGGGGTGCGCCTTGCCGGAGAAGATGAGCTGAATGGGACGCTCGGGATCGGTGAGCAGGCGCCTGAGCCGGTCGGGATCGCGGAAGAGCAGTGTTGCCCGCTTGTAGGTCGCAAAACGACGCGCAAAGCTGATTGTCAGGGCTGTCGGGCTCAAGACCTCCTTTGCGTGGGCAAGCTGGTTCCCGGTGATTCCGCGACTCTTCAGCTGCCGGCGCAGACGGTCCCGAACGAAGGCGACGAGACGACTCTTGCGGCGCTCGTGCACACGCCACAGCTCCTCGTCGGAGATGCGGTCCATGCGGTCCCAGATATCGAGATGGGTCGGCTCGTCGGCGAAGCGGGGGCCGAAATAGCGATCGAGAAGATCCACCATGTCGTGGGATTCGAACGTGCGGGCGTGCACGCCGTTGGTGATGCTCCCGATGGGGATCTCCTCCTCGGGAAGACCCGGCCAGATCGCCTTCCACATGTCACGGGAGATATCGCCGTGGAGCTTGCTGACACCGTTGTTGTAGGCAGAGAGCTTGATGGCGAGGACCGTCATGCAGAAATGCTCTTCGGTATCCGCGGGATTCTCCCGGCCGAGGGCCATGAAGCCATGCCAATCCAAACCCGTGCCATCGATGAGGCTGTGGAAGTACTTCTGCATCATCTGCACGTCGAAACGCTCGTTACCCGCAGGCACCGGTGTGTGCGTGGTGAAGATGCTCGTGGGCCAGACCGCCTGTATCGCCTCTTTCGTCGAGAGACCGTCGTTCTGCACGAACTCCCTGATCCGCTCGAGCCCGAGGAAGGCGGAGTGCCCCTCGTTCATGTGGGCGACGGCCGGGTTGTAGCCGCAGGCGCGCAGGGCCCGGATCCCTCCGATGCCGAGCAGGATTTCCTGCCGGATGCGGTTCTCGCGGTTGCCACCGTAGAGAGAGCCCGTTATCTCTTTGTGCTCGTCGTCGTTCTCATCAATATTCGTGTCGAGTAGATACAGCGATACACGGCCGATCTTGACCTCCCATACCCGCGCGGTCACCATCGCATCCGCCATCTTGACGGTGATCTTCACATCGTCGCCGTCCTTCGTCCGGCAGCGGTGAACCGGCATGTTGTACCAGTCGTTCTCAGGGTAGGATTCCTGCTGGTAGCCGTCGGCGTTGAGATACTGCTGGAAGTAGCCCTGGCGGTAGAGAAGGCCCACCGCGACAAGGGGCAGGCCGAGGTCTGAGGCCGTCTTGAGATGATCGCCGGAGAGGATGCCGAGCCCTCCGGAGTAGATGGGGAGGCTCACGTCGAGGCCGTATTCCATGGAGAAGTACGCCACGACGTCCTCGGCCGGCCCCGAGTACCACGTCTCGCTGGAGAGGTACTTGCGAAACTTGTCGTAGACGTTCTGAAGCGCCGAGAGATAGGAATCGTCCTCGGCGAGCTCCTCGAGGCGCTCCTGCGGCACCATTCCCAGCGTCCGCACAGGATTCTGCCGTGAGGCAAGCCAGGCATCATAGTCGAGTCGGATGAACAGTGATACGGCGTCGAAGTTCCAGCTGAGCCACAGATTTCGGGCAAGCTCGGAGAGCGGTGCAAGCGGCTCCGGAAGGTTGGGGTTTACCGTATACGGGACGATATTCATGCAGAAAACCTCTCTGATTCAACGTGTGCGGGATACGGGGATCCAAGCCTCACGATAAATAGTCGGCTATCTCATGTCAACGCTCGGGTAATACACAGGGACGGGCGAATCTGATAGTCTTCGCCTCATGCAGCGCAGCGCGCTGGAGAAACTTCCACGCACAACCGACATATTCGAGCCGCCTGCCGCGACCCCTGCGGCGGGGCCCCCGACCTCCGGGACGCGGCCGGCGACCGCCGCCATCGATCCGGCGGCCGCCGGCTACTACCCGCCGCTCCCGATCGCGGTTGACCGCGACGATTTGCCGGAGGTACTGCGCACCCTGCTGTGGGGATGGGCTGTGGTCGCGCGCCTGGGCCGCGGGGGGGCGGGCCGTGGGGGGACGGAGGTGGCCGCGGCGGAGGTCCGCACGCGGCCCTTCGAGGGTGATGCGCGAGCGGCCGTGCATCTCCTCCTCGCGCTCGAAAGCAGGGCCGGAGCATACAGCCGGGAGGAGCAGCGGCGGCTCGTCGAGCTTCTCGATGCAGCCGGAGTCGCGCCGGATGAGGAGACGAATCGCCTGGTAACCGGCGGGAAACCCTTTGCTCCGGCGGTCAGGCGCTACGCGGGCCTGACGCCGGTTTTGCAGGAGATGGTGACGGACGAGAGCCTGGACCTAAAGACCGCCGAGCGACTGCGGGAGTTCCCGGCCGCCGCGGCCGCCGCCCGCGAGCGCGCGAGGGGGCTGTCCTTCAGCAATCGACGGCGCTTTTTCACCATGCTCTGGGAGCTCGCGCAGCGCGATGCACTCGGGGACGAGGAGCTCGCCGCGGTGGTTGGGGAGGTTGCCGGCGGCGAGGCCACGAAGCCCGGCGGTGGCGCCGGTGGCGCGTTCGGCGGCGAGACCCGCCGGGCGGCGCCGCTCAGTCCGGACGAGGACCCGCTCTTCGCCCTGCGAAGACGTCGCTATCCGACGCTCTCGAGCCTCGAGACACGCTTCGAGGAGATCACGAGCCGGGCGCTTTCCGGCTCCGGCGTGCGCCTGAGTCCGCCGCCGAACTTCGAGGGGAGTCGGTTTACCGTGGAGTTTACCTTCGATTCGCGCCGGGAACTCGCGAGGCGGGTCGAGGCGCTTTCCGCACTCGAGGACGAGGTCGATGAGCTCTCCAACCTTTTATGACGATGTGATCCGGCGGGTCTACGTTACCGAGAGTGCCCGCGGTGATGCGGCCGCCGAGCGCGCACTCTCCCGCCTCTCCGGACGGCCGATCACGACCGTGCTCGACAAGGACGAGATTCCGGCCGAGCACCTCAGGCAGGACACCCTCTTCATCACCGCCTCCCACGGCCCGGTCGTGGGTCGCTGTCCCGGCACGCAGGGCCATCTGTGCTGCAACTACCTCACCGCCAATGTCTACCTCGGATGCACCCTTGGATGCAGCTACTGCATCATGCAGAGTTACCTCAACTTCAGCCCGCTTACAGTTCAGGTCGGCCGCCGCGAGGCCATCGACACCCTCGTAAACATCGCCCGAAACAACGCCGACCGGGCGGTCCGGGTCGGCACCGGGGAGGTTGGCGACTCGCTGTTGCTCGATCCCCTCTTCGAGCTCTCGGCGGAGTACATCGACGCGCTCGCCGGTTTCGACAACGTGTACTTCGAGATGAAAACGAAGACGGACTTCGTCGATCACCTCCTCGAGCTGCCCCGCCACGGAAACGCGGTGGTCGGGTTCTCACTCAACCCGCCGAAGCTCGCGGATGTCGAGGAGCCCTTCGCGGCCTCCATCGAGCGGCGACTTGCCGCCGCACAGCGTGTGATCGATGCCGGCTACCTTGTGGCGTTTCACTTTGATCCCATCATCCATGTCGACGGCTATGAAGAACTCTACGGCGAGCTGATCGACCAACTCGCGGCATTCCCCGCCGCCCGCGTCGCTTGGATCAGCATGGGAACGGTGCGATTTACCACCTCGCTTCGCGAGCGCATGGAGC
>CAZVXU010000137.1:0-6742 GCA_964631585.1 uncultured Spirochaetaceae bacterium | reverse complement strand
ACTGTAACCATCCGGTGGTGCGCCACTTCATCCTCGACAGCCTGCGCTACTGGGTAACCGAGATGCGCGTCGACGGCTTCCGCTTCGACCTGGCCTCTGTCCTGGCCCGCGGGCAGACCGGCGAGCTCCTGCAGGATCCGCCGCTTCTCGAGGCCATCGCCGAAGATCCGGTTCTCAGGCACGCCAAGATAATCGCGGAGGCCTGGGATGCGGCGGGAGCCTATCAGGTCGGCTGGTTCTACGGCGGGCGATGGTGCGAGTGGAACGACCGATACCGTGACGATGTGCGGCGGTTCTGGCGGGGCGAGCGGGGGATGTCCGCGGCCTTTGCCACCCGAATCTCAGGAAGCTCGGACCTCTACTCCGCCGGGGGGCGCAAGCCCTTCCACAGCATCAACTACGTCACCTGCCACGACGGGTTTACCCTTGCTGACCTCGTGAGTTACAGCCGCAAGCACAATCGGCCAAACGGCGAGGACAACCGCGACGGCCACGAGCCGAACTTCAGCTACAACTACGGCCACGAAGGGCCCTCTGATGATCCGGTGATCCTGACGGTGCGGCGCCGGCAACAGAAGAACTTCATCGCCACCCTCTTTCTGTCGCTCGGCACCCCCATGATTCTCGGGGGCGACGAGTTCGGGCGGAGCCAGCGCGGCAACAACAACGCCTACTGCCATGACAACGAGATCTCCTGGTATGACTGGACGCTCACCGAGACCAATGCGGACCTCCTGCGCTTCACACGGCTCATGATCCGCTTCCGTGCTGCTCATCCGGCGCTGCAGCGCTCGGACTTCTACACCGGCCGGGACGCCTCAACCGACCACATCCCCGACATCACCTGGTTCAACGACCGCGGCGGCCACATCGACTGGACGGAACCCGGCAACCTGCTCGCCCTCCGCCTCGACGGGGCGAGTGAGGAGATCGGCCACCCGAGCAACGACGACGATTTCTACATCATGTTCAACGGCACCACACGCTCGCGGACCTTCCGCCTCGTAGAGGCGCCCGGCCGCGGGCCCTGGCAGCTCATCCTCGACACCTACTGTGATCCCCCCGCGGACTTCAGGGAGGGCGAGACGGTCGTGCCGCTGTCGGATCAGCGGGGATACACCGTGCGCAGCCGCTCGCTCGTCGTGCTTACGGCGCCGCGGCGGGGGTGACGGCGGGGGCCACACGGTGACGCCGCCGCCGCGGTTGCGGGCTGGGCGCCGGGGCCGGGGTTGCCGGCGCGGTCGCCGCCGCGGTTGCCGCGAATCGTTCCGAGTTGACACCATGAAGCGAATTCACGATCATGACCTTACGACCGTTGAATCCCGATTCACGTCGGATCGTTTCAGAGGAGTAATACATGTCGGATACGAAACAGGCCGAACAGACGAAGTTGTCGTACGAGGAACGTCTCCACCGGATCCGACACTCCACCGCGCACGTCATGGCGGACGCGGTGCTCAGGAAATTTCCGAACGCCAAGTTCGCGATCGGACCGGCAATCGACAACGGCTTTTACTACGACTTCGACCTTCCCCGAAACCTCGCACCGGAGGATCTCGAGGAGATCGAGGGCTACATGCAGCAGATCATGAACGAGGATCACGAGTTCCGGCGTCTCGTGGTCACGCGCGAAGAAGCTCTCGAGATGTTCGCCGAACAGCCCTATAAGCTCGAGCTCATCAGGGAGTTCCCCGAGGGGACGGAGATCTCGGTCTACACTCATGACGAGTTTACCGACCTCTGCAAGGGCCCCCACATCGACAATACCAGGAAGCTCAACTCCAAGGCTTTTAAGCTGCTCTCGATAGCCGGCGCCTACTGGCGCGGTGACGAGAAGCGTCCCATGCTGCAGCGAATCTACGGGACCGCGTGGGAGAGCCCGAAGGAGCTGAAGGCGCACCTCGAGCATCTCAAAGAGATAGAGAAGCGCGACCATCGCAAGCTCGGAAAGGAGCTCGACCTCTTCTCCACCCATGAGGAAGCGGGCCCCGGCCTCATCTACTGGCACCCCAAGGGCGCGCGCATGCGCCTCGCGGTGGAGGACTACTGGCGGGCGATGCACCTGGAGAACGGCTACGACCTGCTCTACACCCCGCACGTTGGAAAGAGCTGGTTGTGGGAGACCTCCGGGCACCTGGACTTCTACAAGGAAAACATGTACGCCCCGATGGAGCTGGACAACGCCGACTACTACGCGAAGCCGATGAACTGTCCGTTCCACATCATGATTTACAAGACGCAGATGCGCTCCTACCGCGACCTCCCGTTGCGATGGGGCGAGCTCGGCACGGTCTACCGCTACGAGCGCTCCGGCGTGCTCCACGGGCTGCTTCGCGTGCGCGGGTTCACCCAGGACGATGCGCACATTTTCTGCACCCCGGATCAGATCGAGGACGAGATTCTCACCGTGCTCCGCTTCAGCCTCCGCGTTTGGGACGATTTCGGCTTCTCCGACATCAAGGCCTATCTGGCCACCCGCCCGGAAAAGGCGGTGGGAGATGAGGAACGCTGGGCGCAGGCGACCGCCTCACTGAAAAAGGCCATCGACGCCGAAGGGCTCGATTACGAGATGGACGAGGGCGGCGGTGCCTTCTACGGCCCGAAGATCGACCTCAAGGTCAAGGACGCGCTCGGGCGCGAGTGGCAGATGACCACCATACAGTTCGACTTCAACCTGCCCGATCGCTTCGATATGACCTTTGTTGACCATGACGGCAAGGAGAAGCGCCCCTACATGGTGCACCGGGCCCTGCTCGGATCGATGGAGCGCTTCTTCGGCGTGCTCATCGAGCACTACGGCGGCGCCTTCCCGGTGTGGCTCTCGCCCCTGCAGGCACGGGTGATTCCTGTGGCGCCGGCCTTCAACGATTACGCGGCGGAGGTGGCGGCGGAGCTCTCGCAGCAGGGCTATCGCGTGGAGGCGGAGCTCTCCAACGACCGGATGAACGCCAAGATCCGTGACGCCCAGACCGAGAAGATCCCCTACATGCTCATTGTTGGTGAACAGGAGGCGGAGAACGGGCAGGTCTCGCTTCGAACGCGCTCGGGAGAGAAGAAAAACGGCATCCCGCGGGAGGAGTTCGCCGGGATGCTGGCCGAAAAGGTAGAGAAGAAGGAACTCATCTGATCTTGAGCTGATGATAGACAAAATCGTCAAGCGAGACGGCAGGGTCGTCCCGTTTAACAAGGAAAAGATTACGTTCGCGGTTCTCCAGGCGGCGGTTGCCGTCGGGGGCCGTGACCGTGAAGTGGCCGAGGGCATTGCCGACAAGGTGGTGGAGCTTCTCGAGTCGAGGCGAGTTCCCGGCGATCCGGATCGTCCCGAGGTGGATTCCTACCCGACGGTCGAGGAGGTGCAGGACACCGTCGAGAAGGTGCTCATCGAGGAAGGCCACGCCCGCACGGCCAAGGCCTACATCGTCTACCGCTACGAGCACGCGCTCAAGCGCCGGGGCCGCGAGAGTCTGACCTACTCCAGGGACAACATTCCCTACAAGAAGCTGTGGGAGACCCTGTCCTGGGCGGTGGACACCGACTGCTACAGCCTCGAACGCATACGGAACTACGTCGAGCAGGGGCGCTTCCCCGACCTCATCGAGCACTCCGAAGCCTTCTACCGCGGCGAGATCGCGAATGCCCAGCGCACCCTCTCTTCGCGGCTCGACGACGTGCGCGTGGTCATCGTCTCCGGTCCCTCATCCTCAGGGAAAACCACGACCACCATCAAGCTCTCCGAACAGCTCTCCGCGGAGGGAAAGCGCTTCGTTCCGATCAACGTCGACAACTACTTCTTCGACCTCGAGACCCACCCGCAGGATCCTTCCGGCGACTACGACTTCGAGACGCCGCAGGCCCTCGACATGGAGCTCCTCAACGAGCACCTCAGCGACATGCTCGCCGGAAAGAGCGTCGACATCCCCTTCTACAACTTTAAGACCGGCAGGCGAGAGGGCGTATCGGAGACGGTGAGCCTCGGCCCCGACGACATCATCCTCATCGACAGCCTCCACGGCTTCTTCGAGCCGATGACCGAGTCGGTTCCGGTCGAGCAGAAGTTCAAGCTCTACATAGAAACCCTCGCCCAGGTCAAAGACGACAACGGGCGCTTCATCCGCTGGGCCGACGTGCGGATGCTCCGCCGGATGGTGCGAGACATGCAGTTTCGAAACTACGTGCCCCGACAGACTCTCCGCCACTGGTATCTGGTGCGCCGCTCGGAGCTCCGCTACATCATCGCGCGCCTTCAGACCGCGGACGTCATCGTGAACAGCTTCATGCCCTCAGAGCTCCCGCTGATGAAGCGGCGACTCGGCACGGTGCTTCCCGACCTCGTCGGCGAGCTCGAGGGCGATCTGGAGAAGAGCGACGCGCTCGACCGCGGAACGCGGGTGATGGAGCTCTTCGCCATGCTTCCCGACGTGGACGGTGAAGATCTGCTGCCCGGCGATTCTCTCCTGCGGGAGTTCCTCGGTGGCAGCGTATATACCTACTGACAACCACAAGGAGACCGAAGGAGAATGGACCCCCAATCGGCCGTAGAACGCCTGAAGGAGCTCGACCGCGAGATTCGCGTGCTCGCGCACGCCCAGTCCGTGCTCAACTGGGACCAGGAGACGCAGATGCCCGAGGCCGCCGTGGAGGAGCGCGCGGAGCAGATCTCCGCCCTCGAGGGCATCATCCACGAGCGGATGATCTCGAGTGAGATCGGAGAGTTGCTGGCCGAGGCCGGCGCGAGTGATGACAATCCCGCCGGCGCGAAGACGATCGCCTCCCTCGATCGAGCCTTCCTGCGGCAGCTGCACCGCCAGTTCCAGCGCCACACGAAGCTGCCGGCCAGGCTCGTCACCGATATTGCAATGACAGCAAGTCGCGCCCAGTCGATCTGGCAGAGCGCCCGGGCAAACGACGATTTCGACGTCTTCGCGCCGCATCTGAAGCGACTCGTGGAGCTGCGGATCGAGTCGGCGGAGCTCCTCGGCTATGAGGAGCATCCCTACGATGCCCTACTGGACGAGTTCGAGCCCTGGGCCACGACAGGCTTCGTCACCGGGGTCTTTGATGACCTTCGCGACTCCCTCGTGCCCCTGGTCAAGGAGATCGGCTCCGCGAAGCAGGGCAAGAACCCGCTCGAGGGGCGTCGATTCCCGCGAGCCGGACAGGAGGCATTCGGTCGCTTCGTCCTCGAGCACATGGGCTATGAGTTCTCCCGGGGCCGCCTCGACGTCTCGGCGCATCCCTTCACCGACAAGCTCGGCCGTGATGATGTGCGCGTGACCACCCGCTACAACGAAGAGCTCTTGAGCTCGAGCATTTTCGGGACGATACACGAGGGCGGGCATGCCCTCTATGAGCTCGGCTTCCCGAAATCCATCAAGGACAGCATCCTCGGTGAGGGGGCGTCGATGGGTATCCACGAGTCGCAGTCGCGCCTCTGGGAGAATTTCATCGGCCGGAGCCTCCCGTTCTGGCGCTACTTCTACCCGCACCTGCAGCGGCAGTTTCCCGGCGAGCTCGCCGATGTCAGTCTCGACGAGTACTATCGGGCGGTGAACCGCGTGGAGCCGACCTTCATTCGCGTGGAAGCCGACGAGGTCACCTACAGCCTTCACATCATCCTGCGCTTCAACCTGGAGAAGAAGCTGGTTACCGGCGAGTTGCAGGTGGACGACCTTCCCGAAGCCTGGCGCGAGGAGTCGAAGTCGCTGCTCGGAATCGCACCGAAGAAGGACGCCGACGGTGTGCTTCAGGACATACACTGGTCGCTCGGTGCTATCGGCTACTTTCCGACCTACGCCCTCGGGAACCTCTACGCGGCGCAGTTCTACGCCTCGCTCCGCCGGTCGGTGCCGGACCTCGATGAGTATCTGGAGGCGGGCGATCTCTCGCCGGTGCTGAGCTGGCTGCGGAGCAACGTGCATGCGCCGGGAAGTAGCTTGGCGCCGGCTGAGCTCTGCGAGGAGGTGACGGGCGCTCCCCTGGACGCCGGCCACTTCGTGAGCTATCTGCGCGAGAAGTACGCCGGTATCTATGAATTACGTTGACAGGGTGCTCGCATCACCCTATGCCTGGGTCCTCGCCGTCGCGGTGATGCTTGCCCTCGTCCTGCGCAACCTCATTCTGCTGCTCCTTCGCCGCAACGCGCCGCAGCGAACCCGCGACCGTCGCCTGACGCTGCTCTTCGTCTTTGCTGCCGTGGCTTTGGCTCTGGTGACGACGACCCTGGTCGTGCACACCCACCGGGTGCTCCTCTCAGCCGAGGCGCTCGTGTTCTTCGGCGTCGCGACCGGCTTGCTTCTGCTGGCGGTGGTCTTTCTGCGTGCCGTCGGCATCCCTCTTCTCTTCCTGCTCTCCGCCTGCGGTGTCTTCGCTATCTACCTGGCCGAGCCCTGGCAGCCGGTCGTCGGGCGCGCCGAGCTTGCCGACATTACCGTGTTATCGGCCTCGGGAGGCGCGATGAGTCTCGAGGTGGGCACTCACGACCTCGACCCAACCGACGAACCCATTATCCGGCTGCCGGGGGAGGCGCTCGGTGTGACCGTCGAGCTCGTTGACTATCACCCCTACTGGTTTCTCCTCGGCCGGGAGCTCGGCGCGCGTGCTGTGACGCTGACGGGCTACCGGGACGGGGCGGTTAAGGATATGGCGCTTTCCGACCCCTGTGCCGACGAGCTCTGCCGCTTTGTGCATCGGCGGATGGCCGCGATCCCCGGCATCGAGGTGGAGCGGGTTTCCTCCGTCCCCG
>CAZVXU010000136.1:0-6774 GCA_964631585.1 uncultured Spirochaetaceae bacterium | reverse complement strand
CCATCAGGCCGAGATCCTTCTTCTTGAGGGTCTTGCCGGCGTAGGCGAACTTGGCGATCGCGCCGATCGGCGTCGCCTTCGACATCTGACCGCCGGTGTTCGAGTAGACCTCGGTGTCGAGGAGCAGGATGTTCACGTTTCGGCCCTGGGCTATCACGTGGTCGAGACCACCGTAGCCGATGTCGTAGCCCCATCCGTCACCACCGAGGATCCAGACCGACTTCTTGATCAGGTAGTCGGCGGCTGAGAGGAGCTCGTCGGCTTCGTCGCTCTTGTTCTTCTTTAGCTGTTCCTTGAGGGTATCGACGTTGGCGCGCTGGGCCTCGATGGCCTCGGGCGTGTCCTGTGCGTTGCCCTTTATATCCTGCAGTACCTTGGGATCCACGCCTTTCATGCCGTCCGCGAGGGCGCGGTCGATGAGCTCGTAGCCGTACTGCGCGAGCTTGTCGGCTGTCAGGCGCATGCCGAAGCCGAACTCTGCGGCGTCCTCGAAAAGGCTGTTCGACCACGAGGGGCCGCGGCCGTCGGCACGCTGGGTGTAGGGAGTGGTCGGCAGGTTACCGCCGTAGATGGATGAACAGCCGGTTGCATTCGCGATCACCGCCCGATCGCCGAAGAGCTGGCTCATGAGCTTCACATAGGGTGTTTCACCGCAGCCGGCGCAGGCGCCGGAGAACTCAAAGAGCGGCTCGAGGAACTGCGAGCCCTTGGTGGTGTTGCGCTTGATGAGGCTCGGGTCGGTGTTGGGGATCTTATTGAGGAAGTATTCCCAGTTTTCCTTCTCCTGCTCGCGCAGCGGCATCTGGGGTTCCATGTTGATGGCTTTCTGCTCGGTCTTCTTGCCGTCGACCTTCTTGTGGGCCGGGCAAATCTCCACGCAGACACCGCACCCGGTGCAGTCCTCAGGTGCTACCTGCAGGGTGAACTTCAGGCCCTTGAGGTCCTTGCCCATCGCGTTGGTGGACTTGAAGGTCTCCGGCGCCTTCTCGAGATACTTCTCGTCGTAGGCCTTCATGCGGATGGTGGCGTGGGGGCACACCGTCGAGCAGTCGCCGCACTGGATGCAGACCTCGGGGTCCCACACGGGGATGACCTGCGCGACGTTGCGCTTCTCGTACCTGGTCGTACCGGTGGGGTAAGTACCATCGGCGGGCAGCTTCGAAACGGGAATCGTGTCGCCCTTGCCGGCGATTATCTTGCCGGTGACCTCTTTGATGAAGTCCGGCGCGTCCTCGGGGACCGGCGGCTGGATGTGAGAGTCGCTGTCGCTCTTCTTCGGCACGTCCACCTTCTCGATGTTCTCGAGGGCGGTGTCCACCGTCGAAATGTTCTTGTCGACGATGTCCTGACCCTTCTTGCCGTAGGTCTTCTTGATAGCGTCCTTGATGAGCTTGATCGCCTCGTCGGGGGGAATGACGCCGGAGATCTTGAAGAACGCGGTCTGCATGATGACGTTGATGCGGTTGCCCATCCCCATCTCGTCAGCTATGCGGTTCGCGTTTATCACGTAGAAATCGAGATTCTTCTCGATGATCTGCTTCTGCGCTTCCTGGGGCAGATGCGCCCAGATTTCATCAGCCGAGTACGGCGCGTTGAGCAGGAAGGTCCCGCCGTCTTCGGCGTGGCTCAGCATGTCGAACTTCTCGAGGAAGCTGAACTGATGGCATGCGAGGAAGCTCGCCTTCTGGATGAGGTAAGTGCTCTTGATCGGCTGCTTGCCGAAGCGGAGGTGGCTGACAGTCTGCGCGCCGGCTTTCTTCGAATCGTAGACGAAGTAGCCCTGTGCGTAGTTCTCGGTAGCCTCTCCGATGATCTTGATGGAGTTTTTGTTGGCGCCGACGGTGCCGTCCGAGCCGAGTCCGTAGAACATGGCCCGGTGAAAATTGGCGTCGACCGGTCGGAAGTCCTCATCGTAGTCGAGGCTGGTGTGGGTCACATCGTCCTCGATGCCGACGGTGAAGTGATCCTTCGGACTCGATTCCTTGAGGTTGTCCAACACGGCCTTGGCCATGCCGGCGTTGAACTCGTTGGACCCGAGGCCGTAGCGGCCGCCGACAATGGTGGGCATCTGCTTGAAGCCGACCTTGCCCGTGGCGATCATCTCGGGGATGGAGGACTTCAGGTCCTCGTACATGGGCTCGCCGTAGGTGCCGGGCTCCTTGGTGCGATCGAGCGCGCAGATGGCCTTGACCGTGGCCGGCAGGGCCTCGGCGAGGTGCTCGAGGCTGAAGGGGCGATAGAGGCGGACCTTGATCATACCGACCTTCTCGCCCTGCTCGGCGAGGTGGGTGACGGTTTCGTCCATGGCTTCGGCGCCGGTACCCATCAGCACAACCACGCGCTCGGCCTCGGGATGGCCGACGTACTGGAAGAGCTTGTATTCACGGCCGGTGAGCTTCTTGAAGCGGTCCATCGCGTCCTGCACGATTGCAGGGGTGGCATTGTAATACTTGTTGACCGTCTCGCGAGCGGCGAAGAAGACGTCCGGGTTCTGGCTGGTTCCGCGGATCGAAGGATGCTCGGGGTCGAGTGCACGCATGCGATGGGCGTGAACCGTTTTCGGCTTGATCATCTTCTTCATCGTCTCGTACTCGATCTCTTCGACTTTCTGGATTTCATGAGAGCTCCGGAAGCCATCGAAGAAATGCAGGAAGGGTACGCGGCTCTCGAGCGACGCTGCGGTGGCGATGAGGGCCATGTCGCCGACTTCCTGAATGCTGTTGGACGAGAGAAGGCCGAAGCCGGTGGCGCGTGCCGCCATGACGTCGGAGTGATCGCCGAAGATGCTGAGTGCCTGGGCGGCCACCGAGCGGGCGGCGATATGGAAGACGGTCGGGGACAGCTCACCGGCGATCTTGTACATATTCGGAATCATCAGGAGCAGGCCCTGAGACGCCGTGAAGGTCGTCGTCAGCGCGCCTGTAGTCAATGCGCCGTGCACTGCGCCCGCGGCGCCGGCTTCCGACTGCATCTCCACAACGTGGGGTACCGTGCCCCAGATGTTCTTGCGACCCTGCGCGGAATACTGGTCGGAGAGCTCCCCCATCGGAGACGAGGGAGTGATCGGATAAATTGCGACGACCTCATTGAGGGCATGCGCAACATATGCCGCCGCCGTGTTCCCGTCGATAGTGATCATGGACTTTCCTGGCATACAAACATCCTTTATAAAGGTTTTAGAACGGACGTACTCCGGCCCCTTGAATGCTCGTCGGGGTGCCGGGAGCACATGTGTTTGTTCTGGATTTTCTGTCTCCACTATAACCCGGAGTGTCCGATCTTGCAAGTGGCTGAGTTTTTGGGTGCATTGAAAAACCCTGGTGGCTTTTCTATGCACCAATATCAGCTTTTTCGTGAATTACGGTACGAAAAGAGGCGGCGCCGGCTGCCGCCGCGGGTCCGGCAACCTACTCGCCGACGGCCCCGTAGATCAGGCGGAAGTAGTCCTTATGGGCAAACGCTTCGAGGAGGCGTGCCTGGACCGGATCCGGCCCGTCCGCGGGCCGCGTGTCCTCGCGCCCACTCTCTATATGGCCCGAGCCGTGCGTTCCGTTCCCGCTTCGGGTGCGCTCGCCGAGGCGCGCAAGGAGCTTCTCGAACCGCGCGACGTAGGGCGCGTAACCGAGCTCCTCGTTGATATCCGAGGCGGCCCTCGCGGGGCCCGGTGACTCGAGAAGCTTCAGCAGCGGGCCGATCACCTCGAAGTTCAGCGACCGCACCTCGTTTGCGAATCCCTCGTCGGCAAGGTCTTTCGCATAGGCATATTGTATCTGGGGCATCAGGAACGAGAAGTCGATCGTGGCGGCATCGAGCATCTCTCCGATCTCCGCGGCCACGCGGCGGCGGGTTGCGTCCGGCATGCTCTGTGACGCGCGGTCGAGGTACTCGTCGTAGCGCACGCGAAGGATCGCGCGGATGGAGTCGATGCTCGGGCTCTCGAACGGAACCCGGAGCTCCCGGTAGAAGGCGTGCACATGGCCCTCGAAGAGATGGTCGAGGCCGTTGAGCACGTCGAGGTACCGCGCGGCCAGGGGGGTGCCGCGCAGGGGTGCTTCGAAGAACGCGTACCCGAATCCTTCCTGGACGCTGGTGGAAACCACGAGGTCGGCCGTGCGCGCGAGATCCTCGAAGCTGAGACCTGCGGCTTCAACCTCGGACTCTATGCCCGCCATGCCCGGTAGTATCCCGCCCTCGAAGGCGGCCTCCACCATGTCCGAGTAGGGCTTCTCGAGCGGTGAGGTCCCCGGCAGTGTCAGTATGAGGTTTGCCGGCGGCGAGAGCTCGGTGTTCAGGAGCCGTGTAAGAAAGCCCGCCTCGAGCACGTTCTTTCGGCGAATGGCCCGCACGGGGTACAGAACGAGCAGTCCGTCGGGGTCAAAGCGTGGAAATCTGTCGCCGCAGGCGGCCCCGAGGCGGTGGAGAACCTCACGGCGATCAGGCCCGCGGGCGACGGTGCCCCCCGGCGCCGCCCCGGCGGACGGGGCCCCTGCAGCCGAGGGGGCCGAAACGGGGTTCGGCAGCGCGACGACCGCGCTGTCGGGAATGCCCGCCTCGGTGAGCAGGTGTCTGTCTCGCAGGTTAATGGTTGCGTAGGCGAGATTCGGGAGCACGGGGTATACGCTTCCGGTCACGTGGGCGCGCAGCTCCGCAAGATTCTCGAAGCGGGCGCACTCCGGGAAGTCGTGGATCTGAAAGATGGCTCGCTGCCCGGGCTCGGTCTCGAGCACGTCAATGAGCGCCGAGGTGAAGGCAGGGTTCTTGCCGAGGTGGTAGTTGTGCACCCACCACACGATGTCCTCGGAGAGATAGTTCTCGGTAAGGATGGAGACGATTCGTGCCTCGAGCTGGGGCATCGACACGTCGGACTGCTCGGACACGTAGCCCACCTCGGGATGCACCCGCACCTCTACTGCGAGTCCCGGTGACGCGGATCGTATCCGTGAGATGACGGCGTCGGTATTCTCCTCGGATCCGGTGATGAGAATCACCTCGTCGACCGCGTCCGAGTGCAGGCCGAGCGCGATGCACGCCTGCGTGACCACGCCGGTCACGCCTCCCTGGCGAAGATGGTAGTGAAAGACGGCAAGTTTCATCGGTATTATGATTATACGCCCTGTCCCGGGCGGATGTACACGTGTCCACCGACCGCTTGCAAAATGGGCGTTCATGCACCTACAGTACCGATATGAACCAGCGTATTTACGACCTGCTCTCGGAGATCTATGGTCCCGACACCGGCGAGTCCGCTGCGGCTCGCGTCCACGAGCTGCTCCTGCGCTACGCCGACCGCATCGAACGCCCGGCCGCCCCGGCAGCCGACGATGCGGCTGCGGGGGCCGCGGGGGCCGCGGGGGCCGCTGGAACGCGTCGCACCGGGCTGCCGGTCACCGAGCGGGACACGGTCATGATCACCTACGGCGATCAGTTTCGCGGCATCGATGAGACGCCGCTTTCCTGTCTGTACCGCTTCCTCGACGAAGAGGCCGAGGGCGCGGTTTCCGGCGTGCACATTCTTCCGTTCTGGCCTTACTCCTCCGACGACGGTTTCTCCATCATCGACTATCGGCGGGTGAATCCGCAGATGGGTGACTGGTCGGATATCGAGCGTATCGGTGCCGAGTACAGCCTCATGGCCGATCTCGTACTCAATCACTGCTCCGCGCAGAGTCGGTGGTTCCAGGGGTTTCTGCAGAGCGCCCCCCCCTATACCGAGTACTTCATTACCGTGGATCCCGACACCGACCTCAGCATGGTCGTTCGACCCCGCGCGCATCCACTGCTTACGCCGTTCGAGACGACCGAGGGGACGAAATCCGTGTGGACCACGTTCAGCGCGGACCAGGTCGACCTCAACTTCGCCTCCCCGCGGGTGCTCGAGGAGATGCTCGACGTGCTGCTGCTGTACATCGAGCGTGGGGCTCGTATCATCCGCCTCGATGCGATCGCCTATTTGTGGAAGGAAATCGGCCATCCCTCGATCCATCACCCCAAGACGCACCTCGTCGTGGAGCTCTTCCGCGCCGTGCTCGAGGACATCGCGCCGTGGGTTGTCATCATCACCGAGACCAACGTGCCTCACGAGGAAAACCTGAGCTACTTCGGCGACGGCCACAACGAGGCCCACATGGTCTACAACTTCTCTCTTCCGCCGCTCGTGCTCGACGCCTTCCTGCGGGAGGATACCGGCCATCTTACCGAATGGGCCGCCGGCCTCGAGCGCCCGACCGACGACGTGAGCTTCTTCAATTTCCTCGCCTCTCACGACGGGATCGGGCTGCTGCCGGCCCGCGGTATTCTTGCCGAGGAGGAGATCGAGGGAATGATCGAGACGGTTCAGGCCCGTGGCGGCCGCATTTCCTACAAGGCGACGCCCGACGGCGAGATTCCCTACGAGATGAATGTGAATTATCTCTCAGCCGTCACCGATCCGAACGTTCCGACCGCTCAGCGCGCCCGCGCCTTCCTCGCCTCCCAGGCGATCATGCTGGCCATGGCCGGCGTGCCCGGCGTGTACGTGCACAGCCTCCTCGGCTCGACGAACTGGGAGGAGGGGGTCGAGCAGACCGGCGTTAACCGCAGTATCAACCGCGAGAAGCTGGATTACGCCGCCCTCGTCGACGAAATAAACACCGATGGCACCCTGCGTTCCACCGTCTTCGAGGGCTACCGCCGCATGCTGCAGGTGCGCGCCGCGGAGCCGGCCTTCCACCCGGCCGCCGCCCAACGCATCCTCGATGTCGGGCCGCAGGTCTTCGCCGTCCTTCGCGGCGGCGC
>CAZVXU010000135.1:0-6824 GCA_964631585.1 uncultured Spirochaetaceae bacterium | reverse complement strand
GGAGCTCACCGAGGCGCTGAACTACCACAATCACCGTTACTACGTAGAGGCGTCGCCGGCCGTCGCCGACGAGGTATACGATGCGCTCTTCCGCCGGCTCCAGGATCTCGAAGCCACCTTCCCCGAGCTTCAGAGCGACACATCACCCACGCAGCGCGTGGGCGCAGCCCCGGTCGACGAGCTCTCCCGCATCGAGCACCAGGCCCCGATGCTCAGCCTCAACTCGAGCCTCGAGGTATCGGAGGTCTCCGACTTTCACCGCTTCATAGAGCGCAATTCAGACGGTCGCAGCTTCCGCTATATCGTAGAGCCCAAGCTCGACGGGCTCTCGGTGGAAATCGTCTACCGCGACGGGCAGTTCTCATACGGTGCAACGAGGGGCGACGGACGCGTCGGGGAGGATATCTCGCGCAATCTCAAGACCATCCCGGCCATCCCGCTCGAGCTCCGGCCCGAGGGCGACCCGCCGGCATTCCTCGCGGTCCGCGGGGAGATCTTCATGCTGAAAAGTGGCTTCCGCGAGCTCAACCGCAGTCGCACCGAGCGCGGAGACGAGCCCTTTGCCAATCCGCGAAACGCCGCGGCCGGGACGGTTCGCCAGCTCGACCCGAAGAATACCGCGGGGAAGCCGCTCGACATCTTTTTCTACGACATCCTCGCCTCCGACCGGACGGACTTCGAGTCTCACACGGAGGTCCTCGACCTCTTCCCGACGTGGGGCCTCAAAACAAACCCCCTCAACGAAGTCTGCACCTCGGTGGACGACCTCTCCGCGTATCGCGAACGGCTCGCGGAGGCGCGTGAGGAGCTCGACTACGAGATAGACGGCATCGTCATAAAGATAGACTCCTACGAGCTCCGCGAGGATCTCGGCTACCGCAACCGCAGCCCGCGCTGGGCGCTCGCCTGGAAGTTTCCGCCGCGAAAGGAGACCTCCAGGGTCGAGGACATCGTCGTGCAGGTCGGTCGTACCGGCATTCTCACCCCCGTCGCACTGCTCGACCCGGTGAATATCGGCGGGGCGACGGTGAGCCGGGCCACGCTCCACAACGAGGACGAGGTTCACCGCAAGGACGTGCGGGTGGGAGACCGCGTGCGGGTCATCCGCGCGGGAGACGTCATCCCCGAGGTAAGCGAGGTGGTCGACCGCGAGGCAAGCGGCCGCGGCGAGCCTTTCGGCATGCCCGACACCTGTCCGGTATGCGGGACGCCGGTGGAACGCGAAGGCGCCTACTACTTCTGTCCGGCCGGACTCTCCTGCCCCGCACAGCTCACCGGCAGACTCATTCACTTCGTCTCCCGCGAGGCCATGGACATCGAGAACCTCGGGGAGAAGAACATCGCCCAGCTCGTAAACAGGGGCATCATCCGGACCATCGCCGACCTCTACTACCTCAACGCGGCGGAGCTCGAGGCACTCGAAGGCTTCGCCGAGAAATCGGCCCGGAACGTCTACGAGGCCATTCAGGGCTCCAGGACGCGGCCTCTCAATCACTTCATCTACGCCCTCGGTATCCGCCATGTCGGCGCGCACGTCGCCGAGGTCCTCGCACGGCACTTCGGGAGTCTCGAGGCGCTCGAAGACGCCCCGATCGAGGAGCTCTCGTCGATATCCGACATCGGCGGGCAAACCGCAGAGAGCATCCACGCCTTCTTTGCGGAGGAGGAGAACCGTCGCATCCTCGCTCGGATGCGGGAGGCCGGCGTGGACCCCCAGCCCCTCGACGCAGGTCCCGCTGCCGGCCCTTTGAGCGGACTGACCTTCGTTCTCACCGGAAGCCTCGAGCGCTACACGCGCACCGAAGCGCGGCGCAAAATCGAGGAACGGGGCGGGAAGGTTACGTCTTCGGTCAGCAGCGCCACCGACTACGTGGTCGCCGGAGCGGACCCGGGAAGCAAGCTCGAGCAGGCGCGCAAGAAGGGCACGACGGTGATTACCGAGGACGAGCTCGAGGCGCTGCTCGCCGGGCGGTAGTTCCGACAGGGTATGGCATCCCGTAGGCCGTTTGGCTATACTTCACCGCGGACAGATGAGCACACTACCCGACGAACGTCGATCCTCCGGGATCCGAGGACTTGATACGGTGCTGCGCGGCGGCTTCCTGCCCCAGCGCAGCTACCTGGTGTCCGGAGCTCCGGGTACTGGGAAAACCATCCTCGGACTCCACTTCCTGCATACAGGTCTCCGCCTCGACGAGCAGCCGCTTCTCATAACCTTTTCGGAGCCCGCGACGTCGCTGGAGCGGAACCTTCAAAACCTGGGATTCTCGTTCGATCGCATCAAAGTACTCGACCTCACACCACCGGTGGAGCTGTTCTCGGATGCGGAGCAGAGTTACGATCTCCTCTCTCCGGCGGAGACGGAGCGGCAGCCCGTTCTGCGGCGCATCGCGGAGACGGTGGACGAGCTCGCGCCGGTTCGTGTCTTCGTCGACGGCCTGAACGGACTGCGCTACTACGCTGCCGACCGGGACGACTTCCTGCGCTCGGTGCAGGCCTTTCTGCAATTCATTACGGGTCGGGGAGCTACGATCCTTGTGACCGCCGAGCCTACACCCGACCCCACCGTCGGCCACAGCAGTGAAGATCTCGAGCACCTCGTCGACGGCAGTCTGACCCTCACCTTCACGCAGAAAACGCGCAAAGTATCAGTATCCAAGTTTCGCGGCTCCGGTTTCTCCGGCGGCGCGCACACCTTGCGCATCGGGGATGAAGGCATCTCGGTATTCCCGACACTCACCGCCCGCCGGGATCTCCCCGAACGGCGCACCGTGCACATCCCCTTCTCGATCGAGAGCCTGGACCAGAAACTGCACGGCGGCATAGAGCCGGGCACGGCCACCCTTCTCACCGGCCCCCCGGGGGTGGGGAAAACCACTCTCGGCCTGCAGTTCATGCGAAGCGCGGCGCTTCAGGGCGAGCGGGGCGTCGTGTACAGCTTCGATGAGGAACCGGCGCTCATGGAGCTGCGGTGCCGGGCGGTCGGGCTCGATCTCTCGGAGCTGCAGCGGGACGGGCGGTTGATGATTGAGAAGGTGGAGCCGCTGGAGTACTCGGCCGAGGAGTTCGCGGACTGGGTAAAGCACGCGGTGGAGGAAGGCGGCGCGCGCTGCGTCATGGTGGACAGCCTCTCCGGATACAGCCTGTCGATTGCCGACGATCGGCCAATTCCCAGCCTCCACGCCCTCAGCAAGTACCTGACCTCGGCCGGTGTCTCTCTCATCATCGCCGAGGAGATGTCTGCGATTACCGGCGACTTTCGGCCCACGGAGTCGCGCATCAGCTATCTCTCCGATAACATCATCTTTCTCAGATACATAGAGCGTTTCAACGAGACATCCGGCAGCGTGGAGCTGCACAAGATTCTCGGTGTACTCAAGAAACGTCTTTCCGACTTCGACAAGGGCCTCCATGCCTTCGACATCACGCCCGAAGGGATCCGGGTCGGCGGCAAGCCACTGGGATCACGCAGCCTCCTCGGAGGGCCCCATCCGCTCTCAGAGGGCCCATGACACGTGTCCTTCTGTGTATGCGAGCCGGGCGTGATCGCGAGCATCTCGCCGAGTGGCTCCGCGAGCAGCATGAGGTGGAGGTCGCCTCCGGCACGCTGCCACCGGACAACGATTTCGACCTCTGCATTCTCGACGCGGCGGGGCTCCACGCAAACAGGCAGATCATCGCCGAACGCCGGGAGGCCGAGCGCCCCGTGTTTCTGCCCTTTTTGCTTATCGCACGTCGACGTCAGCTCGTTCGCAAGAGAGAGGCCCTGCTCGCAGACGTCGACGACGTGATCTGGGCACCCGCCGAACGCGCGGAGCTCGATGCGCGGGTCGGCGCCCTTCTCCGGATTCGCAATCTCGCGCGCCTGATACAGCAGCGCTACATTTCGCTCGCGAACCAGAGCAGCGCCATCGTCCTTGTCGTGCGCGGTGGGCGCATACAGTACGCCAACGAGGCGGCGCGGACGGTATTCCCGGACCTCGCCGAGGGATCCCCCGCCACGGATCTGATAGCGCCTCGGCACCGCGATCTCTTCGAGAAGTACATGGGGGGTCTGTCCGCCCGGGTGCGAGGCGAGCCCCGCACCGGACCGCTGCCGGCGCCCACGCACACGGAGGTGCAGCTCAACACCGACACCGAGCGCTGGGCCCATGCGAGTGCGGCCCCCACCTTCGAGGATGACGACAGGGAGTTCCTGGTGATGATGCTCGACGTGACCGAGAGCAAGCTGCGCGAGCGTGAGCTCCTGGAGTCGCGGCGCCGCATCCAGTCTCTCGCCGGGCAGCTCGTGTCGGTGGAGCAACGCGAGCGGGCCCTGCTTGCCGGGGACATCCACGACGGGGTGAACCAGTCGCTGGCGAGCCTAAAGATGAGGCTGGACCTGTTGAGCAAGGCTCGCGATGACCTTGATCTCGACGAGGAGCTCTCCGACATGCGCCGCATACTCGACGAGGCGATCACGCAGGTACGATCTCTCATCGTCGACCTCGACCCGCCCACGATACGCGAGTCGGGCTTATCCGCCACGCTGTCCTGGCTCGTCGAGCATTTTCGAAGCGATCACGGCCTCGAGGTGAGCTACGAGGGAACCGACGAGATCGAGAGTGTTCCCGAGGATCTGCAGCACGTCCTCTATCGGGCAACTCGCGAGCTTCTGTTCAACGTCCTCAAGCATGCCCCGGGCGCGCATGCTCGTGTTACACTCGAGGAGGCGGAATCGCACATCATCATCACAGTCTGCGATGACGGACCCGGCTTCGATCCGGAGGCAACGACGGGTGGCACCGGATTCGGCCTGTTCAGTCTGAGAGAGCGTCTGCGCCCCTTTGACGGGACCGTGGAGATTCGGTCGGCGCCGGGAGAAGGCACCGTGATCACCCAACGCGTCGCACGCCCCCGTGAGGAGAGGGAAGACCATGAAGAAGCGCATCTTACTAGCTGACGACCATGCGATAGTACGTGACGGGCTCAAAGCCATCATGCAGAAACTCGACCCCGATATCGTCGTGGTAAATGAAGCATCGAACGGCCGGGAAGCCCTCGATATGGCCGCAGAGAGCCCCGCCGACATCTATCTCCTCGACATCTCGATGCCCGTGCTCAACGGCATTGAGGCGACCGTTCGCCTGCTCAAGCGCGACCCGTCGGTCAAGGTCATCATCCTCAGCATGTACAAGGACAAAGTCCTCGTGGAGAAGGCAATCCGAAGCGGCGCCCGCGGTTACATACTCAAGGAGAGCGCCACCGAGGAGGTCGTCAAAGCAATCGACGAGGTATACGCCGGGAGGTACTACTTCAGCCCCGACGTGTCGGGCTATCTCGTCCACGGTTTTCTCCACCCCAGTCAGGAAGGCGACGGCGGAACCGCGGAATCGGAGCTCACCGACCGGCAGCGGGAGATTCTGAAGCTGATCTGCGACGGATATACGGAGAAGCAGATCGGCGAGGAGCTCAATATCTCCTACCACACCGTCCACGTACACAAGAACAACATCATGAAAGCCCTCGACATTCATTCGAAGGCCGAGTTGATCAAGTACGCCGTGAAGCATCAGATCATTCAGCTCTGACCGGCCTGCGAAAGGGCCGATTGTACACTTTCATAGCCCATTCAGCGTATTCGTAGCGGGCACCTTTCGGTCGTATCCTGGAAGGTGAGGACAATTTATGCAGACTCTGACAGACTTCTATGAGCTCATGGGGAAGACCACGACCCTGAGACGCATGCTCGTTGGCTTCTACTTCGCCGGATCGGTGAAGCTCGAAGAGGTTTCCGGACTGCGAAACGCCTGCGAAGCCCTCGAGGAAACGAAAACCGCCGACGGGCACCATGAGTTCCTCGTGAAGCCCGGCGGTCGAAAGACACAGCTCACGCTGGACTACGAAATCGACGAGCTCGAGAAGGACCTGTTCTTCTTCGAGCACGGCGAGGACGCACTGTACCGCTACGTTGCCGACCGTGTCCCGGACCTGCAGGCTCAAATGTCGGCGGTGCAGGATCTGCTCCGCCCGGCGCAGGATGCGAGCTTCATCACCGACCGCGACGGTACCGTGAACAACTACTGCGGCCGCTATCGCTCCTCGGTGCAGTCGGCTTACAACGCGATTCTGCTGGCCCGTTTCGCGCGGGCTCGGGCAAAGACTCCGGTCGTGCTCACCTCCGCTCCCCTGGAGGACTTCGGTCTCGTCGACCTCACCACGATGCCCGACAAAGCGTTCCTGCTCGCTGGGTCGAAGGGGCGCGAGTTCAGGGACCCGCAGGGGCGCCGGCATGAGGCCCCGGTCGATGCCGAGAAAGGCCGGCGGCTAGCCGAGCTCAACTCGCGCATATCGGTGCTTCTCGAGGCGCCCGAGTTCGAGGAGTTCGGCCTCATCGGGTCGGCGGCGCAGTACAAACTCGGCGAGACTACCGTTGCACGGCAGGACATGTACGGAAGCGTCCCGACAAATCGTTCGGAGAACTTTCTCGAGCGCATCCGGAATCTCGTCGCCGAGCTTGACCCCGAGGGCGAAACCTTCCGGATCGAGGACACCGGCTATGACATCGAGATCGTCCTCACCCGCGACGAGGGAGACCGTGACTTCAACAAAGGCGACGGGATCGACTTCATCGACGCGCAGATCGGTCTCGGGCTCGACGGGCCGACGGTCGTCTGCGGAGACACCTCGTCGGACGTGCCGATGGTCGAACGCGTCGCCGACACGAGCACTGATCTGCGAAGCATCTTCGTCACCACTGACGACGAGCTCAAACGCCGCGTCGAGTCGGCCGCCCCGCAGAGTGTGTTCGTGGACTCACCCGACGTGCTCGTCCTGGCCCTCGG
>CAZVXU010000134.1:3207-7076 GCA_964631585.1 uncultured Spirochaetaceae bacterium | reverse complement strand
GGCCTCGATGATTTCGGTGGAGGTCGAAGATACCGGCATCGGCATCCCCGAGGATCACCTCCCCTACATCATGGACCGCTTCCGGCAGGTCGACAGCTCGAGTACCCGTCGGTATGAGGGGACCGGTATCGGGCTGACTATAGTGAAGGAGTCGGTCGAGCTCATGAAGGGGCGCATCACCGTCGAGAGCAGCAAGGGTAAGGGCAGTACCTTCAGGGTGGAGCTCCCCGCCAATCTCGAGGAGCTTGTGCCCGAGGCGTTCCGCGAGCGGCGTCGACGTGAACGGCGGAAATCGGGGAGAGCCGTCTCCTCGGCGCGTGATAGGCGACGCCGGACGCGACGTACCGAAGACTTCGTCCGGGTAGCGGCGGACGAGCTGGCCCTCATGGAAAAGGAAATGCTTGCGTGCGGCGCGCGGGAGAGCGAAGCAGATGCCCGGTCTAAGCAAGGAGGTCCCGCCGAGGACCGCGTGCTGCTCGTGGAGGATAACAATGACTTGCGCTCGTACGTGGGCCGAATGCTTGCCGGGATGGGGCATGAGGTCACGACAGCCGTCGACGGCGTCGACGGGTGGCAGCGGGTTCAAAGCGACAATCCCGATGTCATTGTCTCCGATCTCATGATGCCGAACCTGGACGGCTACGAGCTTCTCAAGCTGGTAAAAAACACCGAGGGCTCCCGTCATATCCCCTTCATCATGATCACTGCCAAGCACGAGCTCGAATCAAAGATCGAGGGCCTCGACCTCGGCGCCGATGATTATCTGCCGAAACCCATCAACATTCGGGAGCTCGACGCGCGCGTGCGCAATCTCCGCAATATGAAGCGGTTCCAGCAGGCCGTCGCACGGGAACAGGAGCTGCAGAAGCGAATGGAGGATCTGTTGATGAGCTTCTCCGAGTCGCTCGAGCTCCGCCACCCGGACACTGCCGGGCACTCGCGCGATGTGCTCTCCCTCGGCCTGATGCTCGCATCGGAGATCGGCATAGAGCTGGGACAGCGCCTGCGGGACGCGTTGCTGCTGCACGATATCGGCAAGCTCGGAGTACCGGACCACGTGCTTCTTAAAGAAGCAGCCCTCGACGACGAGGAATGGGAGCTCATGAAAAAGCACGCCGAGTGGGGCGCGCAGCTGCTCCGGAAGTTCGATACCTATCAGGATATCGCGCACATCGTGCTGGCACACCAGGAGCGCTACGACGGCCGCGGGTATCCCAACGGCCTCGCCGGGGAGGCGATTCCTCTCGAGGCTCGGATTATCGGTGTTGCAGACGCCTATCACGCCATGACGGCCGATCGACCCTACCGAAAGGCATTGAGCCCTGCACATGCCGCCCGCGAGATCCTGAAGAACCGGGGTGCACAGTTCGATCCCGTTCTGGCGAATGCCTTCGTCCGGGCGCTGCTGAAGAGCGGTGACATCACCGAGGGTGATCTCGGCGGCCTCGAGGTTCCGGAGCTTCGGCCGGTCGGCAGCTGAGGTCGTAGCGCCACGGGAACCGCTTTGATATACTTCATTCCCGTATGCAATCCGATGTACGAATAGCCGACCACACGGCGGCCGCGGTCGCCGACTTCCTCGGCGAGGGCGGGTACGCCGCGCCACTCGTCGTCTCCGACCCCAATACCCATCGCGCCGCCGGAGGGCAACTCGCGAGCTCGTTATCTGCGCTCGGAATCGCGGTGGAGGAGTTCGTCCTTGCGAGGGAGAAGCCGGCGGCGGACGCGGAGGCGGTCGGTGACGTCCTCATCGGCCTCGAGCGCACACCCGACGTCGTCATCGGCGCGGGAGGGGGCACCGTCACCGACATCGCGCGGCTTGTGGCGCATCGCATGGACCGCCCGTTCGTGTCGTACCCGACCGCTCCGTCGGTCGACGCCTACGCATCGCCGACCTCGGCCATGACCTTCCGCGGGGTGAAGAAAACCGTTCCCGCACGGGCCGCGGAGGTCGTGTTTGCGAACACGGAGGTACTCTCGGCTGCTCCCCATGACATGATCGCGGCCGGTTTCGGTGACATGGTTGCAAAACTCACCTCCACCCCGGACTGGGAGCTTGCTGAGGTCGTTGCCGATGAGGGCTTCGACGAGGATATCGCCGCGCGAAGCCTTCGCGCCGCCCAGTCCTGCGTTGCCGAAGTCGACCTCATTCGCGCGCACGAGCCCGCCGGCGTCAGTACGCTGCTCGGGGGTCTCATCGACTCGGGCGACTGTATGCGTGACTGGGGCGGGTCGCGGCCCGCCTCCGGCAGCGAGCACCTGCTGTCCCACTTCTGGGAGATGCGGGCGGCGCGTGCCGGCAAGCCATCGGCCCTCCACGGCGGCAAGGTTGCCGTCGGCACACTGGTCATCGCCGGTCTCTTCGAGCGGCTCGCCGGGATGGGCGCGTCGGAGCTCGAACGCAGAGTCACCGCCGCGAAGAAGCCGGCGGTGGCGATCCTTCGTGAGGCCGCGGTCCGCGGATTCGGCGCCGCCTCGGCCGACACGCTTCTCCAGGGCCACATTTTCGCGGCAATGAGCGAGGAGCGTTTCTCGGAAATGGCCCGAAACGCCCGGGAGGCGGCCGGGCGTATCATCGAGATCGCCGCATCCGCGCCGACGTCCGATCGCATCCGCGAGCTCATGCGCCGCGTCGACGGCCCGACCCATCCGCGGGAGATCGACCTTTCCCTCGACGACGTACGCGACGCGCTGGCCTCGGGGCAGTTCATTCGTAACAGATTCGGGCTGCTCGTGTTCTGGCATCTGTTCTCCCTCGGGGGGCTCGATGAGCTGGTCGAGGAGGTTTTCGCATAGCCATGCGACGAGCCGCGGCCTACACCCTGTTGTCTTTCGTGCTCGCCGTTGTATCGGTGTTCGCAGAAGACTTCGCAGCGCATGAAGACGGCGTCCTTCATGTGGCGGCCGTGCAGGCCGAGGTTGCCGCGGAGACCTATCTCGATGCGCGGGCCTTCGAGTCGCACGTCGAAAAGCTCGTTGCCGAGGCCGAGCGCCGCGGCGCGGAGCTCATCGTGTTTCCGGAGTACATAAACGTCTTTCTCCTCTTCGAAGGATATGCGCCGATCATCAGGCGTTCGTCCACGATGGATGAAGCTCTGGGGGAGCTCGCGTCGGCGGTCGGTGGGACGACCACCCCGATCGGTGCGGCGCCCCTGCGCGGCACGCCCCCGGAGGCGCTGCAGACGCTGCTTCGGCGACGGGCACCGTCGGTGGAGCGAACCGTGCGCCGTCTGTGGAGCGGTCTTGCCCGTGAATACCGTGTTGCCATCGTCGCGGGAACCTACTTTGCGCCGATCGGCGAGGGGAGCGTTCACAACAGGGCGATCGTGTTCGATGACGACGGCACTCTGATCCACGAGCAGGACAAGGTGTTTTTAACTGCCTTCGAGGATCGAGTTCTCGACCTCGAGGAAGGAGATCTCGAAGCGGCGGAGACCTTCGAGATAGACGGATTCGAGATCGGGCTGACGATCTGCCGCGACTCCTTCTTCTCTGACTGGGAGCCGGAGTTCGGGGGCGCCGATCTCTGGCTCGAGCTTCGCGCAAACGGCGAGCTCTATACCGAGGAAGTGCGCCGCCGCTTCGACGGAGCGCTCCCCGAGCGGGTCGGGGCGACCTCTGCGGAGGCGGGCGTGAGCGCGAGCCTGACGGGGAGCCTTCTCGACTTCGTCTGGGAAGGTCCTTCCTACGTGGTCGACGGAAGCGGGCGGCGCGTGGGCGCGTCCGATGATGTGCGCGGGAGTAGTGTGCTGATGGTGGAGGTGCGGCGGCCCGAGGCGCGGCCGGCGCGGTGAGTGTCGGTAGCGTTCTCCCGGCGCGCAATCTCGTGCTACACTTTCCCCCATGGCAATCGCAGCAATCGAAGCCGG
>CAZVXU010000134.1:0-3107 GCA_964631585.1 uncultured Spirochaetaceae bacterium | reverse complement strand
CGGGGTCTGTCCCTACCACGGAGACTGCCTCGAGGGGGTGGCGGCCGGTCCGGCGATGCGCGCGCGGTGGGGACAGGCCGCGGAGACGCTCCCGCCTGATCACGAGGCCTGGAACCTCGAGGCCGACTATCTGGCGCAGGCCGTTGCGATGCTCATGCTGTCGTTCTCGCCGGACCGCGTGGTTCTCGGCGGCGGGGTTATGGAGCAGCGGGGTATGTTCGAGCGCATTCGCGACGAAGCGCACCGCCTCCTCGGCGGCTACCTCGATTACGCCTCCGAGCGCGCGGTCCTCGATCGCATCGTCGTGCCACAGACCCTCGGCGGCGACGCGGGGATCCGCGGCGCCTACCTCATCGGACGTCAGCTTGACAGGTCCCGATAGCGTGCGTAGCATTTCCGCCATGCGGCGAGGTGGCGATTTCTTTTCGCCCCACACTCACGGGTTCGTCCGCGTCGGCGTGGCGGTACCTCGCGTGCGCGTGGGGGACGTGGCCTACAACACCGGGCGGACCCTCGAGCTCATGCGGCGGGCCGACGACGCGGGGGTCTCCCTTCTCACCTTTCCCGAGCTCGGGCTTTCCGCCTACTCCAACGACGACCTCTTCCAGCAGGACGCCCTCCTCGACGCCGTGCGTGAGGGCCTCTTCGAGGTAGTGGAGGCGAGCACGACCCTCTCGCCGGTGTTTCTTGTCGGCGCGCCGCTTCGGTTCGAGCAGAAACTGTTCAACTGTGCGGTGGTCGTCCACGGGGGGCGGATGCTCGGCATTGTTCCCAAGTCCTACATCCCGAACTATCGCGAGTTCTACGAGAAGCGGCAATTCGCATCCGCCACGGCCGCGGCTGAACCCGAGGTGGATCTTCTCGGTATGCGCGGAGTTCCCTTCGGCGCCGACCTCGTATTCAGCGCGGAGGGTTTCGAGGAGCTCACCTTCGCGGTGGAGATCTGCGAGGATCTGTGGGCGCCGATCCCGCCGACGACCTACGCCGCCCTCGCCGGTGCGACGGTGCTCGCGAATCTCTCGGCGAGTAACATCACCATCGGCAAAGCCGACTACCGCGATACCCTCGCAGCCGGACATTCGGGCCGGTGTGTCTCAGCCTATCTCTACGCCGCCGCCGGGTCCGGGGAGTCCACGACCGATCTTGCCTGGGACGGGCATGCGCTGATATACGAGAACGGTCGTCTCCTCGCGGAGACCGAGCGCTTCAGCGAGGATGAGCAGCTCATCCGAGCCGATGTGGACCTCGAGATGCTCGTGCAGGAGCGCATGCGGCTCACCAGCTTCATCGACGCCGCGGCCGCTCACCGCGAGCACCTCTCCCGCCTCCGGCGCATCTCCTTCGAGTTCGAGCTTCCTAAGCTACCACAGCCGCCGAAAAGCGACGCGCCGGGTTCCTCGCTTGCCCGCGATATTCCGAGATTCCCCTACGTGCCCGTGGATGCCGCCCGGCGTGACGAGCGCTGCTTCGAGGCCTACAACATCCAGGTGCACGCGCTCGCACAGCGGTTGCGGCAGACGGGCATCGAGCACGCCGTGCTCGGCATCTCCGGCGGCCTTGATTCCACCCAGGCCCTCATCGTGACTGCAAAGACCTTCGACCTGCTCGGTCTGCCGAGGACCAATATTCACGCCTACACGATGCCGGGGTTCGCCACGAGCTCCGGCACGCGCGAGAGTGCCCACTCCCTTATGAGCGCCCTCGGCGTAAGCGCCGCGGAAATAGATATCCGCCCCTCGTGCATGCAGATGTTTCGCGATATCGGGCATCCCTTTGCCGAGGGAGAGGAAGTGTACGATGTCACCTTTGAGAACGTGCAGGCGGGCGAGCGAACCAGCCACCTCTTCCGCCTCGCAAACCACCTCGGGGGGCTGGTCGTCGGCACCGGCGATCTGAGTGAGCTTGCCCTCGGATGGGCCACTTACGGCGTGGGAGACCACATGTCGCACTACAACGTCAACGCCTCGGTACCGAAGACGCTGATTCAGCACCTCATCCGCTGGATCATAGACTCCGGGCAGTTCGATACGCCCACCTCGGAGATCCTGCAGACGATCCTCTCCACCGAAATATCGCCGGAGCTCGTCCCCGGCGGTGGCGGCGCGAGTGAAGCGCCCGCGCAGAGCACCGAGAAGAAGATCGGGCCCTACGAGCTGCAGGATTTCCACCTCTACTACGTCACCCGGTTCGGCTTTCGGCCGAGCAAGGTGGCCTATCTGGCCTGCGTCGCCTGGTCCGATGCCGACGCCGGCCGCTGGCCGCCGGGTATGAGCGAGGAGGAACGCCACAGCTACGACCTCGCGCAGATCAAGCACTGGCTCGGTGTCTTTCTCACCCGCTTCTTCCGCTCTCAGTTCAAGCGGAGTTGCGTTCCCAACGCCCCGAAGATGGGCTCCGGCGGGTCGCTCTCGCCGCGGGGCGACTGGCGCGCGCCGAGCGACAGCGAGGCGGCGGTGTGGCTGGCCGAGCTGGAGAGACGCGTGCCGGACGCCGCCGCGAGGGACGGAGGAAGGCAATGAGCACGCGCAGCAGCACCTGTCTCGCGGGCGACGTCGGCGGCACAAAGACCAACCTTGCCCTCTTTACCGAGGAGTCGGGCATCCGTGAGCCCCTCCACGAGCGGACCCTTCCGAGCGGCAGCTTCGAAACCCTCGAGGACCTTGTCGAGGAGTTCCTTCGCGAGACCGACGTGCGCCCGAGCCGGGCTGCCTTCGGGGTCGCGGGGCCGGTGGTCGAGGGGGAGGCCCACATAACGAACCTGCCCTGGCGCATAAGTGAGACGCGCCTGGCCGAGCGGTTGGGACTCGATAAGGTAACGCTCGTGAATGACCTCGTCGCGATTGCGAAGTCCGTGCCGGTGCTCGGCGGGGATGACCTGCAGACGCTGAACACCGGCGAGCCGGTGGAGACAGGCCCCATCGCCGTGGTGGCCCCCGGCACCGGTCTCGGTGAGGCCTATCTCGTGTGGCACCGCGACGGCTACCACGCCTATCCCTCGGAGGGCGGGCACGCCGATTTTGCGCCGCTCGATGAAGAGCAGATGCAGCTACTCACCTATATGCAGCCGAAGGTCGGCCATGTCAGCTACGAGTACGTGTGCTCGGGGA
>CAZVXU010000133.1:0-7088 GCA_964631585.1 uncultured Spirochaetaceae bacterium | reverse complement strand
GCGAGTGTCTCGAGCCGTCCTGAGCCGCAACTGCCGGCTCTCGTGGAGATGCGGGCTGCTACCGTCACCTACAGCCGCGTCGTGGCGTTGCGGCAGGCCGACTTTGCCGTAGGCCGCGGCGAGGTCGTCGGACTCCTCGGAAACAGCGGCGCGGGAAAGTCCACTATGGTCCGGGCACTGGTGGGCCTGCAGGCGATGAGCGGCGGCGAGCTGTTCGTCGAGGGCAAGCCGGGCGGGTTCCGCTCTCCACAGGAAGCGCGTCAGTTCGGCATAGAAGTTGTGTACCAGGACCTTGCGCTCATCGAGCATCTCAGCATAGCGCGGAACTTCTTTCTCGGTGCGGAACCGGAACGTGGTGCCGGCCCCGTTCGCCGGCTCGACCACGGCCGGATGATCCGATCCACCGAGACGGCCCTGGCCGATCTCGGAGTTGAGATGCCCTCCCCGCGGCAGATGGTATCGCGCCTGTCCGGGGGCCAGCGCCAGATGCTCGCGATCGCCCGCGCCATGTACTTCGCCCGAAGGCTCGTCATCCTCGACGAGCCGACGGCAGCCCTCTCCGACGAACAGGTCGAGCAGGTCCTCGCTCAGATCGCGCACGCACGGGCACGGGGAGTCGCGGTCGTGTTCGTCACCCACAAGGCCTACGAGGTCTTCAACGTTGCCGACCGGTTCGTGGTCCTCGACCGCGGCCGCACCCTCATTTCCGCCTCCCACGGGCAGACATCGCTGAACGAGCTGGAGAAGTTGCTCATTTCGACACGGTTCACGATCGTGCAGGAGATGGCCGCCGCGGTCGCTCATCAGCTGCGGAATCCTCTCGGTATCATTCGGGTGTCCGCGGAGATGCTGCGCGACGAGTTCCAGGTCACCGAGGAGCGGGCGGGATACGACCGCCTGCTCGACATGATCATGGATGAGGTCGTGACCGTGGAGTTTCTCATCACCAACTACCTCGACTTCGCTCGCCGCCACGAACCGCGACCCTCGGAGGTATCCATGGACGATCTGCTCGCCGACGTAAAAGCCCAGCTCCCCCGTGAGAGTTTCGATCCGTCACGTCTGCGCGTGGAGTTACCGTCGCAACCGCTGTCGTTGTACGTGGATCGCGAGCTGATGCAACAGGTGCTGGTGAATCTCCTGGTAAATGCCGCGGAGGCGTCGGAAGACGATCAACCTGTAGATCTCAGTGTGGCCGCGTCGGCGGCCACAGTAAAACTGACGGTACGGGACCACGGCAGCGGAATGGATGAACACACGTGCAAGATGATCTTCAATCCCTTCTTCACGACAAAGTCCCGGGGCACGGGCCTCGGCCTGTCGATCGTACATCGCATCGTAGAACAGCACGGGGCCTCGATCGAGGTGGATTCGGCGCGGGGCCGCGGCACGAGTTTTGTAATCACTCTGGCACGGGAGGCGTGATGAAACGGCTTCTCATCGTCGATGACGAACGAAATATGCGGGATCTGCTGCGCATCCTGTTCGAAAAGGACGGCTTCGGGGTGCGCACGGCGAGCACCGGCGAGGAGGCCATGCGTATCATCGACGAGCACGAAGACCTCGACCTCGTCGTCTCGGACGTACGCCTTCCCGACATGGACGGTGTCGGGATTCTCCGTTGCGCTCGAGCACGCTCCGAGCCGATTCCCGTGGTTTTCATCACGGCTTACGGCACGATCGAGCTGGCCGTGCAGGCTATGAAACAGGGAGCGGCGGATTTCCTCGCCAAGCCCTTCAAGAAGGAGTTCATCCGACACGTTGTGAAGCGGGTCCTGCACGAAACCGACGACCAGCGACGAGCTGCCGCTGCCGCCGAGCAGGGATGGGCGCCGGTGGCTGAGAGCCCCGCTATGCACGCACTCATGCGCAAAGTGCGGGTCATCGGCGAAGCCTCGAGTGCCGTGCTGCTGGTGGGAGAGAGCGGGGTGGGGAAGGAAGTAGTTGCACGCGCGCTGCATGCCGCGGGCCCTGCGGGCCGGCCCTTTCTCACGATCAGCTGTCCGGCCGTGCCCGCAACGCTCATAGAAAGCGAGCTCTTCGGCTACGGAAAGGGCGCCTTTACCGGAGCGGCGCAGGCCTACTCCGGGAAGCTGCGACAGGCCGACGGCGGCACGCTGCTGCTCGACGAGATCGGCGACCTGCCACTCGAGCTCCAGCCGAAGCTGTTGCGGTTTCTCGAGGAGCACTCGTTTCAGCCGCTCGGGGAGAACCGTGAAGTACACGTTCACACGCGGCTGGTGAGCGCCACCAACCGGGACCTGGAGAGTCTGGTGCGGGAGGGGAGATTCCGCGAGGACCTCTACTATCGGATTAACACCATCACCCTCGAGATTCCACCGTTGCGGGAGCGCTTCGAAGACATCCTGCCGTTGGCCGAGCAATTCCTCGAACGGCTGGCCGCGCGGCACGGGCGGGAAACAAAGAGGCTCTCGCCGGCAGTGGAACGCGCGCTGCTTCGCCACGATTGGCCGGGAAACGCACGCGAGCTTCGTAACGTCATGGAGCACGCCTTTGTATTTGCCGCGGGGGGCACCGTCGAGATCACCGACCTTCCGCCAAAGCTCCAGGACGTCGGCCCGCCGCGGGCAAGCTTTCCGAAGCCGAGCTCGGAGCGTTCGGACGGAAGCAAGCTCGATGCGGTCGAGCGGTCGATGCTTCTCGATGCCCTCGAGCGAAATGACTGGAACATTGCCGCAGCGGCCCGGGCGCTCGGCGTTTCGCGCAACGTGGTGCGCTACCGGATGCAGAAATACGGTATCGTTCCCGGGGCCGGCACGAAACGATGAGCGGCTGCGGTGCATATCCACCGCTTCCGCCCGGCGCACCGGTGGATTTCACGCGATTCGCCGCCGCGTGTGTCCAACGGCCTCCGGCGCGCGCAGGCGGGGTTGCGTAAGTCTTTGTACCAGAGAACACTGCGCGCGCCTTTGCGGCTCAGACCGAAGTGCGTGCCGGAAGCAAAGTGGGCACGGAGCTTGCAACGATGTGAAGCAAACTTCGGATCTCTACAAGGAGGAGGTTGCCATGAAACACGCACGAGGATTTGTGTTGTGTGCGATGATCGCGCTGATGCTGGTTCCGGCGGTGGTATTCGCGTCGGGACAGGGCGAGGCCGCTGCGCCGGAAGAGGAGTACGAGTTCTTCGTTATCACGCATGGTGGCGCGGCTGACCCGTTCTGGGCGGTTGTCGTTCGCGGCGCAGAGGATGCCGCCGCGCAGTTCGGCGTCGACATGACCTATCTCGGGCCTCAGCAGTACGACGTCGGTGAGTTCGTCGACATGATCGAGACCGCGATTTCGGCTCAGCCCGACGGCATCGTGGTGACGATAACGGACAAGAATGCGGTGGATGAGCCGCTTCGCAACGCTATCGACCAGGGAATTCCTGTTGTGGCGATTAACGTCCCCGACGATCGCCCCCCCGCCGAGCGCATTCCCTATCTCGCGTACGTCGGCGCCGATGAGTACCAGGTCGGTGTGCAGGCGGCGCGCAGGATGTTCGCGGAGTTCGCACCCGACACTCCGACCCGCGGCGTGGTGCTCATTCACGAGCCCGGCCATGCAGGCCACGAGGCGCGCTCGGCTGGTATGCAGGAGGTGTTCGACGAGCATGGCGTACCTTTTGAGCGTCTGAGCGGATCCCCGGATGCGGCCGACAACTTCGAGGCCCTCAACGCCTACCTCACGAGTAATCCGGACACCGACGCCGTGTTCACTCTCGGACCGCTCGGCGCGCACCCGGCACTTTCGCTGATGGCTGATATGGGCTCCGACGCAGACGACATCAAGCTCAGCGCGGTCGATCTCTCCGACCAGATAATTTCGGCGATAAAAGACGGCCGCATGGTGTTCACCATCGAACAACAGCAGTATCTGCAGGGTTACTTGCCGATCGGACTGCTCACGCTCTACAACCAGTACGGCCTCATACCGCACGATGACATCCTTACCGGGCCGGCGATCGTCGACCAGGACAACGTCGACGTCGTCGACGAGATGGTATCGGCGGGATACCGGTAAGTCACCGGATGGAAACTAACTGATCGATGCCGGCGCAGTCGAGCCCCGCAGAGTCGCGGGACCCGGCGCGCCGGCCCATCATGGCCGAAAGCCTACAGAGTTGTGCGAGGGTCGGATGTCATGCCGGAGAAACAGCTGCAGAAAACAATGATGGACGTGGTCCGCATGAAAGAACTCGGCGCGGTGGCGGGACTGCTTCTGGTCATGCTCGCCTTTTCCCTTCTCTCGGACCGCTTTCTGACCGCGAGTAACATGGTAAATGTCTTCACCGTGACCTCGGAGCTCGGGATCATCGCGGTGGGCGTGTGTTTCCTGATGATTGCGGGGGAGTTCGACCTCTCGGTCAGCTCGGTGTTCGCGATCGCCCCGATGGTGGGTGCGCTCGTAGCGAGCGCGGGTGCGCCGCTGTTCGTCGGGATCCTCGTCGGCCTGCTTGTTGCGGCGGTGATCGGATTCATCAACGGTCAGCTCGTGCTGCGCACGGGGGTTCCGTCGTTCATCGTCACCCTCGGCGGGATGATGTTCTACCGCGGCGTCATTCTGGCCGTTTCGCGCGGCTTTCCGGTCGACTACCTCGAGCCGGCTCCCCTCATGCATTTCCTCGGCGGGCGCACGACGTTCGGACTTCGGTGGTCCGGTGTGTGGTTCATCGTCCTCGTTGTGCTGTTTCAGCTCATCCTCGCGCGCACGAGGTACGGGAATCATGTGTCGGCAGTCGGTGGAAACCCCGGCACCGCGAAGGCGGTGGGCATCGACGTCTGGCGCGTGAAGCTTACCAACTTCGTGCTCTGCTCTATGACTGCCGCGATGGCGGGCTTCATGCGTTTCGGGCGGTTCCGCAGCGTCGACCCCACGTCGGGGCAACTGATGGAGCTCGAAGCCATCGCCGCCTGCGTCATTGGTGGTGCCCTGCTCACCGGAGGCTACGGAAGCATCGTCGGCGCATTCCTCGGCGCGTTTCTGATGGGAGTGATGCGCAGCGGATTGATTCTTGCCGGCGCGCCGCCGTACTGGTATCAGGGGTTCATCGGTGTCGTGCTTGTCATTTCGGTCATACTCAACACGAGAATCCGTAAGGCCGTGGCGGGAGGTTGAGCGGTCATGGCACGAGCTCACGAGCAAACGGTCCCCGCGGAGGCGACCGAGAGTCTGGCGTTGGTCGATCACGTCACCATGCGGTTCAACAAGGTGACCGCTCTCGAAGACGTGAGTCTGAAGGTGGGTTACAACGAGGTTGTCGGGCTGCTCGGCGACAACGGCGCGGGTAAGTCGACGCTCATCAAGGTGATAAACGGGTTTCACCGACCCACGAAGGGGCGAATGTTCTTTGACGGAACAGAGGTGCAGTTCCACTCCCCGCGGGACGCGCGTGACGTAGGCATCGAGACTGCCTACCAGGACCTCGCCCTGGTCGATCTGATGACGATTACCAGAAACTTCTTCCTCGGACGGGAGCTGCAGCGGCGCCTCGGGCCCTTCAAGCTCCTCGACATGCAGCGGATGGAGAAGATCGCCGCTGAGTCGATGGCCGAGGTCGGGCTCCGGAACATACGCGAGATGCGCGAGACGGTGAGTTTTCTTTCCGGCGGTGAGCGGCAGGCCATCGCGATCGGGCGAGCGACCTTTTTCGGCGCCAAATTGCTCATACTCGATGAGCCCACCTCCTCCATTTCGGTCGCCGAGACCGAGTGGGTACTTCGCCTGGTCTCCGACGCCAAACAGAACGGCCTCTCGGTCATACTGATCTCGCACAACGCCTACGAGGTATTCGATGTTGCCGACCGCTTCGTGATTCTGCAGCAGGGGCAGAATTATGCGGACATTGCGCGGGAAGACACCGACCCCAAGGACCTCATCGAGCGCATAGCGGGACGGAAGTGAAGGCCGGGTGGAACATGGAGGCGAGGCGAACATGAAGGATCTTCGTGTCGGTGTTGTGGGGCTCGGGCGCCTCGGATACACGCACGCGGTGAATCTCGCGCATAATGTGCCGAGAGTCGTGCTGGCGGCGGTGTGCGACGTGGACGAGAACCGGCGCCATGAGGTGAGCGCGCGGCTCGGCTGCGCCGCCTACGCCGATACCGAGGAGATGCTGGGAGAGGCCGCCCTCGACGCGGTGGTGGTCGCCACCCCGAGTGCCTATCATGCTGAGCCCGTGCTTCAGGTGGTCGGTGCGGGGCTTCCCCTATTCTGCGAGAAGCCCCTCGCCTCAACCCTCGCGGATAACGAACGGCTGGCCGCGGCGATCCGGGAGGCCGGCGTGGAGTGCCAGATCGGCTTCAATCGGCGATTTGATCCCGAGTACGTCGAGGCGCGCGAGCGCATCGCCGCGGGCGACATCGGGCGCCCCGTCTACTGCTACAGCATCACCAGAGACCCTTTCCCGCCGCCCGCCTGGGCATCCGATCCCGCCCGCGGTGGCGGACTCTTCATCGACATGCAGCTTCACGACTATGACGTGACCCGGTTCCTGCTTGGTTCCGAGCCCGTGCGGATTCACGCGGAGGAGAGCGCGCTCGTTGTGGATGGAGGTGGTGTCGACCGCTTTGCCGATAACGTGACCACGAGCCTGCGCTTTGCCGGGGGAGAGCTTGCCCTGCTGCATGCTTCCATGCACGCCGCGTACGGCTACGACGTGTATACGGAGGTCTACGGCGAGCGCGGCAGCATTCGAATCGGAGGACCCGAGAAGAGCCGCCTGCAGGTTGCCTCGGGAGGTCCCGGTCTGTGCCGCCCCCAGACGTACCTGGGGGACGAGGGGCTTCCGCATTTCATCCGCCGATTCGAGCGGTCCTATATGGGAGAGCTCGCCGCGTTCTGCTCGGCAGTGCTCGATGGTGGCGCCTCGCCGGTGACAGCGGATGACGCGGTGGCGGCTTTTCGGGTTGCGACCCGGGCGATCGAGAGTGCAGGATCCGGGCGGGCGCTGGATATCTGAGTGCTTCGCCCCGATTTCGGCTTGACCGTTTTGTAAACGTTTGCTAAAATGACGGCGGTTGTGGACAAAAAGACGATCAAGGACATTGCCGAAATTGCAAACGTTTCCTATGCGACGGTCTCCCGTG
>CAZVXU010000132.1:0-7097 GCA_964631585.1 uncultured Spirochaetaceae bacterium | reverse complement strand
ACCGCTGTCTTCAGGTCGGCCTTGGCCATCTTGGGATCGAGCTTGATTTCCGTTCCGAGGGACACGACCTCGGCGTCAATGGCCATCACCCCCTGCGCCCGCGCAACCGATACCCGATGGTTTCCGTCGCGCACGAAGTAGACGCCGCCGATCTCATAAAGACGGATCGGCGGGAGGTTCACCTGCTGCAGATGGGCCCGGTCTATGCTCTGCCACCGCCCGCGAAGCGCGTCGCGACGGGGCAGAAAGCCCTTGTTGAAATCCCGGTAGCGGCCCTCGCTGCCCACGATGTGCGTGACATCAACTGTCTGCAGCCCGCGGTAGGTTTCGCTCTTGGGTCGCACCACGTCCTTCACGTCGCTGAGGGACAGGAGCTCGTGGTTCTGCGGCGAGAGCGCGTTGATGATGCGGCTTATCTTTTCCTGCATGCGGGCCTTATTGAAGTCCTCGCGTGCGGTGACGTGTATGAAATCACCCATGTGTGTCTATCTCCAGCAGGTAATGGTCGTACACGTTTATCACATCCGTATCCTCGTAGCGCGTGATGCGGCGTGCATTGAGATCGTAGAGGTGGATGTGCCCGTGTAACAGGTACCGGGGACGAAACGTTCGCATAAACCACAGAAAGCCGGGGAACCCTCGGTGCGCGAGGTCGTCCTTGTCGTGAATACCACGCGGCGGTACGTGAGCGAGCAGAATATCGAGGAATCGCCCGCGAATTATTCGATTCCAGATCAGCTTTGGAACAAGTGACAGCATGCGAAGGGTCATCTGAAACTCCGTATACTGATTCTCCCCATCATTGTATCGCAGGCTGCCCCCGAGGCCCGCGATAATCAGATTCTTCTTTCTGATCACCCGCCGGTCTATGTACGTCGAGCCGAAATGGTGCTGAGTATCGGGGCCGACGGTTATCATGCGCGGATTGAGGGCGGAGCGCTTGTTGAACATGTGGTACGAGTCGAGGTTGTGATTCCCGAACACGAAGAGCACGGGCTTGTTCAGGCTGCTCGCAAGAAATCCGAGATAGCTCATCGGCAGGTCTCCGGCCCCGATGACGAGATCGACATCTCCAAACCGCTCCTTTACGGTAGGGCTGTACACGAGAGGATCAAGGTGATCGGCGACGCAGAGAATCTTCATGGTGTCCTCATCACGCCCGTCTTACATCTCTATTTTCTTGAGGAGACCGTGCAGCTTGTCCTTGTCGTAGAGGTCGATCGGGCGGGACTCCGCGTAGTCGCCGGCTTTGCGCGAGAAGGTGGAGCTCGCCACGATAACCCCGCGCGCGATGTTCTGCTCCTTCATTTCCTCGTGTATGGCGCGCGCTTTCGCTTCGTCTATCACGCTGGTGACGCGCAGAAACCACAGCAGCTTTGGAAGCTTGCGAGCGTTTCGCCACTTGGACTGAGCCTCCACAGCCGTAATCCGGGCGCCGCCCTCGATGTTCTCCGCGTCCCGCACCGTAAGTCCCATCGCGGCGGAGAGCTTGCGGCAGATGGCCAGATACTCCTCCTCGCCGGCGGTCATGAAGTCCTTTACCCGATCATCGGTGCGCAGATCCTGATACTGGCTGAGCTTCTCCGCCACGTCACGGAAATCCTTTTTCTTCTCGTAGATCTTTTCCCACTGCTGGATGGCCTGCTCCATGCGGCGATTCTTCTCGTGAACCGCGGCCAGGAAGTAGCGTGCGTGGAGCAGTTCCTGTTCGTGCGATTTGTCGCGCGAGGCAAGTGAGACTGCTCTTTCGAGCTCCGCGGTCGCGCGGTTCTGATCGCCCATATTTAGGTAGGCGACGCCGCGCTCGACGATTGCCTTGATCTTCCACTCCGGCCCCTTCGATGCCTTTTCGAAGGAACTGATAGCCGACATGAAGTCTTTGCCGTCGCGCTGCACTCGCCCGAGGTAGTAGTGGGCCTCGGCGTCGTCGCGATTTGCCAACACCGCCTTCGACAGGTACTCGTGTGCCGGTTTCAACTGCTTGGCCCGATAGAGGTGGACGCCCAGCCGCTTGTAGGCGGCACCGTAGTTCTCATCGAGCTCGATGGTCTTCTTGAAGTACGCGGCTGCGCGGTCGGAGCGGTTTCGTTGCTCGAAGAGGGTGCCCACAGTGTAGTAGTAGTAGGGATTCTCGGGCTCCCGCTTCAGGAGCAGCAGGTATTCCTTCAGCGCTTCTTCGGGTTGATTGAATTTCAGGTATAGCTCTGCTATGTTATTGCGGAAGGGGATCTCCTTGGCGTAGTCGCCGAAGGATCCGATTTGATTGACCGTCTTGAACTCCATCAACGCCAGATCGGGTTTGCCCTCGCCGAGATATGCAAGGCCCAGCAGATAATGCACATCCGGATCCCGCGGGTCGCGGGCGATGATTTTCTTGGCGGTATTCGTGGCCTGATTGTACTTTTTCTGCCGCACCTGCTCGGCGAGACCCGCCACCTGCTGCGGCGCCAGGAGGGATTTTACGAGAAAAACGGTAATGGCGCCGACAGCCACTCCGAGTATGATAATGAGTACAATTATGCCCATCGATTCTTCAACACTTGGATATTTCCCGCCTGCGCCTCAGATTAAATACTTTCCCGGCGGGTGTCAAACGTCACGATGGGTCCCGGGAGGCGTCTTGTGAGCCGTAAAAGCCTGTGTCTGATCACCATACTGTTTCTCATCGGTGCCGCTTTCGCCGGCGCCCAGAGTCTCTTTGAACGCGGTGAGGACCTGTTCCTGCGCAATAAACCGCAGCAGGCGATCCCCCTGCTCGAGCAGGCACTCGAGGCCGAGCCGCGGAACGGCACGATCTACATGTATCTCGGTGTAGCCTATGAGCAGCTGGGTCAGCGCGACAAAGCCGTGGAGACTCTCCGCCGGGGCGTCGAGACCGCCCGCGAGGAACGCGACCGCATGTTTCTCACCATGGGAAACAATCTCCGCTTCATCGAGCAGTACGAGGACGCCGAGCAGAGCTACGGCGAGGCGGTCTCGGAAAACAGCCTCTACGCGCCCGCCTATCTCGCGCGCGCGAATCTCCGCGTCGAGATGGAGAAGTTCGAGCCGGCGGTGGAGGACTACGAGATCTTTCTCGACCTCAGACCGGATTCGGAGCACCGCCCCGAGATCGAGCAGATGATCGCCCTCCTGCGTGATAGGGTGGAGGAGGACGCTCGCCGGGCCGCCGAGGAGGCGGAGCAACGCGAGCGCGAGGAAGAGCTCGCCCGCCGGGAGGCCGAGCGCAGGCGTGAGGAAGAGGCGGCGCGGCAGCAGGCGCTTCTCGATAGCGTGTTGAACTCGCTCGAGGGCGCGAGTGAGGAGACGCAGAATATGTCAGGCGGATCCGAGGACATTCAGGAGCTCGAAGAAGACATCGACATCGTCGAATAGCATAGTGCAACAGCGAATCGCGGAGGGGAATGAGTGGATAACCGAGTAAAGATAGCCATAGCGGCCGGAGTCGTGTTCCTGCTGCTCGCCGGAGGTGCTTTCTGGCTTCTGCGGCCGTCAGGCGATAGCGAAATGACCGAGGCGGAGCGCCTCAGAGAGAACAAGCTGACGCTCGCCCGTGATTACCTGGAAAACGAGGAATATCAGCGTGCCCTGAATCTCATCGACGAGGTGCTGATAGCCGACGTCGACGACGAGGAGGCCCGTGAGCTCAAAGACCGCATACTTGCCGAGAAACGCGCGGCTGAGGAACGGGCCGCCGAGGAACGCGCCGCCCGGGAGGCGCGCGACGATGATCGTGCCGACGGCGATGATGCGGCCGCCCGCCGGGCGGAGGCGGAGGCGCGGCGTGCGGAGGCCGAGGCCGAAATCGCACGGCAGCTCGATGAGCGACGTCGCGTCGAGGAAGAGCGCCGTCGCGAGGCCGAGGCGGAACGCGAGCAAGCGGAGCAGGAGCGCCTCGAGCGCCTCAGTGAGGAGGAGCGACAAAAAGAGGATCAGATTCGGAAGCTTCTCGAGGAGGGCAGCGAGGCCCAGCAATCGCGCAACTTCGCGCGGGCGCGGCGTAAGTTCGAGGACGTGCTCGAAATCGATCTCCAGGACACCGCGGCCTCACGGCGCTTCGACGCGATTGCCCTTGCCCGCACCGCACAGTCCTTCTACGAGGAGGCGCCTGAGGATTCACGCAGTCGCCAGCAGGCAATCGAGCATGCAAACCGCGCGATTCGCCTCGATGACAGCCTGTGGGAGCCGCACTTCACCCTCGGTGAGGTATATCGCGAGAGTGATCTTCTCGACGACGCCATCGAGGAGTACAAGGCGGCGGCGCGGCTGAACCCGGAGAACCCGGCGATTTTCTACGCCCTCGCCAACGCGCAGTTTCGCGCCGAGCAGTTTCGTGACGCCCGTTCCTCCTACCAGACGGTGGTGGACATGGACCCGTACTACCGCAACTCCTACTACAATCTCGGAACCACCAATCTGAAGCTCGGCGACAGCTCGCGCGCGCTCGAGGCCTTCCGGTTTGCCACGCAGGTCGACGGGGAAAACGCGCTTGCCCATTACCAGGTGGGGAATATCCGTCTGCGCCGGGGTGAGCTCGAACAGGCTGCCTCGTCATTTGAGACTGCGGTTTCCATGGACTCCTCACGGGCGAGCTTCCATTCGCAGCTCGGCACGACGCGATTCCGCCAGGGGCAACTCCAGGCGGCGCGGGAGGCCTACCGTGAGGCGGTGCGTCTTGCCCCGGACACGGCGGTGCACAACTACAACATGGCCGTGGTGGAGCATGCGATGGGAAATATCGACTCGGGGCTCGAGTACGCGCAAAAAGCCGTAGCTATCGACTCGAGTCAGCCCGAGTATCACTACGTGCTCGGGCAGCTTCGCCAGGCGGACGGGCAGATCAACGAGGCGGTCAACGCCTTCAGCTCCGCGATCGATCGGGACAACAGCTACGTGAAGGCCATGGTGGAGCTCGGCAGGCTGCTCGACGAGCAGGGTATGCCGGACCGCGCACTGGACTTTCTCCTTGCGGCTCAGCGCATCGATCCCGACTCCCTCGAGGTCAACAACAACCTCGGTAACGTCTATCTTTCCATGGAGCTCTACGAGGATGCCATTTCACATTTTCGCACTGCGGTCCGGCAGCAACCGAACGATACGACGATGCGATACAACCTCTCTCTGGCCTACATCGGCGCCGAGCAGTACGCGAATGCCGAGCAGTCCCTCCGAGAAGTCATAAAGGTCGACGCCACGCACTGGCGTGCGCACCACAAGCTCGGTGAGGTGCTCGTTGCCCGGGATGACTCCTCCGAGGCCGAAGAGGTGCTCACCCAGCTTCTCGACCGCAATCCTGACTACTCGCGTCGGTCAGAGGTTGAACAGTTGCTGCAGAGTCTCTAAATTCCGCGGGACTACACTCTAACCGAGAAAGGACACGCAACACATGGCTGACGTAGAGAAGGTTATCATCGTTGGATCAGGACCCGCGGCACACACCGCCGCGGTGTATACCGCACGCGCGGAGCTCGATCCGCTGCTCTTCGAGGGTTTCATGGCGGGTGGTGTGGCCGCCGGCGGGCAGCTCACCACCACCACTGATGTCGAGAATTATCCCGGCTTCCCTGAGCCGATTCTCGGGCCGGAGCTCATGGACCGCATGCGAAAGCAGTCGGCGACCTACGGCACGCGTATCCTCACCGAAACCATTGACAGGGCCGATCTGTCGCAGTGGCCGTACACCGTTTACACCGATGGCGGTACCGCCTACCGGACGAAAGCACTCATCGTTGCCACCGGTGCGATTGCGAAGCGCATGCATCTCCCCGGCGAGGAGACCTACTGGCAGCGCGGTATTTCGGCCTGCGCGGTCTGTGACGGCGCGCTGCCGATTTTCCGAAACCAGCCCCTGGTGGTCATCGGTGGCGGGGATAGCGCCTGCGAGGAGGCCGGTTTTCTCACCAAGTTCGGAAGCAGCGTGACTATGCTCGTTCGCCGCGACGAGATGCGGGCGTCGAAGACCATGCAGCACCGGGCGCTTAACAACGAGAAGATCAACGTCATGTGGAACACCGTCGCCACGGAGGTCGTCGGTGACGGCAACGTCCTCACCGGGGTGAAGGTGCATAACAAGGAAACCGGCGAAGACAGCACCGTAGAGGCCAAGGGGCTTTTCTACGCCATCGGCCATACGCCCAATACCGCCTTCCTCGGAGACCAGCTCGAGATGGACGAGACGGGCTACCTGCACACCGAGCCCAAATCCACCCGCGCATCCCTGCCCGGGGTGTTTGCCTGCGGCGATGTACAGGACCGGGTATACCGGCAGGCGGTCACGGCGGCGGGTACCGGATGCATGGCCGCCCTCGACGCCGAGCACTACCTCACCGAGCTCGAGGACTGAGCTTCCGAGACACTCGGCGGGCGAGCTGCTCCGCTACAAGGTGCGACCGATCAGATGGAATAACTGCTCCCGCGAGAGCTCGAGCCACAGCGGCCGGCCGTGGGGGCAGTGCGGTGTCTCGAGGCGGAAGATCTCCTGCATGAGACGCTCCCCGGTTTCGGCATCCACGACATCCCCGTCCTTGATGGCCGCTTTGCAGGCGAGGTCGGCGTAGAAGTCCCGCTCGAGCTCCGCGGAGACCGCCGAGAGCTCGCGCAGGCTCTCCGAGAGCCCCTCGGCGTCGATTCCCTCCACCGCCGGCACCGAGAGGAGACGCCAGCCGCCGGCCTCGCCTCTCTCCACGACAATGCCGGCCTCGGCGAGCTCCTCCCGGCGGGCGGCGAGAAGCTCGTCCTCCTCGGCTGAGACACTCATCTCTACGGGAACGAGCAGGTTCTGCACCTGCGGCCTCGACCGGAGACGCTCGTAGAGAAGGCGCTCGTGGCCCGCGTGCTGGTCGACGAGATAGATGCCGCCCTCGCTCTCGCCGACGAGAAAGAGCCGCATGGCCTGGCCGATGTAACGTACCGATGCAGGCGCCACCTTCGGAACCTGAAACCGTCGGGTGAGGTCGAATGCTTCCCGCGGGCGCTCCCCGGGTGCAGGGTGTCCTGCCGGCTGGCCGGTGCCGGCGGCCGCGGGCCCGGCCCCGCCGGCACCCGGCGTCGTGTGGCCCGGGGGCGTGGACCCAGTGGGCGCCCCCGGCGACGCGTGG
>CAZVXU010000131.1:0-7121 GCA_964631585.1 uncultured Spirochaetaceae bacterium | reverse complement strand
CCGTCGACAAAGACACGGTCAAAAAAGAGTACGACGACCTCGTCAAAGAGTACGCCAAGAAAGCCCAGATCAAGGGCTTTCGTCCGGGAAAGGTCCCGCCGGAGATCCTCGAGCGAAAGTTCGGCGAGAGCCTGCAGGCGGAGGCCGGCCAGAAGGTGCTCGAGGACAGCCTGCGAGAGGTCATCGAGGACATCGACGAGCAACCCCTGCCCTACGCACGCCCCGAGCTCGACGGAGAGATCGACTTCGACATTAACAAAGACTTCACCTTCGCCGTCACCTACGACGTGTACCCGGAGATCAAGCTCGGTGAATACAAGGGCCTCGGAATCGAGGCGCCTGAGGTGGAGGTCACCGACGAGGACCTCGAGCGCGAGATATCGGCCATTCAGGAACAGAACGCCATCGTCATCGACAAGGAAGCGGGAACGGTGGAGAAAGACGATATCGTCACGATCGACTACCGTGAGATCGACGAGAACGGCGAGACGGTCGAGGGCACCAATCGCGAAGACTTCGTGTTCACCGTGGGCACCGGCTACAACTTTTACAAGATCGACGATGACATCCTCGGCATGAAGCAGGACGAGGAGAAGGTCATCGAGAAGGACTATCCCGAGGACTCCGAGGTGGAGGAGCTTCGCGGGCAGAAGAAGCGCCTGTCGGTGAAGGTCAAAGCGGTCAAGCAGCGCCAGCTTCCCGACGTCGACGACGAGCTCGCCCAGGATGTCAGCGACGAGTACGAGACCCTCGACGACCTCAAGAAGGATATCCGCAGTCGTCTCGAGCAGACCGCCGAGTCACGGGTCTACGAGATGAAGAAACAGGCGCTTCTCGATAAGATCCTCGAGAACTCCGAGATCGAGGTACCCGAGTCCATGCTGCAGATGGAGCTCGAGAACTCCTGGCGGAACTTCACCTCGCGAGTCCAGATGAACGAGGACGACGTGCTGAAGCTTCTCACCGCCCAGGGTCGCAGCAAGGAAGACCTCCTCGAGGAATGGAAGCCGGACGCGGAGAAGAGCCTCAAACAGCGCCTGCTCACCAACAGGATCCTCGAGAGCGAGGAGATCGAAGTTACCGACGAAGAAGTCGATGAGCACCTCGAGCAGCAGGCGAAGCAAAGCAACATGGACACCGCACGGGTTCGGGAGTACTATGAGAGCCAGAACCTGCTCGACTACGTCAAGCACGATATCCAGGAGCGTAAGCTCTTCGAGAAGATTCTCGAGGAGACGAAAGTCAAGACCTCCGAGAAACTCAAACTCCTGGACGTCGCGGGCGGCAATGCTTAAATTCGGGTGAGTTAATCGGCCGAAAGGAATTCACCAATGAATGAGCAAATGAACACACTCGTTCCCATCGTTGTCGAGCAGACCGGCGTTGGCGAACGTTCCTACGACATCTACTCCCGGCTCCTGAAGGACCGCATCGTTTTTATCGATGGGCCCATAAACGACGTCACCGCGGACCTCGTGGTGGCCCAGATGCTCTTCCTCGAGAGTCAGGATCCGGAAAAGGATATCAACCTCTACGTGAACTCGCCCGGTGGCTCCGTCACCGCGGGACTCGCCATCTACGACACGATGCAGTACATCAAGCCCGACATACAGACGATCTGCATGGGCCAGGCCGCATCGATGGGGGCCATGCTGCTCGCAGCGGGCACGGCCGGCAAGCGCTACGCCCTGCCCTCCTCGCGTATCCTGATCCACCAGCCCTGGGGCGGTGTTCAGGGCCAGGCGACCGACATCGGTATCCAGGCGCGGGAAATCGTGAGATTGAAGAAGATGATCATCCAGTACTTCGCCCAGCACACCGGAAAGTCCGAAGAGGTCATCTCGCGTGATCTCGAGCGCGACTATTTTATGGGCGCCGAAGAGAGTGCCGAGTACGGCATCGTCGACCAGGTGCTCAAGAGGTAAGAAATGAGCAAGCAGCGTAACGAGCAACAGAAAGTCTGTTCCTTCTGCGGCAAGCATGCCGACTTCGCGCGGCGGCTCATTGCCGGGCCGGGCGTGTATATCTGCGATGAGTGCGTGAACACGTGCAAGAAGATCCTCGATGACGAGGACGACGTTATCTCCACCGAGTTCATGGACGAGATTCCCGCACCGAAGGAAATCAAGTCGTATCTCGATCAGTACGTCGTGGGCCAGGAAACCGCCAAGAAGGTGCTCTCGGTCGGCGTGTACAACCACTACAAGCGGGTGACGCAGAAGCAGGAGCTTCAGGACGGCGTCGAGATCGAGAAGGCGAACGTGCTGCTCATCGGACCGACCGGTACGGGCAAGACACTGCTCGCGAAGACCCTCGCGGACAAGCTGCGGGTGCCCTTTGCCATCGCCGACGCGACCACCCTTACCGAGGCCGGGTACGTGGGCGAGGATGTGGAGAACATCCTGCTCAAGCTCTATCAGGCGTCGGGTAACAACGTGTCCGCCGCCGAGCGGGGGATCATCTACATCGATGAGATCGACAAGATCGCCCGCAAGGGAGAGAACGTCTCCATCACGCGTGATGTCTCCGGCGAGGGAGTGCAGCAGGCCCTTCTGAAGATCATCGAGGGTACGGTTGCCTCGGTACCGCCGCAGGGCGGGCGCAAGCATCCGAGCCAGGAAATGATCAAGATCGACACCGGCAACATCCTCTTCATCGTCGGCGGCGCATTCGTGGGCCTCGACAGGGTTATCGAGTCGCGCGTCTCCCAGCACCCCATGGGCTTCGGCGCGGAGGTCAAAACCCGCAGCGAGAAGAACATCGAGGAGCTCTTCCGTGAGCTTCATCCCGACGATCTGATCAAGTACGGACTGATTCCGGAGTTCATCGGACGCGTACCCATTCAGGTCGCCCTGCGGGACCTCACCAAGGAAGATTTCGTGCGGATCGTCACCGAGCCGCGAAACAGCATTCTCAAGCAGTACCAGGCATCGCTCAAGCTCGACGACGTGGAGCTCGTCTTCGAGGACGACGCGGTGGAGGCGATTGCCGAGAAGGCGATGTCGCGCAAAACGGGTGCACGGGGGTTGCGCTCCATCGTGGAGAACGTCATGACCGACATCATGTTCGACATTCCCTCCATCGAGGGCAAGAAGCGCGTGGTGATTACACGAGCAGTCATCGATCAGGACGAGAAGCCGGAAATCGTACAAGTCCGAAAGTCCGCATGAGACTCAAGGGACGCAAGAAAGACACCTCGAGGCTACCGGTCATTCCGATACGGGAGGCGGTAGCCTTTCCCCACACCGTATTTCCCTTCTTCGTCGCAAAGCGAACCGCGAAGACCGCGCTCGACAATGCCATGGCCGCCGACAGGCAAGTCGTGCTCGTCCCCCAGACACAGGAGGCGGTTGAGCCGGGCGCGGAGCACCTCTACGGCCACGGCACGGTGGCGACGATCTCACAGATCATGAAACTCCCAGACGGCTCGGTGCGGGTCATGGCCGAGGGCAAGCGTCGCGTGCGCATCGTCACCTTCGAGTCACCGCGCACGCCGCTGTGGGCTCACTCAGAGGAGCTTCGCAGCGGAGGGGAGGCCGACGGGGAAGAGGGCGGGGAACTGTCCACGCACATGAAGACCGTGAAGTCGGCCTTCGAGCGCTTTGCATCCCTCCAGAAAAAAATCCCCAACGAGGCGCAGAAAGCGGTCCGCGAGGCAAAGAGCTCCGAGGAGCTCGTCGGCAGGGTCTGCGCAAATGTCCCGTTTCCCTTCGAGAAAAAGCTCGAGCTCCTGAAGATCACCGATGCGCAGAAGCGCCTCGAGGAGGTCGCCGTCAGCCTCGAAAGCGAGAACGACGTCCTCGAGCTGCGACAGGACATAAATCAGCGGGTGAAAAAGCGCATCGAGAAGAACCAGCGGGACTATTACCTCAACGAGCAGATGAGGGAGATAAACCGCGAGCTCGGGCGAGAGTCGGACGACCCCTCGGGCGCCGGTGAGCTCACCGAGCGGCTCGAGGAGAAGGACCTTCCCGATCAGGTCCGCGCCCGCGCCGAGAAAGAGGTCGCCAGGCTCTCCAAGTTGCAGTCGTTCTCCCCGGAGGCGGGGATCGTGCGCACCTACGTCGATTGGATTCTCGACCTTCCGTGGACCGAGCGCACCCGCGACCAGGTCGACATGAAAGACGCCGAGCGCATCCTCGACGAGGATCACTACGACATGGAGAAGCCCAAGGAGCGGGTTCTCGACTACATTGCCGTTCGGCAGCTGCAGGAGAGACTCAAGGGCCCAATTCTCTGCCTCGTGGGCCCGCCTGGAACGGGGAAGACCTCCCTCGGGCGCTCGGTGGCGCGCTGCCTCGGCAGAAGCTTCGTTCGCATCTCCCTCGGCGGCGTCCGCGACGAGGCCGAGATCCGCGGCCACCGGCGTACCTACGTGGGTGCCCTCCCGGGAAAGATCATCCAGTCTATCCGCAAGGCGGGCACCAACAATCCCGTGTTTCTCCTCGATGAGGTCGACAAGCTCGGCGCGGACTTCCGCGGAGATCCCGCCTCCGCCCTACTCGAGGTCCTCGACCCCGAACAGAACGCCGGATTCGTCGATCATTACCTCGAGCTCCCCTTCGATCTCTCGCAGGTGCTCTTCATAACCACCGCCAACACCCTCTACCAGATCCCGCATGCGCTCCGTGACCGCATGGAGATCATCGAGATGCCCGGCTACACCCCCTTCGAGAAGCGACGCATCGCACAGCGTTTCATCATCCCGAAGCAGATCGAGGAAAACGGGCTCGCATGGGCCGATGTGAGCTTCCGCAAGGACGCGGTGGATGAGATTATCCACGGCTACACCCGAGAGTCCGGAGTCCGCAACCTGGAGCGGCAGATCGCCACGGTGATCCGCAAGATCGCCCGCGAGGTCGTCTCCGACGGATACAGACCACCGGTATCGATGGACGCCGGCCACGGCAGCGATGCCGGCGGGGCGTCGGGGCAGGAAGAAATGCCCGAGCAGCCGGCGGCGGCGCGCGAGCAGGAATCAGAGGACACGTCGGGTGACGACGGCGCGGCACCCGACGGCGCCGGCGCTTTCGACGCGGCAGCAGCCGGGGACGCGCCCGTGCCGGCAGAGGCGTCCGAGTCGGCAGGGTCGTCCAAGTCGGCGGAGCCGCCGGAGCCGCCCGAGCCGCCGTTCAGACTCGACCCCGGAGTCTTTCGGCCGTACAAACGCGTGGTCACCGCGAAGCGCATCACCCACTACCTCGGAAAGCCGCCCTTCAGTGAGACGCCCCTCGACACCGAGACCGCTCCCGGCATCGCGAACGGGCTTGCCTGGACCGAGATGGGCGGGAAGCTGCTCCCGGTCGAGGCGCTGGTGTTCGAGGGAAACGGTGAGCTGCTTCTGACCGGCAGCCTCGGTGACGTCATGAAAGAGAGCGCGCGTACGGCCTTCTCCTTCATCCGCTCACAGTCTCAGAAATTCCGGCTTGCCCGTGATTTCGAGCGCGATCGCGACATACACATCCACGTTCCGGAGGGCGCCATCCCCAAGGACGGACCGTCGGCGGGCATTACCATCACCGCGGCCCTCGTTTCCGCCTTCTCCGGCATCTCTATTAATCCGGGTTTCGCGATGACCGGAGAAATCACCCTCGCCGGGCGGCTTCTTCCCATCGGCGGCGTGAAAGAGAAGGCTCTTGCGGCGCACAGAAACGGCATGCATGCCGTGCTCCTCCCAGAGGAGAACCGCAAGGACGTCGAGGAGCTCCCCGAAGAAGTCACCAAGAGCATGGAGTTCCACTTTGCCGAGAACGTGGCAGGCGCCCTGCGTATCCTCTTTCCCGAAGAGCTCTTCAATATCAGGGCCTACTGAACAGCGTACTGCTCCGTGGCCCGAGCAGCGGCCCGAACCGCCCCTGACGCAATGTGCACGATCCGTTATACTCACCGAGAATCATAGCAGAATTGATGTAGAGGAGACGGAACCATGGCGGTACACCTCGAGGGTAAATCCCTGCTTACTCTTGCTGATCTTTCTCCGGAGGAGATCCGCTATCTCATCGATCTCGCCCGGGAGGTGAAGCGCGAGCGACACGAGGGGATTGTAAATCGGCGATTCGAGGGAAAGAGCCTCGCGCTTCTTTTCGAGAAACGCTCCACACGCACCCGCGCCGCCTTCGAGACGGCATTCGGCGAGGAGGCCGGGCACCCGGTTTTCCTCTCGCAGACCGACATTCACCTCGGGGTCAAGGAGACGGTGGAGGACACCGCACGTGTTCTCGGACGGATGTTCGACGCCATACAGTTTCGGGGCTTCAGGCAGGAGACCGTGCAGCTCTTCGCCGAGCATTCCAACAAGCCGGTCTACAACGGCCTCACCGACCTCTATCATCCCACCCAGATTCTCGCCGACCTGCAGACCGTGCTCGAAGAGACCGGTGAGCTCGAGGGGCGGACCCTGAGCTTCGTGGGCGACGCGCGCAACAATGTGGCCCGCTCGCTGATGATCGGCTGCGGCAAGCTCGGCGTGAACATCCGCCTCGGCGCACCGAAGTCTCTGTTCCCGGATGAGGAGAGCGTGGAAGTCGCGCGGAGTTTTGCCTCACGCTCGGGCAGCGAGGTGTTCATCACCGACGATGCGGCGGAAGCCGTCTCGGGTGCGGACGCGGTTTATACGGATGTCTGGGTCTCGATGGGTGAGGAGGAGCAATCCGAGCAGCGGATGCGAACCCTCGCGCCCTATCAGGTCAACGACGAGCTCATGGACCGTACCGGAAATCCAAACAGCATCTTTCTTCATTGTCTGCCGGCTGTACGTGGCAACGAGGTCACCTCCGAGGTGATGGACGGGCCGCGATCGCGGATCTGGGACGAGGCCGAGAACAGAAAGCACACCATCAAAGCGGTGATGCTCGCCACGATACTCGCGCCTTCTGAGCTCCCCCTGTGAATTCACCCTTGAAATTGGAGGTTTGGAGGTCGTATAATGATGGAGCGAACGCAGAGGAGGACAGGGTTGAAAAAGCGCATCTTGATCGTGGCCATGCTGGTAGTGATGGTCGCCGGCTTCTCGGTCGCCCAGGAACAGCAGGAGTCCGACGAATCGGAGCTCTTCGTACATACGGTATACCTGAATCAGGTGTTCCGACATCGCCTCGGATTCAAAGTGACATACACCGCAG
>CAZVXU010000130.1:0-7136 GCA_964631585.1 uncultured Spirochaetaceae bacterium | reverse complement strand
TTGCCACCAGCTTCCTGGACGAGCTCATTACGCATCCGCCCGAAGAGGGTACGGGGACCGACATCCTCAGCTCCCTCGAGGCGGATACCGGAGTACGCATCGACTACCGCTGCGAGCGAGATCCCGCGGAGCCGCTGACGGTGGCGGAACTCGAGGGTGCCACGGCGGTCATCGCCGACCTCGAGCACTACGGTGCCGAGCTCCTCGGCAAAGTCGGCGTCGGAGCCGGTGGCACCCTCGGCCTCATCGCACGCTACGGCATCGGCTATGACTCCGTCAACGTAGCCGCCGCCACGGCGAACGGCGTCATCGTCTCGAACACTCCCGGCGCGAACGCCCGGCCCACCGCGGAGTGGGCCGTCGCCACCATCCTCGACATCGCGGGGCGGCGCATTCCCCATTACCGAACCGCGAGCCGCGGTAGACCGAAACAGGGACCGAGCCGCCTCGATGTCACCGGACGGACCCTCGGTGTCGTCGGGACCGGCAGCATCGGCAAGCACGCCGTGGAGCTTCTCTCCGGCTTCGGGATGAACGTGCTCGCAACCGACCCCTATCCCGACGAAGAGTGGGCGCGGGAGCACGGTGTCACCTATGTATCGCTCGAGGAGCTCTGCTCGCGGGCTCAGTTCATCACCCTTCATGCGGCGGTGAAGAAACAGCTCATCGGCCGGGCCCAGCTCGATCTCATGCACTCCACAACCGTTCTGGTGAACTGCGCGCGCGGGCAGCTCGTGGACGAGGAGGCCGCATACCGCGCCGTCATGGACGGGGAGCTCTGGGGCTACGGGCTGGATGAGATCTGGACCCGGGAGGATCTCGATCTCGACGGTCTAAACATCACCGTAAGCCCCCACGTCGGTTCGGATACCGACTCAGGGAAGGCCAACATGCAGGCCGCAAGCGCCCGGGCCGTCTCGGAGTATGTGCGCGGCGGGCGCCCGCAGTTCGTCGTCAATCCGGAGGTTCTCGGTGAGAGGTCCGATGACTAACGCCGGCCGACCGGTGCGCTGGGGCATCGTCGGCTGCGGGGATGTGACGGAGAAGAAGAGCGGTCCGGGTTTTCAGAAGGCGGAGGGCTCGGAGCTCGTCGCGGTCATGCGTCGGAACGGCGCCCTCGCCCGCGACTACGCCGAGCGCCACGGCGTACCGCGCTGGTACGACGACGCGTCGGCTCTGGTCGCCGACCCGGAGGTCGACGCGGTTTACGTTGCGACGCCGCCGTCGTCACACCTCGAGTACACACGCATGGCTGCAGAGGCCGGTAAGCCGGTGTACGTGGAGAAGCCGATGGCCCTCGATGCCGCGGAGGCCGAGGCGATGGTGAACGTTTGTGAGGCCGCCGGGGTCGGCCTGTACGTCGCCTACTACCGCCGCGGCCTTCCGCGCTTCCGTCGTGTCATGGAGCTTGTTGGCGAGGGCCGGATAGGCCAGGTGCGCACCGTATCTACCGAGCTCTGGCGCCCGCCGGCCGAGCCGGGTACCGACGGCTGGCGGGTCGACCCCTCCGTTGCCGGCGCGGGCTATTTTGCAGACCTCTCCAGTCACACCCTCGATTTTCTGGACTACCTTCTCGGCCCGGTGGCGGAGGCGCAGGGCTTCGCCGTGAATCAGGCGGGCCTCTACGATGCGGAGGACGCGGTATCGGCCGGCTTCCGCTACGAATCCGGCGTGCTCGGAACGGGGCTATGGTGCTTTACGACCGGAACCTCGCGGGACGTGACCGAGGTCGTGGGAAGCGAGGGGGCCGTACGTTTCTCGTCATTTACTACCGATCCCCTCGAGCTCGAGACCGAGACAGGGGTTGAGAAGATCGCCATTGAGAATCCGGAACATGTGCAGCAGCCGCTCATACAGATGGTCACCGACGAGCTTCGCGGGAGCGGCCGCAGCCCGAGCACGGGGCGTTCCGCGCTTCGCACCGCACGCGTGATGGACGCTATCCTCAGCGAGTACTACCGGTCCGCCTGAGCGGACCGGGCGCATCACACCTTCTCGATCCCCAGAAGCCCGATATGCTTGTCGAAGTGCGCCTCGAGCAACTCGTAGTAGAGCTCCTCGTTCTCGTGGAGAAACCTAAAGAAGGGCTCTCGCACCTCACGGTCGTTCAGAAGGCCTCCGTAGGAGATATGCAGGAACTGCCGCCAGTTCGGGTCCTCGAGATATGAGGGAAGCTCCTCGTCGGAGACGTCGTCGAGGGGGCGCACGCCGCTCACGTCGGCGGTGATGTGGTAGTTCTTCAGCGCCTGGGGATAATAATCGTAGGTCTTGCGATGGATGAGGCGGTAGAGCTCCGGATGGCGAACGGCAACGGCGCGTAGCGCTTCGAGCCAACTCGTGCCCGAGGTTTTCAAATGCAGGCGTCCGCCGGTGCGGTGCCCGATTGACGGGTACACGGCGAACTTGTCGCTCCCGGAGTGGACCGAGATCTTGTAACCGCCGAACTCGTCGGCGATGGCGCAGTGCACCTCAAACTGCCGATCAAACTCATCGACGTCGCCAATGTAATCTATGGCTTTCTGGAAGTCTCCGATGAAGCGCGGTGCGAGGCTGTTGACCGTGACGCCCCGAATCTGCAACTCCCGTGCTATGAAGAGGTGATGCTCGGGTAGCGTCGGCGTGGTAGTCTCATCGATACTGATCTCGAGGTCGTAGGCGTCACCAGTCTTCTCCTTGAGGTGGTTGTTTACCTTCTCGGCAAAGTCGAGCGCATCACCGTAGAGAAGCGCGCATCTGGCGAGCTCGACCCGGTCGAGGTTCAGTGTCGTACCGCCGGCCTGATAGTCCACGCCCAGATAGTCGGCCTCGAGCCGCGCGCGGAGCCCGTCGTCGAGGGCATCGTAGCCCGCCGTCAGGTCGGCCTCCGACCAGTCGGCCACCTCGGGCCGAAGCACCTCGGTGAGGTCGAGGGTTATCATCGGCATGCTCTCGCCGAGGGCTGTGTCGATGGCCTCGATTGTCTTCATGTGATCCGCGTCCGCCCCGAACCCGTCCTCGTAGCCTTCCTGGAAGACCGCGAAGCTCGCATCCGCAACCACATCGGCAAAGCTGCGGCCGGTGTAGTCGAGCTCCCGAAGGCTCTGCTGGGCAAGAACCGGATAGCAGCGGTACTTGCGGGCGGCACGGATGTGCCCGGCGCTTGCCACGCCGAGGCGATCCCCCATCCCGATGGTCGTGCGATTCTCGCGAAGCGATACCGGCTTCGTAAAGGGGAAGAGCTCCCACAGATGCCGCACCGCGGCGGCGGACATTTCCACGCGGCGCGCGAGCACGCCCTCCGTACCCGTCGCCTCGAGGTTCCCGAAAGGTGTCGATGTCGTCGACGCGCCGAAGGCGTAGAGCGCTTTACCGGTAGCTGTGCGCGCAATGCAGTACAGTACGCCTCCGGCGCGATAGAGAGAGCGGCGATAGATCCCGGCGTCGGCACTGCCGAGTACCGGCGGCGCGTGGCCTTTCATCCCGTCGAGCGTTTTCTGATCGAGCTCGAGGAGCTGTTCGTCCCTGACGAGTTCTGCAAGTACCTTCATTCGTCTACCTCTATTCCGAAAAAATCGCGTGCATTGTTCCAGGAGATGTCCCGGACCATTCCACCAAGCAGATCCATATCATTCGGCGCCTCACCGCGCTCGACCCACCCGCCGATCATGTTGCACACGATTCGACGGAAGTACTCGTGGCGAGGAAAGGACAGAAAGCTTCGCGAGTCGGTGAGCATCCCCACGAAACGCCTCAGTAGGCTCATGTTTGCCACCGCCGTCAGGTGGTCCTCCATGCCCTGCTTCTGGTCGTTGAACCACCACGCCGAGCCGAACTGTATCTTGCCCGGGACGCTTCCGTCCTGGAAGTTGCCGATCATGGAGGCGATCATCGCGTTGTCGCGCGGGTTGAGGATGTAGAGGATGGTTCTGGGAAGCTCATCGGTGACATCGAGAGCATTCAGCAACCGCGCAAGCGGCTTCGCCATGGGCTCATCGGCCATCGAATCGAACCCGGTATCCGGACCGAGCCTCTCGAAGTAGCGGGTGTTGTTGTTCCGAAGCGCTCCGAGGTGCAGCTGAAACACCCACCCGCGGCGCGCGTACTCTCGCCCGAGAAACAGAAGCACCCCCGTCATGAACGCGTCGAGCTCGGCCCGGGAGACCGCGCGTCCCGCACGCAGCTTGTCAAAAACAGCCGGGGCTTTCGATTCCGCCTCCGGGTCGAAAACCGCCGTTTCGAGGGCATGGTCCGAGAGGCGGCAGCCGTGCGCGTGAAAGAAATCGATGCGGGAGCGAAGTGCCGTGCGCAGATCGTCGTAGCTTCGGATGGCCATCCCGGCGGCCTGCTCGAGCCGGGCGAGGTAGTCGTTGTAGTGAGCCGGGTCCTCCGCGTGAAAGGCCTTGTCCGGCCGGAAGGCCGGCCGGACCGTGACCTTCGCCGTCGGATCGGCCGCGATGCGCTCGTGATGCGAGAGGTCGTCGATCGGGTCGTCCGTGGTGCAGACCACCTTCACGCTCATCTGTTCCATGATGCCCCGGGCGGAAAATGCAGGCTGTGCGAGCAGCTCGCCCGTGCGCTTCCAGACCGTCTCGGCAGTGTCGGGACCGAGGAGTACATCGTCTATGCCGAAGGGACGCTTTAGCTCCATGTGCGTCCAGTGGTAGATGGGATTCCCGATCGTCGCCGGCACCGTCTCGGCAAAGGCCTGAAACTTGTCGCGGTCGTCCGCATCGCCGGTGATGCGATGCGCGGGGACGCCGTTGGTGCGCATCGCCCGCCACTTGTAGTGATCACCCCGAAGCCAGATGTCGGTGATGTTCTCGTAGCGGCGATCCTCGGCGATCTGATCGGGCGGCAGATGGCAGTGGAAATCGAAGATCGGCATCTGCGCCGCATGGTCGTGGTAGAGACGGCGTGCGGTCTCGGTTTCGAGAATGAAGTCGTCTGAGAGAAAGTCTTTCATCGGTGTCTCCCCGTTGAGAATTGCCTGCATGGTGCCTAGATGTTATCAGTCAAATAACCGCCGTCCACCGGAAGCGTCACGCCGGTGACGAATCCCGATGCCTTCTCGCTCGCGAGGAAGACGGTGGCGCCCTCGATGTCCTCCATGCCGCCGAAGCGACCGAAGGGTGTCCTGCCGATGATGGCCCGGCCGCGCTCGGTAAGCTCGCCGGTTTCCTCGTTGGCAACGAGCAGCGCCTTGTTCTGGTGGCCGATGAAGAACCCCGGCGCAATGGCGTTCACTCGGATCAACGGAGCGAGCTCACGCGCGGCGCCCTCGGTGAGATTCTTCACCGCCGACTTGGCCGCGTCATAGGCCCAGACTCCGGAGAGGGGAACGAAGGAGGTCATGGAGCCGAGGTTGATGATGGACGCCTTTATGTCGCGCTCCTTCCAGCGCGCCGCGAAGACCTTACTGGGGATGACCAGGCCGGCGAGCAGATTCATCTCGACCACCTGAGAAAACGTTTCGGTATCGATGTCGATGAAATCGCTCTTCCCCTTGTTGCCTCCGACGCCGTTTACGAGGAGGTTCGGCATACCCATTGCCGCCTCCGTACGGGAGAGCGCTTCGCGCACCGCTGCCTCGTCCGCCGTGTCGACGGTCTCTCCGAACACGCGGCCGGCCGCTCCGGTTTCCGACTCGAGTGCATCCACGGCGTCACTCACCGGATGGTGGGTTCCACGACCCCAGACACTGACCCGCGCACCCGCACGAAGCATGACCCGGCCCATGGCGCTCGGAAGCACACCCGCCCCGCCGGTTACCACGGCATTCACATTGTCGAGCGAAAACATCTCTTCTACGTAACTCATTCAGGAGCCTCCTTGTTCCGATGGCGACCCGGCGTGGAGCACTTCCACGCCGAGGGCGTCGAGCTTGGGTATCTCTCCGGCAGCGGTGTCCGTGATGACGAGGTCGACCTCGCCGGCTCGGGCGAATACCGCAAATGCGGTGCGACCGAATTTCGTATGATCTACCACGATAACCGTGCGCCCGGCACGGCGTATTACCTGTTTTTTGAGCTCCGATTCGATGGTGTTCTGGGATGAAAACACGCCGTCCGCCGAGAACCCGCTCGTCCCGAGAAAGGCCGTGCTGATATGCATACCCTCGAGTGCGGATACGGCCAGGGGGCCGATGAAGCTTCCAGCCTCTTTCCGGTAGCTGCCTCCCACCGAAAACAGCGCCACACTCGGTGCGTCGGCGAGCGTCGTGACGGCGTCGATCGAGTTCGTGACGACCCGCAGAGTCCGGTCGGCAAGGTTTCCGGCGAGCAACGCGCATGTCGAGCCGGAATCGATGTAAACGGTCTCACCCTCCTCGACGAGTTCCGCGGCGGCCCTCGCGATGAGCGCCTTCCCTTCGACATTCTCCCGGCGACGGACCACCAACGCCTGCCGGTGCTCGCGGTCCTCCGCAAGGGCGGCACCGCCGTGGGTGCGGGTCAGCAGTCCCATGTCTTCGAGGAGCGCGAGGTCCTTACGGATTGTCACCTCCGAAACGGAGAGCCGGGAGGTGAGCTCGCCTACCGACACCCTCTTGCGGGCCTGCAGAATGCGCAGTATGTCGTCGTGGCGCGGTTTTCGCATGGATGTTTCGCGATATTTCGACGATCAGTCTAAAACGAAAGCCGGTCGCAGGTCAATAACCGGTTGTGCACTCCAGCCTGCGGCGATGGCGTCCGGTTAGTACGCGCTGTCCGGTCTGGTTTCGTTCAACAACTCACCATGCGTCATGTAGCGCCGCAGGTTCTCCAGGGCTTCGTCCCGGTTATTCCGCACCGACTGCCAGGTGAATCCCGCGGCATGCGGTGAAAGCACCACGTTCGCCAGCTCCTGTATCGGATAGGCGGAGGCGGCTCCGTGGGTACCGCCGTCGGGATACCGGTACCAGGTATCGATACAGGCGCCGCGCAGGGTTCCCGACTCGAGGGCGTCGTAGAGGGCCTTCTCCTCGACGATGCTTCCGCGCCCGATGTTCACGAGAAGCTTGCCCTGCATGCCGGCAAGGCGCTGAGCGTCGAAGAGACCGTTCGTCGCCTCGGTCGCGGGAAGCGCAATGATGACGATCTCCGCCGCCTCGATCGCCTCGTCGAGGTCGTAGTACATGGCATCGTAGTGCTCGGGCAGGCTGTCAACCTTCCGGCGCTTGA
>CAZVXU010000129.1:4356-7253 GCA_964631585.1 uncultured Spirochaetaceae bacterium | reverse complement strand
CTACTGCTTAGGAGGCAGTTGCTCTATCCTGCTGAGCTACGGGGGCGTGTGAGACTGAGTGTACTTTTGGCGTCGGCCGCTGTCAACGCGCCGCGGCATCCGCTCCACCACCATCGGTGCTAACGCCCCGAAACATTTGACGCCTCGCCGAACCCGGTCTACGATCAAATTGCGGGCCCACGGGCCCGATGAACGGCTTCGGATGAAGGACCGGTGCCGACGAACAAGAGGAGGAGCATGATGACGACTGCCTATGTGGTGGGGACCTGCGACACGAAGTATCGTGAGTTGAAATACGTGGTCGAGCGGATACAGGAGATGGGCGTGCCCACGGTGCTCGTCGATGTGGGTTCGACGCCGCACGGGAATACGGTGGACGTGACCAACGAAGAGGTGGCCGCCTATCATCCCGAGGGCAGGCGGATCGTCGGATCGGTGGACGACCGCGGCGAGGCGGTGCGGCTCATGGCCGAAGCATTCGCCGAGTTTCTGCCGGCGCGCGAGGATCTCGCGGGAGTCGTTGGTCTCGGCGGCTCGGGCGGTACGTCACTCGTGACTACGGGCATGCGGAGGCTGCCGGTCGGCGTGCCGAAGGTGATGGTTTCCACGGTTGCCTCCGGGGACGTATCACCCTACGTCGGGCCGAACGATATTGCGATGATGTACTCGGTCGTGGATGTGGCCGGCATAAACCGCATTTCCCGCACGGTGCTTGCCAATGCGGCGCACGCGCTCGCCGGCATGATAAAGGGCGAGATTCCGAGCCCGGCGGAGGCGAAGCCTGCGATGGGTATGACGATGTTCGGTGTGACTACTCCTGCCGTCACGGCGGTGCGGGAGAAGCTCGAAGCCGACTATGATGTGCTCGTCTTTCATGCCACGGGCACCGGCGGACAGTCGATGGAGAAGCTCGCCGACTCAGGGATGCTCTCAGGTATCATCGACGTGACGACCACCGAGGTATGTGATCTCTTCATGGGCGGGGTGATGAGCGCAGGAGAGGATCGCTTCGGCGCGGTCATCCGAACGAAGCTTCCCTACGTGGGCTCCACGGGCGCCCTCGACATGGTGAACTTCGGCGCGAAAGACACGGTGCCGGAGAAGTACAAGGACCGGAACCTCTACGTACACAATCCCCAGGTCACGCTCATGCGGACGACCCCTGAGGAGAACCGGAGAATGGGCGAGTGGATCGCGCAGCGCCTCAACCAGGTCGAGGGGCAGGTGCGGTTTCTCATCCCCGAGAAGGGCGTCTCTCTTATCGATGCGGAGGGGCAGCCTTTCTATGACCCGGAAGCCGATGCGGAGCTCTTCTCCGCCATCGAGCGTACGCTCAAGCAAACTGATAACCGAAGACTGATCAGGCTTCCCTACAACGTGAACGATCCTGAGTTCGCCGACGCCCTTGTCGAGAACTTCCGGGAGATCACATCGAAAGGAGACACGGGACAATGAAACAGTGGAATCGTAGTGAGCTGATGGCAACCTTTCAGAATATGGTGAAGCGGCGCGAGCCCATCATCGGGGGCGGTGCCGGTACCGGGCTCTCGGCCAAGTGGGAGGAGGCCGGGGGGATCGACCTCATCGTCATCTACAACTCGGGCCGTTATCGGATGGCGGGTCGGGGGTCGCTTGCGGGCCTGCTTGCCTACGGCAACGCCAACGAGATAGTGGTGGAGATGGCCGACGAGGTCCTGCCGGTGGTCAAAAACACCCCGGTGCTCGCCGGCGTGAACGGCACCGATCCCTTCGTCAACATGGAGTACTTCCTCGAAGAGCTGAAAGAGCTCGGTTTCGCCGGGGTGCAGAACTTTCCCACGGTGGGGCTCATCGACGGAGTCTTCCGGCAGAATCTCGAGGAAACGGACATGGGCTACGACAAGGAAGTGGAGATGATCGCGCTCGCCCACGACCTCGACATGCTTACCACGCCCTATGTTTTCAGCGCGGAGGATGCGAAAGCCATGACGGAGGCGGGTGCGGACATCATCGTGGCGCACATGGGGCTGACCACCAAGGGCTCGATCGGCGCAAAGACCGCGAAGACCCTCGACGACAGCGTGAAGCTCATTGACGAGTGGGCGGCAGCCGCGAAAAGCGTGCGAGAGGATGTGATCGTTCTCTGCCACGGCGGCCCGATCGCGATGCCTGAGGACGCCGACTATGTGCTGCGTAACTGCAAGAGCGTGAACGGCTTCTACGGGGCGAGCAGCATGGAGCGGCTGCCGGCTGAAGTTGCCATCAAGGAGCAGACGGCGGCGTTCAAGAAGCTTTCCTTCTGAGGCATGAACATGGCGACAGGACGCGTACTCATAACAGGCAGTACCGACGGTATCGGCAAGGAGACCGCAAAGGAGCTTGCCCGCCAGGGCATGGAGGTGATCGTACACGGGCGGAGCGAGGACCGGGCGGCAGAGGCCGTCGCGGACATCGCAGAGGCGGCGCCGGATGCCCGCCTCGATACGATCGTGGGAAATCTCTCCTCCCTCGATCAGGTCCGTGCGATGGCGGAGGAGGTGAGACGGCGCTTCGAGGGGCTCGATGTGCTCATCAACAACGCCGGGGTCATGACGAACAGCCGGCAGGAGAGTGAGGACGGCTACGAGCTGACCTTTGCCGTGAACCACCTCGCGCACTTTCTGCTCACGAACCTGCTTCTCGACGTCATCATCGACAGCTCCCCCGCACGGATCGTAACGGTGAGCTCGATGGTGCACGCGAGCGGCGAGATGCGCTTCGACGATCTGCAGATGCGCCGTGGCTACAGCGGATACCGCGCATACGCCCAGTCCAAGCTTGCGAACGTGCTCTTCACCTATGAGCTTGCGCGGCGTCTCGAGGGCACCGAAGTCACGGCCAACGCCTTACACCCGGGGGTCATCGGGACGAAGCTTCTG
>CAZVXU010000129.1:0-4256 GCA_964631585.1 uncultured Spirochaetaceae bacterium | reverse complement strand
CACCGAAGTCACGGCCAACGCCTTACACCCGGGGGTCATCGGGACGAAGCTTCTGCACGTGGGCTTCTCGGGCGGTGGACCTGTTGAGGAAGGAGCGAAAACGCCCGTGTTCCTCGCCACATCCGGGGAGGTCGCTTCAACCTCCGGGAAGTATTTCTCCAACCGGAGGCCGGAGCGCTCATCCTCTCTCTCCTACGATGAGCAGCTGGCGAAGCGGCTGTGGGATGTGAGCAAGGAGCTGACGGGCTTGAAATCCGAGACATGAGTGAGTGGGCAACCCGTGGATTGCGCCATCACGTCTGCTCATCGAGCTCACTTAAAAGAGTGCCTCGGGGAAGGAGGAGGAAACCCCGAGGCAAAGGTGGGAGAGAGAGGATTTAACAAATCCCGTTGATAAATATATAAACCCAAACAACTCCATTGTCAACGCTTATTGGAGAAATTTCCCGAAATTTCATGTTAGGCCGGCCGGGCGGCCCGCGCGACCCGCAGCAGGGGGCGCTCGGCGCCGGCAATCCTGCCGACACCGTCGCCTGAGTCAGCGGGTAGGGAAGCGCTTAAAGCTGGAAGCGCGCGCTGAGGCTGCCCATCAGGTTGCTTCCGAGCACGTCGTAGCCGAGCCCGAGGTCGAGCTTGAGCGCGAGGATGTTGAATCCCACACCGCCGAAGGCGCGGAGGCCCCAGCCGTTGACGTCGCTGCCGATGAGGATGCCCTGGTCGGGGTCGAGGTTCGGAGCGTCGTAGCCGGCCGCTTCGAATGCGTCCTCGATGTCCTTGATGTCTTGGTTGCTGGCCTTGGTGCCGTTGTAGAGCAGCGCCGACTCGAGTCCGCCGCCGGCGGAGGAGATCCCGACCGACGTTCCGAGCCCGGCGAAGGGCGTGACCACCAGAAACTGCTTGCTCGCCTGCACCTTGAAGTCGATGACCGAGCTCTGCCAGTTAAAGGTAAGGTCCGGATCGCTGAATGAAAGGGTGTCGCCGGACCCGTCCGGAATCTCGAACGTGTAGTCGTTATTGTACACATCCGGCACAAACACCTGCCCGGAGAGGTAGTTGTAGCCGACGCCCACTGAGACATTGGGCAGCACGGCGCCCTGCTCGATGACGGCGTAGCGCACGTCGGCGCCGACGAGGAAGTACTCGAGGTCGGCGGGCATAACGCCGAAGTCGGTGCGGGGGACGCCGCCGATCTTCAGGCCGACGTCGAAGGGCAGAATGAATCCGCCGACACGGGCGTCGACGGTGTAGGCGGGGAGCGGGACGCCGATGCCGGAGAATTGGTTGATTGCCCCGGTTTTGAGATCGAGGTCTTTCATCGCCGCCTCGATCGTCTTGTAGGGAATGGTCGATGCGCCGGTGGTGACGCCGATCGAGAAATGGGGCGGCGCCGAGAGCAGCTGGCCGATGTAGGCATCGGGGGTGTTGTTTCCGATGGAGGAGTTCAGCGGGAGCGAGCTTGCCACGTCGGAGGCGAAGCTCTCAAAGCTGTCTTCGAAGGCCTTATAGTCGACATTCTGGGCGACTGCCAGTCCCGATGTCAGGACGAGGAGCACGGCTATGATGGAGAGAAATCGAGTGCTTTTGTGTGATTTCATGAGAGCCTCCTGTAGAGGCCTACGATATCACAAGTCGCTAAAAAATCCAACAAAAGGCCGCCGCCCCGCCAACGGCGGGACGACGGCACAGCACGACTGAGAACCGACACGAAGTGCACGGCTTCTCTTTTTCTTTGGTTTTCGTTTGCCCTTCTTCTGCCCTAGATGTCGTAGTACAGGGCAAACTCCCACGGGTGGGGTCTGAGATCCAGTGCCAGCACCTCGTTGTTGAGCTTGTAGTCGATCCAGGTCTCGATGACATCCTCGGTGAATACATCACCCTGAAGCAGGAAGTCGTGATCCTTCTCCAGCGCCTCGAGGGCGGCGCGCAGGGATGCGGGGGTCTTCTCGACCTTGGCGGCTTCCTCGGGCGGAAGATCGTAGATATCCTTGTCGAGGGGATCGCCGGGGTTGATCTTGTTCTGTATGCCGTCGACAGCGGCCATGAGCATGGCCGCGAAGCCCAGATAGGGATTCGACGAGGGGTCGGGGCAGCGGAACTCGAAGCGCTTTGCCTTTTCCGACTGCGAGTACATGGGGATCCGCACCGCGGCACTCCGATTCCTGCGCGAGTAGGCAAGGTTCACGGGAGCCTCGAATCCCGGCACGAGGCGCTTGTAGCTGTTGGTGGTGGGGTTGGTGAAGGCAAGCAGCGCCGGCGCATGCTTGAGAATGCCACCGATGGCGTACATTGCAGTCTCGGAGAGGCCCGCGTAACCGTCACCGAAGAAGAGGTTCTTTCCGCCCTTCCACAGCGAGAGGTGGGTGTGCATGCCGCTTCCGTTGTCGTTCCACAGCGGCTTGGGCATGAAGGTCACGGTCTTGCCGTACTTCTTCGCGGTGTTCTTCACGATGTACTTGTACTTGAGCATGTTGTCCGCCATCTCCACGAGAGGGGCGAACCGCATGTCGATCTCGCTCTGACCACCGGTTGCGACCTCGTGATGATGGGCTTCAACAGGTATGCCGAGCGACTGCATGTAGAGGACCATCTCACTACGGATGTCGTTGATGCTGTCGGTGGGCGGGACGGGGAAGTAGCCTTCCTTGTACCGGGGCTTGTAGCCGAGGTTCGGGCCTTCCTCGCGGCCGGTATTCCATCGACCTTCGACCGAGTCGATGAAGTAGTAGCCTTCGTGCTCGTTCTGGTCGAAGCGAATGTCGTCGAGGATGAAGAACTCGGCCTCCGGCCCGAAGTAGGCGACGTCGGCGATGCCGCTGGAGGTGATGTACTTCTCGGCCTTGCGGGCGATGTTGCGCGGATCGCGGGTGTAATCCTCGCCGGTGAGCGGATCCGCTATGTTACAGATGAGCACGAGGGTCTTGTGCTGGGTGAAGGGATCGAGGAAGGCGCTCGTGGGAACGGGCTTCACGATCATATCGGACTCGTTAATGGCCTGCCAGCCGCGAATGCTCGAGCCGTCGAACCCGAGGCCCTCGGTGAACGAGTCCTCATCGATCTCACTCGCGGGGACGGAAAAATGCTGCCAGAGGCCCGGGAAGTCCATGAAACGGAGATCGACGATCTCGACCTTCTCTTTCTCCATGAGGGCGAGTACGTCCTTGGGTGTGTTCATGCCGGTCATTTGTCACTCCTTACGTAAAAAATGTTCGGTTTCAGTATACCGTGCGTTGCCGGATAGTTTACAAGTATCGTGCCAGCCGCCCGGTTCCGTTCAGAAAACTCATAAAACGTTACTTTGAAGAGATTAAGGTCGATGTCCGCCGGAACCAGGCGCCGGGCGCCGAAAGAGTCTCAGCCAGAAAAATACGTGCATGTAGGATCGAAGGCGCGATCCTACATATTTGTAAGATCAGTCTTCTAGCGGGACAACTTTGTACTTTTTCACGAAGCCGAACGGCCGATAGGTCATCTTCGCCTGCCGCAGGCCCTCGTCTCCGAGATCCTGCTCGCGGTTTATGTAGTGGTAATGGCGGGGAAGCACCGAGGCAAAGGCACGGTTTATGAACTGGTAGATCCCCTTGTAGTCGCCGACCGCCTTCTCGAAGTGAACCGCAAAACTCCTGCCTTTCATGAGCGCCTCGCCGAGGGTGTAGGCGGCGGGCGTTCCATCTACGTGGACGATGTAGCCGTGTAAGCCGAGGCGGTCTACGAGCTCGAGGGCTTCCCAGGCGGCATCGTAATCATCGTCCTTCTCCGTGCGCTCCTCGCGCCACTGGCTGAGCACCTGAAAGGCTTCCGAGATGTTGTGCGGAGAGAGAGGAGACTCATCGTAGGTGTAGTTGTTGATGAATGCATTCACGAGGTTGCGCTTCTTGTGATACTTACGGCCCTGCAGGGCCGCCAGATCGCTTCTGAGGTAGAGATAGTCGAAGTTGTCCCGGTCTTCGACCGGGTGCCATCCCATTCGCTCGAGCCGCACGCGCTTTGCGTCCGCGTGGCGCTCGGCAAGGCCCTTGATGTAGTCGTGGTCGGCAAGCAGGGACTCGAGAACCCCGTTGTCGTCGGGCAGGCCGCAGGGCATCATGAAAAACCGCTTGCCGTCCTTTGCGCCGGAGACCACGAGGAGATCGCCGATTCGTGAGAGATGATAATCGTAGCTCTTTCGGAAGAGGTAGAGGTTCGCAAAGGTGAACTCCGAGATGCCGTCCTCTATGACAGACAGAGCGGGATGGAGCTCGGGTTGCATCTCGAGCGAA
>CAZVXU010000128.1:0-7293 GCA_964631585.1 uncultured Spirochaetaceae bacterium | reverse complement strand
TTCGGTGTTTCTTCAGCCATACGAATCCTCCTATCTAGAATGGCACGTCGTCGTCGAAGCTGTCATCGTTTGCCGGCGGCGGTCCGAAGTCGGCGCCGTTGCCGCCACCCTGAGCCTGCTCGGGGCGGCTCTGCCCGCCGCCGGACCCGCCGGCACTCTGGCCGCCGCCCGGGCCGCCTGGTCCGCCGAGGAGCTGCAGGTTGATGGCGTGGACCCTTACCTTGCTCCGGGTCTGGCCGTCCTGCTCCCAGCGGTCCTGCCTGAGCTCACCTTGAACGCCCACTTGTTTCCCTTTGACCATGAAGCGCTGGATGGCCTCGGCCTGCCGGCCGAAGAGCTCGACGTCGAAGAACATTGCCTCTTCGACCCATTGATCTCCCTGCTTGCGCGAGCGGTTCACGGCAATGGAGAAGTTCATGACCGACGTGCCGCTTGAGATGTAGCGCAGCTCGCCGTCACGAACAAGATTGCCCACGAGCACGACGTGATTGATACTGTTAGCCACGTCAGTCCTCCTGGCGTACCAGCATGAACCGCAGCATATCGACTTTCAGTTTGAGATGTTCTTCTGTCTGCTGGACGGATGCGGGATCCATCTCTACCACAAAGAGGTAGTAGTGGCCCTGGCTTGTCTTCTTGATGGGATAGGCCAGCGTGCGACGGCCCATGTCATCTTCTTTGGTGATGGTGGCGCCCAGGTTCTGCAGCTCGGTACGTATCGTGTCCCGGCCGGCATTGAACGCTTCATCCTCGGGGCGGAATACGCACACCGCCTCATACATTCTCATTCGGTCCTCCTTGTGGACTCAATCGACCATCGAACAGTTGCCGATGGTAAAGAGGTTTACGCAAGCTACTATGCGAAACCGGGCTGTGTCAAGTACACAGGCACTGGGGTCGATAATGGTACAGGAATGATTTCGAGAGTCAACTACGACGACAACATATTTTTTGTCCACGCAATGGTGAAGTCTCTGCGATCGGGGCTGATCCTCGACGTTGATCCCGAGCTCTTCAAGGACAAGGTGCTCGAAGACATCTTTTTCATCGACTCAACCCTCATGAAGATCCTTTCCCAGCTGCGGGACAATCCGAACCTGATCCGTCGCGCGGAGTACCTCAAGGCCCTGCTTCGCGTCGAGAACACCTTTCTTGACTTTCTCGGCGACATTCTCGCAGCCGGGCGCCCCCTCGCGGAGAGCCTTACCCCCTTCTCCCACAAGGTCCGTGCCTGCCGATCCTCTCACCAGACGACCCAAACCGAGCTCCAGAGCATGCTGCACCGTCCCGAGGACCACGCGCCGGAAGAGGACGTCGTCTCCCAGGAGGAACTCGGATTCCTCCTGCAGGAAGACCAAGAGAGCGACGGGTCCGGCCGTGGCAGCGGCGGCTGAGCTTCACAACCGGTAGAACTCTATCGCGTTCCACGCTATTCTGCGTATGTATGGACAGACTGCGGAAGACAACGATCGTATGTACGCTCGGACCGGCCGTCGACGACCTCGACCGGATGAAGGAGCTTCTCCGGGCCGGGATGAACATTGCCCGGTTCAACTTCTCCCACGGTGACCACGCGGAGCAGGCGCAGCGGCTCGAGATGATTCGACGTGCAAGCGCCGAAACCGGGATACCGGTCGGCATTCTCCTCGACACGAAAGGCCCCGAGATCCGCACCGGCGTCATGGCCGACGACACGAAGGTCGAGCTCGAGGCCGATGACCGTATCACCATCACCACCGACGAGGTCGAGGGTACTTCGGACCGTATCAGCATCACCTACAAACAGCTTCCCGGGGAAGTCGGCGCGGGCAAGCATATCTTCGTCGCCGACGGTCTGATCGATCTCGAGGTGGTCTCAGTTGAAGGCTCCGATGTGCACTGCATCGTTCGAAGCGGCGGCACGCTCGGAAGCCGGAAGAACGTCAATATTCCGGGCGTGCGAGTATCACTGCCGGCGATCACCGAGAAGGACAGGAAGGATATCGCCTTTGCCGTCGAGCACGGCATGGACTTCATCGCAGCCTCCTTCGTGCGGAAGCCCTCCGACGTTACGGAGATTCAGCGCATCCTGCAGGAAAACGACTGCCATATCCATGTCATCGCCAAGATCGAGGACCATGAAGGTCTCGAAAACATAGAGGAGATCGTTCGCGTCTCCCAGGGCATCATGGTGGCGCGCGGCGACCTCGGCGTGCAGCTGAGCACCGAGCAGATCCCTCTCGCGCAGAAGCGCATCATCGCGGCCTGCAACCGGCAGAACAAGCCCGTCATCACCGCCACGCAGATGCTCGACTCGATGATTCACAACCCCAACCCCACCCGCGCGGAGCTCACCGACGTGGCCAACGCGATTTTCGATGGGACGGATGCCGTGATGCTCTCCGGGGAGACAGCGAGTGGAGCCTATCCGAAGCGTGCGACAGAGACTCTGCACCGCATCGCCATGGCGGTGGAGGAATCCCCGGAGTACCTCAGCCGTTGCGAGAAGTACTTCTCTTTTCATCAGAGCTCCTCGGACATCGGGCACGCCATCGCCAAAGCGGCCTACCTCGTGGCACGTGACATAGAGGCGAGCGCGATCGTCGCACCGACGATTCGCGGAAACACACCCCGGCTTCTCAGCAAGTTCCGCCCCCGGGCGAACATCATAGCCGTGACGACCTCCGAAACGGCCTTCCGCCAGCTGTTGCTGCCCTGGGGCATATTCCCCATTCTCTCCGAGCACGTCACCGACTCCGAGCTCATGATACAGAAGGCGCTGCAGCGCGCGCTGCACCGGGGCTACGTCGAGCGCTTCGACAAGGTGGTCACCGCCGCGGGCATCCCCGTAAACTCCCCCTTCCCCATGAATACCATCAAGGTGCACTTCCTCGGCAACATCCTCAACCGGGGCCACAGGGCGATGGGCCACACCTGCTCGGGGCGAATCGTGAAAGCCGCAACGGCCGAGGAGGCCGCGACTGCGATCAAGGGAACGGGGGATGAGATCCTCCTCACCCCCTCGCTGGAGCCCGAGCACCGGTCCCTCCTGTCTTCGGTCATCGGCGTGATCGTCGAGGGGGAGACCTATCTCTCGCCCGATGACGCGCACGGGGCAAATCCCGAGCTCGTACTCATCGCCGAGATCCCGGACGCGTTCTCGCAACTCGAGGACAGCCAGATCGTCAGCCTCGATGGCGGTGAGAAGATCATTTACGAGGGGCTACTTTAGGACCAGCACGACAGCACGACACGGAGCCGACAGATGACCGAACATTCCACCGTCTCATATCACGGGAAAGTCGAGGAGCTCTCGCTTCTCTTCGAGATAAGCCAGCTCCTCGACCAGAGCATGGAGCTCGACCGGATCATATACCCGGTGCTGCAGACGCTTGCAGACCGCCTCGGTATGCGCCATGCCGCCATCACCCTGCTCGACCGCAAGACAGGCGAGCTTTCCATAGAGGCCGCCTACGGCTACTCCTCGAGTGAGCAGGCCCGAGGGCGCTATCAGCTCGGAGAGGGAATAACCGGGAAAGTGGTGCAGACCGGCCAGCCACGGGTCATTCCACGCATCAGCGAGGACCCGCTGTTTTTGAATCGCACAGGTGTCCGGAAAAATACCGACGATCTCTCCTTCATCTGCGTGCCGATCAAGCTCGGAAACGAGACCATAGGCGCGCTGAGCGTCGACTGCGAGCCGGCGGAGGAGAGCGAGCTCGAGAGCTCTACCCGGCTTCTGTCGATCGTTACCTCGCTCATCTCTCAGGCCGTGAAGCTCCGGCAGAACATCCTCGAGGAGAAGCGGCAGCTCGTCGAGGAAAACACACGCCTTCAGAACGAGCTGCGCGCCCGCTTCCGACCGCAGAACATCATCGGAAACTCGCAGGCCATGCAGGGAGTCTTCGATATGATCGCGCAGGTGGCGCGAAGCGAGGCTACCGTGCTCATTCGGGGAGAGAGCGGCACCGGCAAGGAGCTCGTCGCTCACGCCATTCACTATAACTCGGACCGCGCCGACAAGCCCTTCATCAAGGTGCACTGCGCGGCGTTGCCGGAGACGGTAATCGAGAGTGAGCTCTTCGGCCACGAGAAGGGCTCCTTCACCGGAGCGATCAGCACGCGCAAGGGCCGCTTCGAGCTTGCCCATGGTGGCACCATCTTTCTCGATGAGATCGGCGACCTCGCGCCGCTGACGCAGGTAAAACTGCTGCGGGTGCTGCAGGAGCGGCAGTTCGAGCGCGTTGGGGGAAACGAGACCCTCCGTACCAATGTTCGCATCATTACGGCAACCAACCGCAATCTCGAAGAGGCGATGGAGCAGAACGAGTTTCGCGAGGACCTCTACTATCGGCTCAACGTGTTCCCGATACATATGCCGCCGTTGCGGGATCGAAAGAGCGACATCCTGCTGCTTGCCGACCACTTCGTGGAGAAGTACGCGGAGAAAAACCACAAAGATATCCAACGCATCTCCACGCCGGCCATCGACCTGCTGTCGAGCTACCACTGGCCCGGCAACGTACGGGAGCTGGAGAACGTCATCGAGCGGGCGGCGGTGCTCTCCATCGACGGGGTGATCCACAGCCACCACCTCCCGCCGACGCTGCAGTCCGCCGAGTCAACAGGCACGGTGGTCTCGGGCTCCCTGCAGGCACAGCTCGACAACCTCGAGCGCGAGCTCGTCATCGACGCGTTGAAGTCGACGAATGGTAACATGGCGAAAGCGGCGCAGCTCCTTCAGATAACCGAGCGGATCATGGGCCTGCGGGTGCAGAAGCACGGCATTGATCCGCGCAAGTATCGCACGCGCTCGTAGGATCATTTCCTCGATCCTACATTTTTGTAACCTTAAACCCTCTTTTCTACACACACGTAGTGTCCGCCGAGGCTGCGGGGCAGTCGAGTCGAGGGCGTGCCGACCGCTCCCTTCCCGGTAAAGTCAGCCCCCTGCGTGGTTTATTGCGAATCGCTTATCGTAGCCTTCGAGTTGGCACTGGAATTGCAATAGAAAGCGCAACAGGTAACTTCAAGGAGGGTATGCTTGATGAAAGCACGATTGTTCACCCTGTTCATTATTGTCGGGTTGCTTGCCGGCGGCGGATCGGCCGTGGCTCAGGACCAGTCCACCGAAGAGATGCTTGCGCTGTATTCTCAGGCCTTCGACATGATCTGGCTGATCCTCGCGGCCGCCCTCGTATTCTTCATGCAGGCGGGCTTCGCGATGGTCGAGACGGGGCTCACCCGCGCCAAGAATGCCGGCAACATCATCATGAAGAATCTGATGGACTTCTCCGCCGGCGCCGTCGCCTACTGGGCGGTCGGCTGGGCCCTCATGTACGGTGCGCCCAGTCTCGGAGGGTTCATCGGCAGCAACGGGTTCTTTCTCTCATACACCCAGGAGACGATGAGCGCCTACGGTGTCAGCGACATGTCGGCCATATTCCGCGACTGGATGTTCCAGGTTGTATTCGCAGCCACCGCAGCCACGATCGTGTCCGGTGCCATGGCCGAGCGAACAAAGTTCATCGGATACCTGGTCTACAGCGTCTTCATCTCCGGCCTCATCTATCCGATCTCGGGCCACTGGGTCTGGGGCGGCGGATGGCTCGCTGAGCTCGGCTTCCACGACTTTGCCGGTAGTACGGTCGTGCACTCGGTCGGCGCCTGGGCGGCCCTCGTCGGATCGACTGTTCTCGGCGCACGCCGCGGCAAGTACGTGCGTGTAAACGGTCAGGTCACGGTGAGAGCCATTCCGGGTCACAACATGCCGCTTGCCGCACTCGGTGTGTTCATCCTGTGGTTCGGGTGGTACGGCTTCAACGCCGGAAGCACCCTCTCCGGTACGGATCTCTCGATCGCCCACGTGGCCACCACGACGACGCTGGCGGCCTCAACCGGTGCCATCGGTGCGATGATTACGTCCTGGCTGTGGTTCGGTAAGCCCGATCCGTCCGTGTCCCTCAACGGGGCGCTTGCAGGCCTGGTGGGCATAACGGCCGGAACCTGGGTCGTGAGTCCCGTCGGCGCGGTCATCATCGGCTTCCTCGCAGGAATCATCGTGGTGCTGTCGGTCGAGTTTCTCGACAAGGTACTGCATATCGACGATCCTGTTGGTGCGGTGTCGGTGCACGGAACTGCGGGCGCCTGGGGTACCATCGCTGTCGGCCTGTTCGCAGACGGCGTGAACGACCCCGGTATCGTGGGTCTGTTCTACGGCGGCGGCGCGGCACAGCTCGGCGTGCAGGTCATCGGCGTACTGGCGGTTTTCGCCTACGTGGTCGTAGCTGCGCTCATTCTGTTCGGCATCCTGAAGGCGCTCGGCATCCTCCGCGTGTCGGAGAAGGAAGAGCTGCAGGGCCTGGATATCGGCGAGCACGGCGTGGAGTCCTACAGCGGATTCCAGATCTTCACTTCGATGTAAAGGAGGTCGAACAGCATGAAATTGATTATTGCCTATATTCAGCCGCATAAGCTGAGTGACGTGAAAGAGGAGCTGTACAAGGCCGAGGTCTACAAGATGTCGGTGACCAACTCCATGGGTGCCGGACAGCAGAAGGGCTACACCGAGCACTACCGGGGTGTCGACATCGAGGTCAACCTCCTCAAGAAAGTGCGAATCGAGATCGCCGTCAACGACGGCTTCGTTCAGCCGACAATAGACGCGATCATAAAGGGAGCGCGCAGCGGGGAGATCGGCGACGGCAAGATCTTCGTCGTACCGCTCGAGGAAACGATTCGAATCCGAAGCGGCGAGAAAGGAAACGACGCCATCGGTTGAGGCTGTACGGCAGCCATCCATTGCCGGCGGGCGGGACTGCGAGGGGAACCTCGGGGTCTCGTCCGCTTTTTTCGTCACCCTTTCTGTGTCGGCCCCGTTGAGCTACAATGTCGCACGTGACGCAGGAGTTTCAGTCCCCCCGCCCCACAGTCTCAGAGCTCAGCTCACGCCTTCCTGAGGTCCCCGAAGAAATCATACGGCGCTACGTCGAGCGATTTCCCGAAAACTACTTCGATACGTTTCAGGCGGAAGAGATCGAGGCGCATCTCGCCGGCCTCGCCGCCCTCTCGCCGGAAGACCCCGTCCGCGTGCTGATTCGGCGCACGAGCGACGGCGCCGAGGTGACTTTCCTTTCCTACGACGCCCCCGGTGAGTTCTCCGTGCTCGCAGGCCTTCTCTCGGCCACCGGCTTCGATATCACCTCGGGTGACGTGTATACAGAGGCGAGAACCCGCGCCGGCGCTGGTGCGGAGGCGGGACGCGCGGGCGGCGCAGCGGACGGCGGCGCCGACGGGAGCACCCGGGACGCGCGC
>CAZVXU010000127.1:0-7296 GCA_964631585.1 uncultured Spirochaetaceae bacterium | reverse complement strand
TCGCAGATCAAGACCCCGCTACGGGGAGCGACGAGTTCGGGCTCATGACGCTCGGCGGGGTTCCTGAGGATGATGAGGATGGGTTTCCGTTTCCTGGCGAGATCGAAGCGTGGAAAGAGAGCGTCCGGGATAATCCCGACTGGAAGACGCTTCCGTACGACTTTCTCGACGACTAAAGGAAACCGACCTGATGCTGATGTAGGCCAGTGCCGCCGGTGCTTCCGAACCGGCTGGCCGGGTTCTTCGTGTTCGGCCTCCGCTTTCCCCTCAACCGACTCTTTCTGCAGGCGTGACGACCGGCTTGAGCTGCGTGGCGCAGCCACGTGTGCTCCGAAGTCTAGTACGCGGCAAACAACGAGCGGTTTCTACTCGGCCGCGAACACACCCCGACCAAGCTCATCTTCTGCACATTGCCACCAAAGACCTTCGTGCCATCGACCGTCCTGATCTCTTCGCTTCCGGATTGCTGTTGATCAGGAGCAGTCTAACACCACCGACCGCAAAATGCGCCTAACCGACGCTTGACACGAAAACATAAGAACCTATGCTTCATAAGCATGTGAACGCCCCTCACAGGAGACGTAGCGCGCGGCTACACCCGTACTCGGCGCCAGCAAGGTTATGCTGCAGCGCCATCTGTGGCGTGGTGCAGAGGAAGCTGCTCGGCCTGCACGCGAGTTGCGATTTGTCCAACAGTGTTGCGAAAAACCCATTTCGCCCAAGGGGGACTGGTGGTAGCCTGAGTACATCGTTATCCGGGCCCGGAACGAGTATCACATCTCTATCAGACGACAAGGAGGTCCGCCATGAGAATAATGAGAGCGGTGCTGGTTCTAGGAATCTGTCTAATGGTGCCCTGGATTGCCTTTGCCGCCGGACAGGCGGAGGAGGAGGGGGATGAGACCGTCAACCTCCGGCTTTACACGCAGTACACAGACGAGACGGAGACTATTCCCACCGACTACGCCATCGAGCAACTGAAGGACGAGATGCCGAACGTAGAGGTCGAGATCGAGGTACGGGCGCGAGACGACAACCAGAAGATCAAGACGTACGCGGCAGCCGGAGCGCTTCCGGACATTTTTGATGCGAACGCCGACATCATTGAGACCTTTCGTAAATCGAATAACATCCTTCCGCTGAATCCCTACGTCGAGGAGCTGGGAATCGAGTCACGCTTGAGCCCGGCAATGCAGAAGCTCCTCTATCACGAAGACGGCAACATCTACGCAGTGCCGAACGTCGGCGCCTGGGTGGCCGTCATGTTCTACAACAAGACCCTGTTTGATGAATACGATGTCGACGTACCGACCAACTACGAGGAGCTCCTCGAAGCGGTGCGTGTCTTTTCCGAGAACGACGTCATTCCCCTCTCTCTCTTTGCCAAGGAGAAGTGGCCCGGGGTGCAGCTCTTCGACGTGATTGCCACGCGCTACGCCCCGGAAGGTGTCGTTGCCTTGGACAAGGGAAACGCCCTCATGTCCGATGAGCCCTACCGTCGCGCCGCCGAGCAGCTTGTCGACCTTGTTGACGCAGGGCTCATTGTGCCGGGGGCGTTCAGCACGGGATACGACCAAGCCTACGCGCAGTTCGTCGAAGGGCGCGCCGCCATGCTTCTGAACGGCGCCTGGGCCATGTCCACCCTGTACGAAGACATGGGTGACGATGTGGCAATGTTCGACTGGTACCCTGTCGTGCCCGAAGGTCGCGAGCGTGCAACGCGGTGGAACATGAGCGGCGGCGCCTGGCCCGGAGGATTCGCGGTGAGCCCCTATTCCGAGAACAAGGATGTCGCCGCGCGATACGCAATCCAGCTCTCCCTGGCCTACGCCGAGGGAGGCACGGTGAAGCTCGGCTTCCCGCCGGTTACAAAAGACTCTCCGGAGCCGGAAGAGGGTTACAATCCCGTGCAACGCGACTTCTGGTCCGACGCCGGGAACATTGAAACAACGACCACGTTTCCATGGGGCCTGGAAGACGCGCAGTTCAAGACGGCCATTGAGGACAACGTGCAGAAGCTCATGGCCGGGACCATGACTGTTGACTCCTTCGTCACCGCAATGGATCGGGCCATACAGGCCGACTAGCACGGCCGGTACCCGAGACGCGCCAATGGGCGGTGCCCGGACTACCGGGCGCCGCTTCATTCCGGAGCCCCATCATGAGCACGAAACGCCTTCACTCGCCCTACGCAATCTACAGCTTCGTCCTGCCGGCACTGATTGTGTACACGGTCATCCTCGCGTTTCCGGTCTTCCGCTCGGTGCGAATGAGCTTCTTTGCCTGGGACGGCCTGTCCACACCGGTCTTCTCCGGGCTGGAGAACTTTCGCGCCCTCGTCGGGGACCCCGATTTCTACCTGTCGCTCAAGAACGGCCTCATCTTCGCCCTTGTTCTGGTCGTATACCAGATCGGAATCGCATCGATCCTTTCCTTCATTCTTGCCACCGGCAGGATTCGCGCCGCCCGCCTCTTCCGCGACTCCTTCTTTGTTCCGGTGGTGCTTTCGGTCACGGTTGTCTGTCAGCTCTGGTTGTCCATGTACAACCCGGAATATGGATTGATCAACACCGCGGCCGACCGGCTTGATCTGTCGTTCGAGCAGAACTGGCTCGTTAGACCGCCGACCGCCATCTGGGCGGTGGCAATGGTGAACGCCTGGCAGTTCATGGGGTATCACCTGGTCCTGCTTTTTACCGCAGTGAAGGCGATCCCGGAGACCTACTTCGAGGCAGCGACCATGGAGGGTGCCGGTGGGGTCCGAAAGGCGGTTTCGATCACCATCCCGCTCCTCTCGGAGACGTATCGCTTCTGCCTCATCATTGCGCTGACCGGTGGTCTGCGTGCGTTCGAGCACATAGCCATCATGACCGGTGGTGGGCCCGGAACATCGACCTATACCTTGACCTATTACATGTACCGCGCTGCCTTTCGGCTCAACGATTTCGGACTGGCATCGGCATCGGTCACGATCCTCGTGGCGGAGTGCCTCCTGTTCACCTGGCTGATCAACCGCTTCCTCGAGCGGCGGACAGTAGAGTACTAGAGGGAGATATGCGAAGCAAAACACCATCACCGGCGATCCTGTTGCTCTACATAGTCCTCGTCGGCTACCTGCTCATCTCGCTCTATCCGCTGGTCTGGATGCTCTTCTACTCCTTCAAGAACAATCAGGAGATCTTTGTCTCCAATCCCTTCGGATTTCCCGGCACACTTCGGTGGGAGAACTATCAAAAGGCGTGGTCGCAGTACGACGTCGTCTCCTACTTCTTTAACAGTGTCATTGTCACCGCCCTCACGGTTGTGTGCACGATCACCCTGTCCTTGCTCTTCTCCTACGGCACGGCGCGGATCCCGTGGCGCTTCTCGAAGGCGGCGCGGATATACGTGGTCGCCGGCATGTTCATTCCCATTCAGATCATTCTCATTCCGCTTCTGATAATGATCCGCGAGTTCCGCCTGGCTAACTCCTACTGGTCGCTCATTATCCCCTATACGGCGTCGCAGATCCCCTTCGCCTCGCTGGTGTTTTTCGGCTTCCTCCGGACCTTGCCGACGGAGCTCGAGGCGGCGGCGGCCATTGACGGGGCGGGAAGCTGGCGCACCTTCCTCTGGATCATTGCGCCGAATGTTGTCGCCCCGATTGCGGCGGTGACCATCTTCGTGTTCATGTTTGCCTGGAATGAGTTCCTCATGGCGTTGATCCTGATATCGAACGAGTCGATGAAGACGCTCCCCCTCGGCTTGCTCAAGTTTGAGGGCAGGTTCCACACCGACTGGGGCGCCATGGGCGCGGCCCTCGTGATCGCGAGTCTTCCGGCAATTGCGGTCTACCTGGTGCTCAGCGACCGGGTACAGAAGGCCTTCACCTCGTCGGGGTCCATCAAGTAGCGCCCGGCCCCGCGGGCTCTCCGGGTCGGCCACCCGCGGTAATGGTCACCGTGGTCCCGCCCTCCTCGGCGGACTCGATCTCGTAGCGGATGGGAATCGACAGATAGAGCCGCAGCCGCTGTACGATACTCCTGAATCCGAACGATGCGTCGAGCCGGAGCTCCCGCAGGTAGTCCAGTCTATCCTGCGGCATTCCGCGTCCGTCATCCGAGACCTCGATCTGCCATCCGCTACCGTCATCGAAAACAGTTGCGGTGACGGCAATCATGCAGCGCCGCGACAGCCCCTTGATGCCGTGATAGATAGCGTTCTCCACGAGGGGCTGGACGGTGAGCTTGGGCAGCTTTACCTGATCGAGCGACGCACCCTCCCGATTGACGCGGTACTCGAATTGATCGTGGTACCGCAGATGCTGGACGAACAGGTAGTGCTCGGTGAGCACCAGCTCCGTCGTTAGGGAAACGAGCTCATGACCGCCCGCGAGGGAGAGGCGGTAGAACTCGCTCAGGGCGCGTATCGCGCGCTGGGCTCGTCGGTGTCGACCGGTCTCACCGAGCATGTGTACCATTTCCAGCGAGTTATACAGAAAGTGGGGCTTTGTCTGCGCCTGCAGGAGCTCAAGCCGATACCGGTGGCGCTCACGCTCCTCCGCTGCGACTCGCTCTACAAGGGCGTGCACGCGTCCGAGGAGGCGGTTGGCTCCGTCGGCGACCTGCTGAATCTCCCATGCGCCGGGGGCCGAAATGGTCCCGATTCCCTCTTCGATGTTCATCTTCCGCATCTGCCGTTCCAGGGATTCGAGGGGACGGGTAATCGAGTGCGAGACAAGGAGCGCCATGGCGGACGCGACGACGGCGGCGATTGTCAGAATGACAACGTGCACGATGATCAGCCGTCGCGTGTGGGTCTGAACCGCCTCTCCGCTGATTCGGGAGACGACGTTCCACCCGATCCGTTCGAGTCCCGCCTCGACTTCCCGAACGGTTGATGTGTTCTCTTCCCACGCCTGCCGCCCGCCGGGGGAGGCGACGATAGTCCGCCCCTCGCCATCAACAATGCGAAAACGGGCGGCGAAATCCGCGTTGGTCTGCGCAAGGATGGGCTCGAAGGAGTGGGCGTCGGCAACGAGGACGAGGGAGGCCATTGGCTCGCCGGTCCGGATGTTGATGAGCCGCTTCGCCAGAACCAAGACGGAGGTGCCGAGCTCTTCTCTCCCCTGTGTACTCAGACGGCTCGGGCCCATGGGCTCATCCATCCGCAGAGAGGTCTCCGCCACGCGAGCAACGCTGCGGGGATCCGCCGAAAGCCGCCCGTAGCTGATCACCTGATTGTCCGGAAGCACCAGCCACGCCGACGCAACGTCGGGGAACACGCTCAACGCGAAGGAGAGCTGGTTCTCCAGCGAGGTGCGCGTCGGCACGGAGAGGCCCGGCTCCGACCGTGCCGCCGCTACCGCCTCGTTGGCCATGACGACCAGGGTATTCCCGCAGTACTCAAGGTTTCGCACGACGCCGTCTACTTGGCGTGCAATCAACTGCGCACCCGCCTGCGCCCGGCGGTCGAGCTCCCGGTCAAGGTTGTCCACGGAGGTACGCGTGAGAATCACACCGAAGACAATGAGTGCACCGACAATGGTTGCCACGTTTGCCATTGCCAGGCGATGCCACATTCTCATACCGTGCCTCTCACGCCCATCCGGGATCGTAGCTCCGCGCACCACGCCGGTACTCCGCAGGAGTGGTCCCCGTTGCGCGCTTGAACACCCTCGAAAAGTAGGCGGGATCCCGGAATCCAGATCGAGTGGCAACTTCCGCCACCGGGACGTCGTCTTGCGTCAGCAGGCGCCTGGCGTGCTGCAGCCGTCGCCCTGCGATCGCCTGAACGCAGGTTGTGCCGCCGCAATGTCGAAAGGCTCTTCGAAGGTACTCCGTCGACACGCCGAAGTGGGCGGCGACGGTCTGCACGTCGAGGGTAGGATCGTGGTGAAACCGGTCGATAAATCGCACTGCCATGCGATACCAGGAATCCAGAGTATTGCTATCCGATGGTGTCGGCGGCGATGACGACCCATCGCGAGACTCTCGCCCGTCTACCGGATCGAACGTCGGGCGCCACGAAACAACCGGCTCTCGATCCGATGCGTGCCGTTCCGCACGCACGGCCTGGCGAGCCGGACCGGAGAGAAGCCGGCGTGATGGTTCCTCGCCCTCCATTGCGCTGATCACCCCGCTCAGGCCTACTTGCAGCTTGACGTCGAGGTAACGTTTCGCATGCTTTACGAACTCCCGCGCGATGTCTCGTGCCTCCCACTCGAGCTCGGAGGGCTCCACTCCGCTCATCAATATGTAGACCCGGGAATCCAGACCAAGCCACGAAATAGCGGTCTGTTGCTCGACGGCTGTCGCCCACGCAGCAGCGACGTTGTCCAGTCGTCGCTCCGCCTCCTGATTCGATTCCCCATGCGGTGCGATGGAGCAGCAGAGGAGAATCCGCGGAGGGGGCGGCACCTGGACGTCATACCGCTCCAAAAGGTGCTGAAGCTTCCGCACCTCCTCAGATGATTCCGCGCGGATCAATTGATGGAGCCAACTGTCAACGATCGCTTCCTGGAGAGACGCTCGCGCTCGCTCCGCTTTGAGCTGTGCCAGAAGATGCTCTCGATTCGACAGGATCGACATGAGCAGCTCTTGCTTGGCGAAAGGCTTCAGAAGGTAATCGTCGACTCCCAGTCGCAACGCATGCCGAACGGTTTCAAACTCCTCATGGCCGGTAATGACGACAATCCGAGGCCGACTGTTCAGCCCGTCGATGCAGTGAACCAGATCCAACCCGTTGCTCTTCTGGAGGGTGATATCGAGGAGAACCAGATCAATCCGCATTGCGCGCAGAATATCACAGGCAGGATCGACATCCGATACCGCTTCAATCAGTCGCAGATCGTACTTATCCCACGGTATCGCGTGCTTCACGTATTCTCGGAAGTCGAGCTCATCCTCGACAATCAACACGTTTAGACTCATCCAGAAAACTCCAGCTCCGACATTGTATCATGGCAACCGGCTCACACTCCGGTGTGCGAGCTTTTTCGTTGTGACGAGGGCGGCCTGGGAAATGTGGTGGCTTCTTCGCTTGTTCGCACTGTTGCTCTACGTCGCAGAACGCTGCGAGGTGAACCCGAACGCCTCCATCAGCTCGGCCGGCGGGAAGCATGCCGACCCGTGGATCACCTCTTGATGCACGAGGAACCGTTTTTGGGTTTCAGCAGTTCGGACAGCAACATAGCAATAGAGCTCAGCAGCAAGGCGTGAAGCCGGCACGCGTTTTTGCCTGAAGCGAGAACCGTGACGATAGCCTTGTCTGCTGGAGCGTCATGTTCAAGTAAGCCGCTTCGCGGCCACCGAAGAA
>CAZVXU010000126.1:0-7318 GCA_964631585.1 uncultured Spirochaetaceae bacterium | reverse complement strand
CATAAGCTACACGCAGTTGATCGAGAAGTTCACCGAGCGCGGGCTGCTCTGAGGCGTGCCGTCGCGGCCGCGACCGCGGTGGCGGGGGCGGGGGCGCGGCTGCGGGAGCGGCGCTTCGGGAGCGCCGGTGGCGCCGGCGGACGCTCAGTCCTCGCAGTCGAAGAGATCCTGCAGTCCGTCGCGTATCAGATCAACCTCTTCCCTGTTTATCGTGTGGGGCATTCCGGGGTAGAGGCGCTCGGAAACCTCGGCGTTGAGCCTCCGCATGAGCTCCGCTGAATCCAGCACCCGCGTGCGCGGGACCATGAAATCAATATCGCTGCTTCCGAGAAAGACGGGCGTGCGCTCGAGATCCCCTTTGCGGCGCGAGAGCCGCGAATCCTCCCCGAGGAGGGCACCGGAGAGCGCATAGACGCCTCCGTATCTGCCGGGCCTGTGAAGCACGTACTCGAGGGCGAGACAGGCCCCCTGGCAGAAGCCCATCAAAACGGTGCGCTGCCGCGGCACTCCGGCCTCCGCGAGCGCTTCGACGATTCCGTCTATAAGCTCGAGCGCTGCCGACACGTCGGGCTGGTTCCGCGAAATGGGGTCGAGGACCCCGCGCGGAAACCACACCCCATTCTCCGCCTGCGGCGCGAGATAGGAGATCCGATCGCAGTCGAGGAGCTCGGAGAGGTCAACGAGGTTATCGGCGCTCGCCCCCTTGCCGTGGAGAAGGATCATGGCTCCCTCGGCGCGTTCAACCGGCGGTCCGGCATGTCGTATGGGTTGCTGCTGGTGCGGTTTCATCCTTGCCTCCGGTCGCCCGGGCCGCCGACTTTGCGATACAGTAGGAGAAGCTGAGGCGGCGCTGCTAAGCCGTCGGCCCTGACACGCTGCTTGAGCCGCGCCACCTCCCGGCGGATGCCGGCATAGTCGGGGTGGCCGGCGGCATAGTCGGCGTAGAGGTCGATATTCTCGATCTTGTCATCGAGGTCGACATGCTCGTTCTCCGGCTCGGGGGGGCGGTATTCGTGTCGCTCGATCTCATCGAGATCATCTCGGTCGAGGAGTGTGCCGAGTCCCTCCCTCGAGAGGGTGGGGTTGTGAGAAATGCCGTGCGTGCGGTCGACCATGGCCTTGAGGTGATGAAGATCCCGGCCGACCTGCTCCCGCGCCTCGGTCACGTCTGAAACCATCTCGTGGACGATGAGCGTGCCGCCGTCGCGGAGCACGCGCAGGAGCTCTTCGAGGGCCGCGGCGGGGGCATCGAGATGGTGAATCGTGTTCGAAAGCACGGCGGTATCGAAGACGGCCTCGCCGAAGGGAAGGCTCGTCGCGTCGGCACCGGAGAAATCCACCGCCGCATCGGGATGGGCGGTTTCGAAGTAGCTGCGCGCTTCCGCGACGGCGTCCTCGTCGGCATCGACGGCGTCTATCCGCTCATAGGACGCAAGCTGCTCAACGAGTATTTCGGTGAACTCCCCGTCTCCGCACCCTACTTCGAGCACCCGGCCTCCGTGTAGCCTCCCGAGTGTGCGCGCAACGACCTCCGCGATATCAGCCATTGGTCCCCCGTGCGTCGAGAACCTCCGCCGGTACGCCCGACATAGCGTCCCGGATGGTCTCGGCGACATCCGCCTCATCGACGCGCGGATCGCTGAGAACGCGGCGGAAACGCCGGGCGCCCGGACAGAAGGCGAAAAGGCCGAGCATGTGCCGGTACACGTTCCGCGGCGAGCGGCCGGCGGCGGTAACCTCTTCCACGTAGGGGATCATCGCCTCGGCTATCTCCCGCCGGCTCGGTACCGGCGCGGTGCTGCCGTAGAGGTCCCGGTCGGCGGTCGCGAGGAAGTACGGATTATCGTATGCCGCCCGCCCTATCATCGCGCCGTCGAGCCGGTCGAGATGCTCTTTAACGGCCTCGAGGGAGTCTATATGGCCGTTTATCTCGATGGATAGCTTCGGGAAATCGTTCTTCAGCCGGTACACGTCCTCGTAGCGCAGGGGCGGGACGTTCCGATTCTCCTTGGGACTGAGCCCGGCAAGAATCGCGATGCGGGCATGCACGATGAATCGGGCCGGACCCGCGGCGGAGACCCGGGAGACGAAGTCGGCGAGGTCCTCGTAGCTCTCCCTGCCGTCGATGCCGATACGGTGCTTCACCGTGACCGGCCTGTTCGTCGCCGACTTCATGGCCTCCACGACCCGCGCGACGCGGTCAGGATCCGCCATGAGGCAGGCACCGAAGGCGCCGTTCTGCACGCGGTCGCTCGGGCATCCGCAGTTCAGGTCGTACTCGTCGTAGTCATATGCTTCTGCCGCGCGCACGGATTCGGCACAGGCGGCCGGATCGTCCCCGCCGATCTGAAGGGATAGGGGGTGCTCGTCGGGATGAAAGCCGAGGAGATGATCACGGTCACCGAAGCGAATGGCGCCGGTGGTGATCATCTCGGTGTAGAGCAGGACCTCACGCGTGATACGTCGCATGAAGTAGCGGTAGTGGCGATCGGTCCAGTCCATCATGGGTGCGATGCTCACGGGATGGCGCGTCAACGGCTCCCTCCCGATGCATCGGCCTCCAGGCCTTCCCGGGCCTCGGCAAGCGCCCGCCGGTAGGCCTCCATGAGGGCGGGATGGGGATCCGGCAATCGCGTCACGACGCGCTCGCTCCAGGCGAGATACTCGGTGAGTCGGTCCAGGCTCCATCCTGGTGGCGGGGCTGTCGCGATGTCCTCCACGTTACAGAGCTTATCGGCGATCTTCAGTTGCGCTGCCGCCCAGGAGGCCCCGGGGGCGTGCTCCACCTGCAGCTCCTTTCGGGTATGCTTTTCAAGGCTCTTGTCGTCGGTCACCTCGGCCACGATCTTCGCCACCTCCGCGCCGAACTCGTTCCGCAGCTCCTCGATTGTTGCCTCGGTGTCCTCCACCGTATCGTGAAGGACGGCGGCGGCGAGGATATGCGGATCATCGATGCCGGCAAGGGTGCCCAGGTAGTAGGCGACACGAATGGGATGATTGATGTACGGGGCCTTCTCGCCCCCTTTTCTCCGCTGGCGTGTATGTCGACGGGCCGCATAGTCGAGTGCCCGAAGCACTATGGAAAGCCCCGCGTCACTACTCATGCCCGTCCCGCCGCTGTGCCCGCGTCGATGTCATGGTCTGTAAGATACATACGGCCGGGGCTCTCAGTCGAGAATCATGCCGGCGCCGAGGCACACCTCGCCGTCGTAGAGCACACCGAACTGACCCGGCGCGACGCCGCGGTCGGCGCGATCCATCTCGACGCGGAGGGTATTCCCGGCGGCAGGCGCCGGCTTTCCCGTTCCGGCGGCCGGCGCCGTGGCTCCGCGTGCGCCCTGCCCCGGCTGCACGCTGCAGGGCACGAGGTCGGGGCCGTGGCGGATGCGCACCGAAAGGCGGTCGCGCGCGGGAGGCCCGGCTATCCAGTGGAGCTTTCCCAGCGTGAAGGAACGCCTGCTCGCCTCGCCCACGTTCTCGCTGTGCGACACCAGAATCTCGTTCCGCTCGATGTCCTTGTCCACCACGTACCACGGCCCGCCGCCCAACCCCAGGCCCTGTCGCTGGCCGATCGTGTAGAACCAGAACCCCCGATGGGTGCCGAGGTGCCGGCCGGTCTCACGCTCAACGATGCGGCCCTCGCGCTCGCCGAGGTAGTGTCGTATGAACTCCGGATAGCGTACCTGCCCCAGAAAGCAGATCCCCTGACTGTCCTTTCTGTCCTTGTTCGGAAGATCGATTTCCCGCGCCCGGGAACGAACCTCGGCCTTCTCCATCGAGCCGACGGGGAACCAGGCCCGCGAGAGCTGCTCCTGGGTGAGGTGGGAGAGGAAGTAGGTCTGATCCTTCACCGGGTCGATGCCGCGCTTGAGAACCGCCTGATCGCCCGCGTGCTCCACGCGTGCGTAATGACCGGTGACGATGCGATCGTAGTCGTCGCCGAGGTAGTCGTAGAAGGCGCCGAACTTGATGCGCTGATTACAGAAGATGTCGGGGCTCGGTGTGCGCCCCTCGCGGAGCTCTGAGAGCGCGTAGGAGACGACTCGATCGTAGTACTCGAGCTGCAACGGCACGACTTCTACGGGCACATCGAGCTTCTCGCAGACCTGCCGCACGTAGGCAAGGTCCTCCTCCCAGGGACACTCTCCGATGCTCTCCAGCTCGTCCTCGAGCCATACTTTGAGGTAGAAGGCGGTCACGTCTCCGGCTCCCGAGGAAAGGGCCTCGTGAAGCGCCACGGAGCTGTCCACTCCGCCGGAGACCAGGGCGGCTATCTTCATATGCCGGAAAGATGCACTTCGCAGGCTGCAGGATCAAGTACCGCATTTGCCTTTGCGGGCGCGGGATTTATATTCTACAGTGGGGTTCGTCGGGATGAGAGTAATGGCCCGGCACAGATATCAAACAGGGCAAGGCAGGTTATTCATGACAGCAACGTCGGTCGGGCTCAGTGATCTTTTTCTCTACGTTCCGAGCCCGCGCATTTCGCTCGACGCACTGGTGGACTACCGTGCACAGGCGACGCCGAAACTCGAGCGTCGGCTCAGGCGCGCACTGGAGACGACCGGACAGCGCGCGGTGCGCTACCCCCGGCTCTACGAGGACAACGTGACCCTCAGCAGCGAGGCGGCTGCGGGGCTGATACAGGCGCGCGGAACCGGTGAAGGTCTGCGGTATCTGGCGGTGGGGACCGAGACTCCGGTGGATCACTCCAAGCCGGTAGCGGCGTACGTCGAAGGTGTGCTGCAGAACGCCGGTGCGGATGTCCCGGAGACGATCTCGACGTTCCAGGTTCAGCACGCCTGCGCCGGCGGGACCATCGCGATGCTGAGCGTCGGCGCGTTGCTTGCCGTGAGCGGCCGCCCGAATGAGTTCGGTATCGTGATAAGCTCCGACATTGCCCGCTACGACGCGCCGTCGACCGCGGAGGTCACCCAGGGCGCCGGTGCCGTCGCGATGCTCGTCGAAACCTCGCCCAGGCTGATGTCTCTCGATCTCGACACGGTCGGATACTCCTCTCGTGATGTGGATGACTTCTTCCGGCCGCTCGGATCGGTAACCGCAAAGGTCAAGGGCGGATATTCGGTGCAGTGCTACAACGACGCCTTCGACGTCGCCCTGACCGACCATGCGTCGAGACGCGGGATGAAACCCGGCGAGGTTCTTCAGGACGCCGACTACATCATCCTTCACGTGCCTTTCTACAAGATGCCGATCACGGCTCTTCGCCGTGCCCTGCTGCATCACAACGGGCTGCACGAGGAGGAGGCCGACGCCTTCATGCGGGAGCGTGGCGTTTTCGATGCCCTCGAGCCAACCCGTGAGGTCGGAAACATCTACTCGGGGTCAGCCTATCTCTCCCTTGCATTCATGCTGAAGCAGCAGCACGAGGCACTCGGCGACGACATCGTCGGGAAGCGCGTTCTCCTCGGCTCCTACGGTTCGGGAAACACCATGAGCGTGTTCAGCGGCACCATTGCCGAGCAGGCCCCGCAGGTAATCTCGCGCTGGAACCTCGACGAGGTGATTTCCGGCGCTGTAGATGAATCTCTCGAGCACTACGAGCGCTGGCTCCGTGTACCCATGGCGGCTGAGGAGTACCGCGAGGAGATGACATCGGAGCAGGTCCCTGAAGGCCGGTTCTACCTCAAAAACATACGTGACGACGGATACCGTGAGTACACCAGAGCCTGAGACGCCGGAGATGCCGGAAAACATCGGCGAGCGCAAGGCGCGACACCTCTCGATCTGTGTGGACGAGTCCCGCTACTCGGTAGAAAGCGGTTCGGCAGGGTTCGACCAGCTCTCCTTCGTCCATCGGGCGCTGCCGGAGATCGCCGCTGAGAATATCGACACCGGTCTCGAGTTTCTCGGCATGCGGATACGAATGCCCGTGCTGATCTCCTCCATGACCGGGGGGTCGGACCAGGGATACGAGGCCAACAAAAACCTCGCCCGCGCGGCGCAGGAGGCGGGTATCCCCGTCGGCATGGGGTCCATGCGGATCCTGTTTCGAAAACCCGAGGTCTTCGACCACTTCTACCTCAAACGCTATGCGCCGGACGTTCCGGTATTCGCCAACATGGGCGGGGTGCAGATTCGCGATTTCCCGCAAGCCGAGGTGGCCGAAATGATCCGCCGCCTCGAGGTCGATGCCCTGGTGGTTCATCTCAATGCGGGACAGGAGCTGTTCCAGGAGGGCGGCGACCGGGACTTCAGGGGCATACTCGAGGGAATCTCGCGCTTCTGCGAGGCATCACCAGTACCCGTCATCGTCAAGGAAACCGGCTTCGGGATCCATCCCGGCGAAGTCACCCGCCTGCTCGATGCAGGTGTGTCCTACGTGAATCTCGCCGGATCCGGCGGGACGAACTGGGTGACGGTGGAGGCCTACCGCCTCGACGGCACGATGCAGGCCGCCGCAGACGAGTTCGCCTCCTGGGGCACACCCACCGCTCCCCTGCTTGCTGCCGTCGGTCGACGAGGGGGCCGCATCATCGCCTCGGGGGGCCTCCGAAGCGGGATGGACGTTGCCAAGGCAACCGCGCTCGGCGCCGAGCTTTCCGGCCTCGCCCTCCCCTTTATCCGGGCCGTCGTATCGCAAGGGGTCGACGGCGTGATCGAGGCCACCGAGAAACTCCGAAAGACCCTCGAGACAGTGATGATCATGACCTCTTCCCGCACCCTCGAGGATCTGAGGCAGGTGCCCCTTCTGCGTTCCCCCGGTTTTGACGCCCAGGTGCGCGCGCTCGAGGAGACGGCCGGATGAGCGGGCGGCACCTGCCACGAGGCTTTCGAAAGCTCTCCGTCTCCGAGCGGCGCGAGGCGCTGCGTGAGGCACTGGGACTCAGCGACGCAGAGCTGGCGCAGGACGCGCCCTTCGCCGATCTGGCCGACGTCATGGTGGAGTCCTCGGTGGGCGTCATGCCGGTGCCCCTCGGTATTGCCGGCGGTTTCCTCCTCGACGGCGAGACCTACGACGTTCCGCTTGCAACCGAGGAGCCCTCGGTGATCGCCGCAGCCTCCTACGCCGCCGGAATCATCGCTCGGGCCGGGGGGTTCACCACCGTTGCCGACGATCCGGTGATGACGGCGCAGGTGTTTTTCGAGCCCCAGGTCGGTCGGCACGAAAGCGCGGAGCGTCTGGTTGCCGCACTCGAGGCCGAGCGCGCGCAGCTCGAGGCGGTGGCTCGCCGGGGTCTCGAGCGTATGGCCGGCCGGGGCGGCGGATTTCGCGACCTGCGGATCGAGCCTCTCGCCGGCATGGTGAAGATCGAGATCGATGTCGATGTGCGGGACGCGATGGGTGCGAATCTCC
>CAZVXU010000125.1:0-7355 GCA_964631585.1 uncultured Spirochaetaceae bacterium | reverse complement strand
CCATGGACAGATTGTCGTCCCAGTCGTCTTGCATATCGCCGACACCCCAGGTGGATGCTCCGAAAATGAGGGCGCTGTATCCGGATAGCTCATCGGCGGACGTATCCGCGATGCTCGTTGGCTCAGCCGCCTGATCGCCCAGAGCAGCAGCGATTCTCTTTGCGGCCGACTCGGTATTGCCGGTGTTCGAGCCGTAGAATATCCCTATAGTTGCCATTCGAATCTCCTTTTATCCGAAGCCCGGCGCCGAACACTCGCGCGCCGGGCTTCTCCGCATCTCTTGGCCAGAGTTTCCCGTGTTTAACATAGTTTGTCAAGGCTTACTTTTACCCAGCTGGAGTCGTCCGGCGCGTGGCAGGAACAACTATACGGCGAACACGCTCCGGAAACGGAAGTGCACGGCATTCCGGGCCGACGGTCCGCGTACGGGCCGACATCTTGCCATTCATGGTAATACTATATAATACTCCGGAACAAGGAGACGTTATGGCGAAGAAGAGGGAAGCAGTGACAATTGTTCGGCTCCAGAGCACGGCCAGCCCGCATAGCTATTACACGACGAAGAATCGCAGGACTCACCAGGAGAAGCTTGAGCTGCGCAAATACGATCCGGTTGTGCGGCGACACGTGGTATACCGCGAGGCGAAAAAGGTCTAAAAAAGGGCGCGCGCGCCGCGGTCGGCTCAGCGGATTCCTGTCCGGGGCCGCTCGCAGTCAAAGCAACGATACCGCGGGATACGAGCCCCGCCTGGAAACTGCCTGCATCGAAACAAAAAGTTAGGCCTTGACAACTAAGTTCGAATACACTAGCATTTGAGTATGGAACAAGAGCACCCCCAATCACATATACCGGTCGACGCCGCCGAGCGGCCGCGGCCGCAGGTTGATCCCGTTCACATGGGGACCCAACAGCGGGTTATACAGGGGTCCAGCGATCGCCCTGCCTTCATGCCGGAGCACTATGCGACGCATGAGGCTGCGGCAATCGTCGCAGAGGGGACCGCGGACATCCACTATAGCGAGTCGGGCACGAACGTGTCGGTCTCCGCCGGTCAGCGCCACCTCATCGAGCCGAATCAACGTCACGCGCTGAGCTCGCCGGGCGCGTCCCGAATGTATCTCGCTATGCCGGCGCCGGGGGAGCTTCGCTTTGATGTCGCGTAACTGCACATCAATCCGCCGGCGTTCTCGTAGACGCGCCGTCGGGGCGAGATTCACCGTGCTCGCGCTCCTGGGTATCCCGGGACTTCTGTTCGCGGCGGGCTCACAAGAGGCTCCCGTCGAGTCCGAGCAGAGCGCGTCTTCTCAGAGCGCCGAGCAGCAATCAGACGCACGGATCAGTATCGACATGGTCGTGCCTACGGGTGTACCCGCCATCAGCGCCGCGAATCTCGATGTCGGTCCGGACGCCATAGCCGACGGCTACGTCGTCGAGCTCGAGATGGTAACGTCGCCCGCCGTAATGAGCTCCCGGCACCGGAACGCACCGCGGTGGAGATAGTGCGTATCGTCTCCTTCAGTACGGCCGTTCTTGCATCGATCGTGACGGGACTTGCCGCGGGGCTCGCTCGCGCGGTGGAGGATACGCTGCACGCTCCGGTTACGGTCTGCGCTCGGTCTCGACGAGGGGTGCCATTCTCCTGTCGCCTGTCCGGCGCTTGCAGACCCGTCGCGGTCGCTGCTGTTGGACGAGACGTTCTCTTCGCTGCAGTTGGACCTCAAGAGACGCGTCGTCGAGCGGGTACGACTCCACGTGAGTTGAGAGATGGGTGCGCCGCAGTAAAAAATTCGATTCTTCTACCAGGGTATTGAGGCCTTCATGCTAAAGCTACAACAAGCGCCTACAGAATCGCGCCCCACACAATTGCCACGACGAGTGGTGGCATCACGAGGCTTCCGTGCCGCTGTGGTCGCGACGGCGTTGGCGGGCACCCTTTTGCTCTCTCTCTGCCTCGGCCGCTACTCGATTGCTCCTCAACGTGTGTTGCTCGTCCTATGGACGGCGGTACAGGATCTGTTTCTGCCGGCAAGCACCGATTTCGGGCTTCAGACCGAGCGCACCGTCGTGCTTTCGGTGCGGCTCCCGCGTGCGATTGCGGCAATGCTCGTTGGTGCGGGCATGGCGACATCGGGCGCGACGCTTCAGGGGTTGTTTCGAAACCCCCTCGTCAGTCCCGGAATCCTCGGAGTTTCCGCCGGTGCCGGCCTCGGAGCTTCTCTTGCGATTCTTCTCATCGGCTACCGCGCCTGGATCATCCAGCTGTCCGCTTTCGCATTCGGAATGGGGGCGGTAATGCTGGCCATGATGATCGGCGGCTATTCGAAAGGACGCTCCATGTTGATGATGGTTCTCGCGGGCGTCATTGTCGGCGCGTTGGCGGAAGCGTGCATCTCGCTCGCCAAGTTCGTCGCGGACCCGGAAGACACCCTCCCAGCCATCGTTCACTGGCTTATGGGATCGCTTGCAAGCGTCACCACTGTTTCCCTCTTTCGGGTCGCTCCGGCAATCCTCATCGGGACTGTGACGCTGCTCGCAATGCGGTGGCGGATTAACGTGTTGTCGCTCGGCGACAGCGAGGCGACGACTCTCGGAGTAAATGTCACGCTGAGTCGCTGGATAGCAATTGCCGCAGCGACCGTGAGCACGGCGGCCGCGGTATCGGTAGCCGGTGTTGTCGGATGGGTCGGGCTCGTCGTCCCGCACATGGCTCGCATGATCGTCGGCGTCGACCATCGGAGGCTACTCCCCGCGAGCGCGGCGTTCGGGGCCGTCTATTTGGCTCTGATCGACAATCTGGCCCGCAATATGAGCGCCGGCGAAGTACCGCTCGGCATTCTCAACGCCATGGTAGGCGCGCCGTTCTTCGCACTTCTCTTGCGTCGTACGGGAGGCAAATGGTGAGCGTACTCGAGGCCAGGAATCTCAGCGTTGCCTTCGGGCAGTCCGCCGTGTTTTCTGATGTATCGCTTCGCCTCCCCGCCGGCACCGTTACGGCCATACTCGGTCCGAACGGCTGCGGTAAGACGACACTTCTTCGCTGCCTCTGTGGGCTTCTTCGCCCTGCTTCGGGCGAGGTGCGTCTCGTCGAGGAGCCGAGCGAGAATACGAGGCCGGCGGTGCGCAACCTGCTTTCTCTCCCGCCGACTGCTCGAGCTTCGGTCGTCGGTTATGTTCCACAGGATGCGGAGACGTCCTTCGGATACACCGCAGCCGAGTTGGTGCTCATGGGCCGCAGTGCCCGCCTCGGGTTGTTCGGTACACCGAGTCGTCACGATGAGCTACGCGCGCGGGACGAGCTCGAGCGCCTCGGAATCGGCCATCTTGCAGACCGTAGTATCTCCTCGATGAGTGGCGGCGAGCGCCGGCTCGTGCTGATCGCGCGAGCATTGGTGACGGAGTCAACCGTCCTGCTCCTCGACGAGCCGACCGCGCACCTCGATTTTCGCAATCAACTCCTTGTCCATCGCATACTCACCCAGCTCACAAGCGAGCGGGGTATAGCTGTGGCATTCAGCACCCATTTGCCGACCGACGCCTTCGGCGCCGCTACTCGGGCGCTGGTCATGGGGAGAGACGGCGACAGCGCCTTCGGCCCGATCGAGGACGTCGTCACGGACGACCGCTTGCAGGCCGCCTTCTCAGTTCGCACACGCATCGTTCGTGTGCCCGTAAACGGAAAACAGAACCACGTCGTGGTTCCGATAGAACCTATGTAGAAGAGAGGTATCTCTTATGACTATGCAACGCGCCCTCTTGTGGGCGTTGGCTTTCCTCGTAGCGCTCACGCCAGCGGTATGGGCCTCGGGAGAGGCGGAAGGCGGCACCGACAGCGCCACCCGCACGGTGACCGATGCTCTGGGTCGAGACGTACAGATCCCGGCCGACTTTGAGCGGGTCGTCGCTCTACCCATTCCGATACCGTCGGTGTTCTTCACGATGGACGGTACCGGCGAACGCGTTGTCGGGATGCACCCCTCATCGTACGCCGCGGTTGAAGGCTCAATCCTCGGTCGCATTGCGCCGGAGCTCCTGAATGCAGAAACGGATTTCGTTACCCAGGGCTTTCGGGTGAACATCGAAGAGTTGCTCGCTCTGGAGCCTGACATCGTATTCCAGTGGGCAAGTCAGACCGAAGAAATCGAGAAGATGGAAGCGGTCGGTCTTCCGGTCATCGCCGTGGGCGGAGGCGGTCAGGACTTTCGGGATGCCCGTGAGTGGCTGAGATTGGTAGGCGAGGTCACGGGGCGGACCGAGCGACTCGAGGAGCTTCTCTCATTCCACCGGGAGACCGAAGAGATGATCGAGGAGCGCATCGCCGACGTGCCCGAATCCGAGCGACCAGAGGCGATGGTATTTCACAGCCCGCCTCTTCAAGCACGGGCGTACGCGTGGCTGGAAGCCGCCGGCGCGAGAAACGTGGCTGTCGACATGCCGAGTTGGATTGCGGAGATCAATATCGAGCAACTCTACGAGTGGGATCCCGAGATCATGTACATCACCAACTTCACCGATGTGCAGCCCGAGGATCTCTACACGAACGCGCTCGACGGCTTTGACTTTACGCCCGTTTCCGCCGTTCAGAACCGACAGGTTTTCAAAATACCGATGGGAGCGTACCGCTGGGATCCGCCGAGCCAGGAGTCACCGCTCATGCTCATGTGGCTCGCGAAGAACCACTTCCCCTCCCGATTCGAGGATATCGATATCGAGGCGGAAATTCGCTCGTTCTACACACGCTTCTACGACTATGAGCCGAGCCAGGAAGAGATCGATGCGATCTTGAGCTCTCCCGGGACCGAGCGCTGGAAGGGCTGGGAATAGCCGGATCCCGTTACCGGCTAATCGCCGCCCGCCACACTGCAGCGGGCACGGCCGGCTACGTGCGATCGCGAAACAACGAGGTGAATTATGAATACTACGGACATGAGTAAGATTGGAGTTCTCTATTCGGGGATAAGCTTTCAGCATCAGACATTAAACGATTCCCGATTTCGAGGTCGGTTCGAGCCGATCGACATATACCGACTTCCTGAGATCGACTTGCGCTCATACGACGCGCTGGTCGTGCCCAGATCGGTGGATCAGGTCGCTTTGAACGACTACAGGCGGGTCATTCGGGAGTTTCTCGACCTGCCGGGCATCCTCGTGGTTCTCGGAGACTACCACGGGGACTGGCTGCCGGGATGTCGTCCGGGAGGATTTACGCCCGAGGACGACGAAGCGCTGTTGAAAACGAGCACGCACATGGTGCTCGAGGGAATCGAATCCGCGGATATGCACTGGCACAAAGGTATCAACGGGCTGTGCAGTCACGGACACGTGCACGCCCCGGAAGGTGCCTCCACCTTGGTGTCCAACAGCCGCGGAGACACGATCGTTTACGAGGATCGTAGCAGCACGCGAGGTGTGATACTTGCCGGGACGCAGTTCGACCTGTTTTGCCACGCGTTCTCCGCTGACGAAGGAGCCGTACGCGCCTTGCAAAATCTGACGGCGTGGATAGATGCGGAGGCACCGGCCATACGCGCGGCCCGCACACGCCGCAGAATAGCGGTGCTCTATAGCGGTCTGCACTTCCAGTACGACCTCTTTAGCCGACCGGAGTACGATGATATGGAGCTGGTGTACGTGCGGCGTCTTCAAGACGTAGATCTCGATGCCTACGACGTGCTCATCGTTCCCCGCGAGAGCAATCAAGAGGCCTTGTATGCGTCCCGCACTAAAATCCGTCGATTCCTTGAGCACGGCGGGACGATCATGTCTTTCGGCGAAGTGGTGTTGCCGTGGCTTCCGGGAATCGTGTGGGCGAAGCGCCTACCGAAGGTCTCGTTCCCGGAGCGCGCGGAGGAGACGTATGCGCCGGGGTGCGTTCATACCGACGCCTTATCGATTGCCGAGCCGACGCACGAGCTATTCGAGGGTTTGAGCCTCGAGGATCTGCGGTGGCATTACCACGGGGTGTTTACTCCGCAACCCGGCCAGCGAGCACTGCTGACCGACGGAGCCGACGGCGCGGTCATACTGCTCGACGAAACCTCCTTCCCGGGTACCGTGCTGGCAACGACGCTAGATCCCGAAGAGCACGCCGGATTCGCAGGTGTCACCATCACCGAGCGTTTTCTCAGCCGATGCATAGCGTGGGCTCGCGATCGAGCCGCCGCGCCGGTCGCGACGTAGCTCCCTCCAACGCTCACTCAGCCGCGGGGCTCATGCGAGACCCCGCGGCTCGGTTGGGGCAGCAAAAGTGGATGCCGACGTGTTTGGTGATCGCCGAGCTTGAGCTGCGCAAATACGATCCGGTTGTGCGGCGACACGTGGTATACCGCGAGGCGAAAAAGGTCTAAAAAAGGGCGCGCGTCGCGGTCGGCTCAGCGGATTCTGTTTTGACGGTGGGCCCATTTCATACATACTATCCGGCGATCGCGAATACTCTTTCTACATCTCTTGTTCTGCTTGTTGAAACCAGCGAATCACCTGTTGAAGATGAGCTTCTCCATACGTATCGATAAACTTGCGCGTAGCGGGGTCTTTCGGATCCCGTAAAGCTTGTATTCGTTTCCGCGCGTAATCCGGAGTGAGAGAAACCCCGCAGTGTTTCGTGAGCGCTTCGCGCCATTCGGCGTAGCCCTGAAAACAAAGAGCATCGGTTGTCATAAGCAGCCTCTTTCTAAGCCCGATCGGTTGATCGCACGGGCCTTAGAGTTTCGTAGGGTTGGAGACATCACCGTATACCTCCTCCCAGGGGTTCTCGATTATTGACAGAGTCGAACTTGAGACGATGCGAGAGGGTGAGATCCCCGTTGACGTCCTTGTGGCCCGTGACGGTGACCATTACGAGAGTCGTATATCGAACAATGTCATTGCGCCGAACAGCCGCAAGTTTCTCGCCACGGACGAGGAAAACCACCGGCGCAACCGCCGCGTTGAGTTTATCCTCTGAGTCTGTAGCGGCATCATCATATCGCTCACACCTCTTCCGGTATCGCGATGTGCTCGGCAAATGGATTCGGGAGATGTGAGCACCGTTCTTCAATATTGTCGGGGACTAATCCCGAGAGTTCGTCGTCGGTCATGAGACAACGATTCAGGTCCGCCCTGACGGTGGACTCGTCGACGTTCATCCCGATGAAGACGAGTTCCTGGCGGCGATCTCCCCAGGGTTCTTTGAATTGACGACGAATCTCGTCTCGTAGTTCAGCCTCCGGGGGCCACTGCGCGGTATCTACCGCGGACCACCAGTATCCGGCCAGGTCGATCTCTTTTTGCGTTCCCGCCTGAGAAAGAAACAGAGCGAGTTGCGGATACGGGGCTATCCAGAAAAACCCTTTTGCACGTACCACACCCGGCACCGCTG
>CAZVXU010000124.1:4596-7398 GCA_964631585.1 uncultured Spirochaetaceae bacterium | reverse complement strand
GGGGGCGCGGCGAACCTGAGCTTTCTCGAGCTCGAGTTCACGCCGGACCCCGACGCAGACTCCGGCACAATCTACATCGACGAGGTCCACTGGGCGGAGACCCGCATTACGATGTCGGGCGCCTCACGGCTGTCGGCGAGCTACGAGTATCCCGACACCGTCATCAGGGCCGGCGAGGTGGAGGTGCTCTCAAATATTCGCGTTGCGCAGGATACCTCGGTGCGAAGCGGCGGGTTCACCACCCCCTCGGAGATCGCGGGCGGGACGGGAAGCTTCCTTACCCGTACCGAGCTGGCGGGAGATCTCCTCTACACGCGGCTCGAGACGGACGTTCAGGTCGCGGTGCAGGACGAGCGAACATCACTTGCCGGCGGGCACAGCCTCCGTGTTCCGGCGGCCGACGCCCCGGTGGTTTTTACCGAGTCCTACCGCAGGAACTATAACGCGCCGCTTACCTCGCTCAATCGATCGAACGGACTGCTTGTGTCCTTGCCGCTTGAGACTCGCATCCGAGTCGATACGGAGGCCACGCTTCGCGAAGAGAACCTCAATCAGAGCTGGGATCTCTCCGCAGGCATGACCCCGGCGCAGCCTCTGAGCCTCGACCTCGCCGCGGGGCTCGGGCACAGCGCCGGAGGCTACGCCACCACCGACGCCAGCTACCCCGAGTCGTGGATCCTCGGCTACGCGCTCGTCGCGCCCTACACCACCGGCGATACTCCGACGCGACGCGGCAACGCGTCGATCTCCGCGGGGCGAGAGCCCACTCCGGTGGGCCTCGACGTTGGAGCCGATGCGGCCTACGAGAACCGCTCGAGTACGGAGAACGAGCAGACGAACGAAACGTCGCTGTCTATCGGCGTGCCGCTGGAGTTCAATCGGGACTCGCCCCGCAGCTGGACGCTCACGCCGAGCTACAGGCGGAGCTTCTCCCGCACCCTCGGCGCGCCCACCGCCGCGTCCTACGAGGACGACTTCGGCGTCTACGGCGACGCGTTCGCCGGGCAGCAATACCTCACCACCTCCGTCCCCATTGCCGAGCTCTTTCAGTCGGCCGAGGACATCGGTTTCGCGGGACGCAGCGCAGGCGAGCCTTTCACCCGCTACACCCCCCGCGGAGCGCTGTCGCTCGAGCGGGGCTTCGGCTCCCGCCTCCGGGACCTCGTGCTGCCCTCGGCCGCGGACCTCGCCGTGGAGCGCAGCTTCACGCGGGAGGAGGAGGCTGTCACCGAGTTGCAGCGCTACACCGCGAGCTACACCGCCACCGCGGTGAACCTCTTCGGTCGTGTGGGCGCCTATCCGACCTTCGAGATCTACCGCACCGACGAGTTCTCCAACTCGCTCTCGGCTACGGTCGACCGGCGCTTTCCCGCCGAGGAGACCGCCGTCACCGGCGAGTTCTCATCACTCGTGGCCCTCTTCGGGGAGCAGGACAACGAGTTTCGACTCACCAATACCGCGGCGGGCACTGTCGAGGAAGACCTACGCAGCCTGTCGGTGGAGAGCGAGGCGCGCTACATCTGGCAGCGGCCCGCCGAGCGCGTGTTCGGGCTCGAGCGGCTCGTGGACGACCGACCGCCCTACTTCGCGCATACCGAGCAGGCACGCTTCCTCTACGATGAACCGGGCGGCGAGGATGAGGAGCGCACCTACAGCATCACCCTCGGTCACGAAACCCGGCTCGTCTTCCCCGAGCACGGGTTCATCAGGCTCTACGCCGATCTCGGCTTCGGGCTGCAGCCGGCGGTGATAGAAGGTGAAGAGGTGAACGTGGCGCTCCTCGGCATCCAGGGGGGCATCGAGGGAAAGATCGAGTTCTGAGCGGCGCCTCGGCGTCAGCCCGGGCGCGACCGGCCGCACCCGCGGCGCCGCCTCCGGCCGGAAGCGGCCCTCACCCCCAGAGGCTGCGCGGATACTCCCCGGCCGCGACCATGCGCCGTATCTCAGCCTCGACCATGGGTTTGTCGTCGCGGTAGGTCATCCCGAACCAGGCGCCCGCGTCCGGGAGGACGCGCACGCTTGCGCGGCCGGTGCGGATGAGGTTGTTCTGCACGGTGGGTAGATAGAACTCCGACTTCGGGTCCTCGCCCTCCTCGGCAAGAAAGGCCCGGAACTCCTCCTCGAAGTGGCCAAAGACCATCGGCGTGAATCCGAAGATGTTCATCGAGACGACATCGCCTGCGGCAAGCTCGAGGTCGGTGCCGTCCGGGAGATGGCTGACGATTCGCCCGTCCGAGGCGCGCTCGATTTCCTTATGCTCCTCGATGTGGGTGAGCATGCCGTCGGCATCCACGCGGCACAGAGCCCGGGAGACGGTCCCGTGCTCGCTCAGGGTTTTGTCCACCCGGTAGCCGACCATGCAGTAGCGCGGCTCATCGGGCTCCACGCGGGAGAGAAAGGAGGCCACCGACTCGAATGATGCACGGCCGTAGAAATCGTCGGCGTTTATCGCGACAAATGGTCCGCCGACGGCATCACGTGCGGCACGAACCGCGTGGGCCGGTCCCCACGGCTTGCTGCGCCCTGCGGATACATCGAAGCCGGAGGGGATGTCCGAGAGCTCCTGGTGGGCATATACTACCTCCGCGCGTCCGGCGAGCTTCGGGTCGAAGAACCCGGCCACCGCCTCGTGAATATCCTCACGTACGACGAAGCACACCCGGGTGAACCCGGCGCGAAGGGCGTCGTAGATCGAGTACTCGATAAGAGCCTCGCCGGAGGGACCGACGGGGTCGATCTGTTTGATGCCGCCGTAGCGGCTTCCCATCCCCGCGGCGAGGACCACCAGGGTCAGATCACGCG
>CAZVXU010000124.1:2743-4496 GCA_964631585.1 uncultured Spirochaetaceae bacterium | reverse complement strand
AGCTCTTTGAGGAGGTTTTGGATGCATCGAGCGCTGCAGATTGCCCTGGGGGTCGTGTTCCTGACCGTCGTGGCAGTCGCACCCGTGTGGACGCAGAGCACCGACGACGAGACGACTGCCGACGAGGAGTCGGCCCCCACCGACGGCGCCGATTCCGCCGACGAGGCGGGCACAGAGGCCGCCGACGCATCCCGTTTCGGATTCGGACTGGGGATCGGACTCGGCACGCAGAGCTTCGACGAGGACGGGAAGACCGTGGTGTATCAATCCGCCGCGTTCTACCCGACCTTCAGTTACGGCAAACTCTCCCTCGGCCTCGACCTCACGCTGAACTACACCTTCACCGGTGGTGATGGAAACGACTTCGACGTCCGCGAGGACGACTGGGTACCGGGCGAGAACACCAATTTCGCCGAGCTTTACCTGGGGAAGATCCGCTTCCTTCAGTGGGCCCAGACGGGAGACCCGCTCTACGCACGGCTCGGATCTCTCGACAATGTCACCCTCGGGAACGGCTTCATCATGGGCGGCTACCGAAACACCCACTTCCTCCCCGGGAGACGCATTCTCGGCGCCCGGCTGAACCTCGACGGGGCGCTCTTCAACTTCCCCTATGTCGGATTCGAATCCATGGCGGCAAACCTGGCCGCCGTCGACGTCTACGGCGGCAGGTTCTACCTCCGTCCCCTCGCCGGAACGGAGATCCCGGTGGTGAGCGGCCTGCAGGTGGGCTCCTCCCTCGTCACAGACCGAAACCCCGACTACCACGTCGACAAGCTCGACAAGGCCGACCGCACGGGGGCCGCGGCGTTATATAGCGACCCGGATGAGGTTCTTCTCTGGGGCGCCGACCTCAGGCTCCCGATTCTCACCGAGCCTCCCTTCACGCTGGCAACCTTCAGTGACTACGTGCGACAGAGCGACACCAACGGCGCCATGCTCGGCACCGGCGGCCGCATCGTGCGCGTGATAACCTACGGGGCGCAGCTTCGCTACATCGGCGAAAACTTCGTTCCGGTCTACTTCGACTCCGCCTACGACCTGTACCGCCTCGAGAAGTACGCGCTCTACAAGACGGACACGACGGTCATCGAGGAGCACCTCGGCTGGTTCGCCTCGACGGGGCTCTCGCTCTTCCAGGACCTTTTCGTCTTTAACGTTTCGATGGAGGGCCCAATTGGAGACGTTAGGAACTCACGGAATCAGCTCACAGGGCTCGTGCGGCTCGACCGGGGCCTCATTCCCTCGCTCTCGCTCGAGGCCCGCTACCGCAAGGTGGACTTCAACTCCGTCGAAGATCTGGTGGACCCGGAGAACTCGGTTATAGACGCGCGGGTCACCTACTACACCGGGCCCGCCGCAATCTCGCTGGTGTACAACCTGCGATACGACCCAAGCATTGATGATTACGTGATCACCTCCGGGCTGCAGAGCGAGATCACGCTGAGATAGGAGGACAGTGAATGCACCTTCGAGCACATACGCTCATCGTCGCCGCGCTCGCGATGCTCATCTCCGTGGCGGGCACCGCCTTCGGACAGACGCGCCCGGCTGCCATTCTCGAATACTTCGACGACGAGCTCGAGCTTCAAATTCTCGACGCCGACAACTTCGAATACAACAACGTCTTCATGGGCATGGAGCTGCTGCCCGGGGATACCGTGCGAACCTTCAGCTCCACGGTGGAGCTCAGGCTCGAGCCCAACGGCAGCATCGTGAAGCTCTCCCCCGACACCGAGTTCACCATCGAGTC
>CAZVXU010000124.1:0-2643 GCA_964631585.1 uncultured Spirochaetaceae bacterium | reverse complement strand
GCCCCCGCGGATGAGGAGCCGAGCGCATTCGATCGTGCCATGACCCGCCTCGGCGAGGTTATCGGGCTCGAAACCGGCGCGCTTACCCTCGACGGCGAGACCTACGCAAAGATCGTCGTCCAGCCCACGATTTCGGTCGGCAAGCTCAAAGCGGCCCTCTACCTCCCGGCGGTGTATCAGAACAATCTCTTCGACCCGGGCACCTACTACAGGCCGAAGGGCAACAACGAGTGGTCCTTCGGATCCGATCAGGACTGGGAGAACGAGCCCCTCGAGGCCACGGGTGATCTCTTCACCGACCTCGCGCTCAAGCTGCGCTACCTGCAGTACGGTGAGCAGCGCGATCCCTTTTACCTCAAGCTCGGAAACCTCGACAACATGACCCTCGGTCATGGCCTGCTCATGCGAAACTACGCGAACGACGTGGACTTCCCCGCGGTGCGGCGGATCGGACTGAACGGCGGCATTGACGCCGGGGGCTTCGGCTTCGAGACGGCCGTAAACGATCTCACGGAGCCGGAGATTTTCGGCGGGCGCATCTTCTTCCGGCCGCTGCAGCGCACAGCCGCCCTCGGCTTCAGCGCGGTGGCAGACATTGACCCCGCCGGCGACATCCCCAAAGACGACCCTGAATACGTGGGCATGGCCGATGAGCTTCGCCGGGTCGACCCTATCGTAACAGCAGTGGGCGCGGACGTTGACGTCTCCATCGTCGAAAACGATCTGCTCTCGGTCGTCGCCTTCACCGATGTCGGCGGGCTCGTGCCCTACCTCCGGGACTCACTCACAGACGTTGACGGCAACGAGGTCGACGCGGGACTCAAAACCGAGGCCTTCGTCGACACCGACGCCGGGCGGCTTCGAAACTTCGGTGCCATGACCGGCGTCCTCGGAAACGTCGCCTTCTTCGACTACCGCCTCGACTTCCGCACCTACAACGGGATCTTCCGACCCTTCTACTTCGACGGCGGCTACGAGCGCCGCCGCGGCCGCGTAGCCGAGGAGGTCTACAGCTACTTCTTCGACCCCGATGCCGACCGCTTCGACGAGACGGGCGCAGGTGTCTACGGCGAGGCCGGATTCTCCATCCTCGCGGACAACCTGCGCTTTCGCGCGGGCTATCTCTGGCCCTGGGAAGTCGACAGCGCCGGCGAATGGACGCTCTCCGACTACGACTACCTCACCCTCAGGGCGGAGCTCCGCGAGGGTCTACTGCCGCTCGGCATTCACGCCTCCACCGAGTACGACCGGCGCGGATTCTTCGCCACGGCAATGAGCCGGGGTGATTTCTCCGAGGCAACATTCTTCGACGCGAACTCGGTGCTGCGAAGCGAGGTCGTGTACCCGGTCGCGCCGACGCTCGATCTGGCGTTCATCGTGACGACGACCGTGCTCAGGAACGAGGACGGAACGATCCGCTACGACGACGGCGAACCGGAGGTCGGAAACTCCGTGACTATCGAGACACGCATCGGGCTGTAGTCGTGGCTCCCCGGGTCCAGGTACTCTCCGACCAGGTTTCACGCAAGATTGCCGCAGGGGAGGTCATAGACCGCCCCTACTCGGTGGTCCGCGAGCTCGTCGACAACGCCATAGATGCCGGCGCGTCAACCGTCGAGGTACACCTCGAAGAGGGCGGGACGAAGTCGATCCGCGTAGTGGACGACGGAGGAGGCATGGGGCGGGAGGACCTCGAGCTGTGTTTCCTCCCGCACGCGACATCGAAGATAGAGACAGAGCGCGATCTCGAGGAGGTCTCAAGCCTCGGCTTCCGAGGGGAGGCGCTCTCGAGCATCGCCACCGTCGCCCGACTTCGCATCACCAGTGCCCCCGACGATTCGGGAAGCGGCAACCGCCTCGTGGTTGACGGCGGTCGCCTCGTGTCACTCGGTCATGCGCCGGCGAACCGGGGTACGACGGTGGAGGTCGCCGATCTCTTCTACTCGCTTCCCGCCCGAAAGCGCTTTCTCAAGCGCGCCTCAGCGGAGACGCGCATGTCGCAGACCGTGCTTCTCGAGAAGGCTCTGCCCTTCCCCGACCGGGCGTTTCGCCTTTTCACCGACGCTACGATGAAGCTCTTTCTCCCGGCCGATGATCTCACCGGGCGGGTGGCCGCAGGCTACCCCGACCTCGGAGACCGCCGCATGCTCCACCGCATCGAGGGAAGCGGCGAGAGCTTCAGCTTTTCGGTTGTGACGCCGGGCCTCGATATGGTTCGCCGCGACAGAAAACGCCTTCAGATCTACGTAAACGGCCGCCGGGTGTGGGAGTACGGGCTCGTGCAGGCCGTGGAGTACGCCTTCTCAGACTACATCCCCGGGGGCCTGTTCCCGAGCGCCTTCGTCTTCCTCGAGGTCGACCCCCACGAGGTGGATTTCAACATCCATCCCGCAAAGCGCGAGGTCCGCATTCGAAACCTCAGGGATATCCATGCACGGCTTACGCGGACGGTGAAGGAGTATCTCAAGGCGAGCCTCGGCCGGCGCTCGCGGGAGGGACAGACCCCGATCTCCGGCCCCGAGCTGTGGACCGCGGCGGAATCCGCCGGCCCGCCGGTGAGTGACCGCTCCGCCGCGCCCCACGCGTCGCCGGGGGCGCCCACTGGGTCCACGCCCCCGGGCCACACGACGCCAGATCGGAAGA
>CAZVXU010000123.1:0-7414 GCA_964631585.1 uncultured Spirochaetaceae bacterium | reverse complement strand
GACGTAAACACGAACGGCGTATTCCGCACGACGCGGGAGGTTCTGCCGGGGATGATCGAGCGCCGGTGGGGCCGCGTGATCAGTATCGCCTCCACCGCGGCAAGCGTCGGTGCGGCGTACTCACCCGCCTACTGCGGGAGCAAGGCGGCGGTCGTCGGGTTCACCAAGGCGGTTGCGCAGGAAGGAGCGGAGGCTCTCGTCACCGCCAATACGATCAGCCCGGGATGGGTGGAAACGACCTTCGGGACTGAATGGCTCTCCGACATCGCCGAGAAGCAGATGAATACCAAGGGTGACCTCTTCATCCAGCAGCAGAAGGCCGAGAATCCCCAGAAGCGCATGATTCAGCCCGTTGAAATCGGGGCAACCGCGGCCTACCTCTGCCGCGACGAGGCGATCGGCATCACCGGTCAGGACATTACGATTTCCGCCGGATCGGCATGGTAGGAGAGGCGCGTATGAACCAGGTGTTGAAACCGAACGAAACGAAACGCATGTACATTGACGGCGAGTGGGCAACTGCCGCCTCCGGGAAGACGCGAGACATTATCTATCCCTTCGATCAGCGCCATATCGCAACGGTCGCGGAAGGCGACGTGGAGGACGCTCGGCGCGCCATTGCGGCCGCCCGCCGGACTTTCGACGACGGTGCATGGGCCCGGACTCCTGCCGCCGAGCGCGGACGACTGGTCGGAGCCCTCGCCGACCTCATCGAGCGCGATGCGGAGGAGCTCGCGGCGCTGGAAAGCTGGGACACGGCGAAGACCATGGAGGAGAGCCGGTGGGACATGGCCGACATTGCCGGCATCTTTCGCTACTACGCGGGGCTCGCCGACAAGGATGGTGGGGAGATCATCGCCTCCCCGATTCCGAATACCACCAGCCGCGTCGTGCGGGAGCCGGTCGGTGTGTGCGGTCAGATTTCGCCGTGGAACTACCCGCTGCTGCAGGCCTCGTGGAAGATGGCCCCGGCGCTTGCCGCCGGCTGTACCATCATCATGAAGCCGAGCGAGGACACACCGCTCACTACCATCAAGGTGGCGGAGCTTGCCGAGGAGGCGGGCTTTCCCGCCGGCGTGGTCAACCTCGTGCTCGGCCCCGGGCCCACCGTCGGTAACGAGCTCGCGGTACACCATGACGTGGACCTCATAAGCTTCACCGGCGGCATCGAAACGGGTCGGAAGATCATGACCGCCGCCACCGGAAACGTGAAGCGGATCGCCTTCGAGCTCGGAGGGAAGAATCCGAACATCATCTTCGCGGACACCGACTTCGAGCTTGCCGTCGACTACGTGCTCAACGGCATCTTCTTCCACGCCGGGCAGGTGTGCTCGGCGGGGTCACGACTTCTCGTGGAACGCAGCATGCACGACAAGCTGGTCGACGCGGTGGTCGAGCGGGCGAAACGGATACGGCTCGGCGACGCCTTCGATTCGGCGACCGAAATGGGTCCCCTCATTTCGGAGGCACATCGGGCGAAGGTGGAGCGCTACGTGGAGATAGGCAAGAAAGAAGGTGCGAAGCTCGTTCTCGGCGGGGCCCGTCCCGACGTGCCCGAGCTCGACAAGGGCTTCTTCTACCTTCCGACCATCTTTACGGGATGCACGACCGACATGCGCATCGTGCAGGAGGAAGTATTCGGGCCGGTGCTGACGGTGGAGAGCTTCGAGACCGAAGAGGAGGCGATCCGTCTCGCTAACGATACCACCTACGGGCTTTCCGGTGCGGTGTGGACGCAGGATCAAGACCGCGCAGAGCGCGTAGCGGCGGCGCTTCGGATGGGCACGGTGTGGATAAACGACTTCAACATTTACTTTGCTCAGGCGCCGTGGGGCGGATACAAGCAATCCGGCATCGGCCGGGAGCTTGGACGTCCGGGGCTCGAGGAGTACACTGAGACCAAGCACATCTTCCAGAATCACGCGACCGAAGCGGCCAACTGGTTCGGCGCGAGCTGAGGTAGCGATACCCGACGGAGGCGTATGAGTACTGCTCGCACTACCATCGGCGCGATCATGGTATCGGTCGTGTTGCTGGGGGCGAGCAGCGCCCTCCAGAGCACGGTCGTAGCCCTGCGCGCCGGCATTCTCGGATTCTCCGACACGACCATCGGACTCATTATCTCCGCGTACTTCATGGGCTTCATCGCCGGGTCGTTTCTGGTGGTGGGCCTCGTTCGTTCGGTGGGTTATGTACGCACCTTTGCGGCGCTCGCGGCGCTTGCCGCTGCCGCGGTGCTCGCCCACACCATCGTCGAGCTTCCCGTTGCGTGGTTCATCTTTCGGGCGGTGCACGGATTCGCGCTTGCCGGTGTGCTCGTGGTGGTGGAGAGCTGGCTCAACGGGTGCTCCTCGACGTATAACCGGGGACGGGTTCTCTCGGTCTACAGCCTCGTCTACCTCGCGGCAATGGGCGGCGGGCAGCCGCTGCTGGGAGTATTCTCCGTCTCCGGGTTCGAGATCTTCGCCGTCGTCAGTATGCTGATGTCACTCAGCCTCATACCGATAAGCCTCGTTCAGGTCACCGGGACGCCCGAAGTGGACCGTGAGGCCGTGCGCCCGGGGCGCACGTTTCGTCGATCCCCGCTGGCGGCGATCGGTGTATTCGTCAGCGGCGCGACCGCGGAGGCGTTGTGGGGCCTCGCGCCCCGCTACGCCCAGCAAATCGAGCTTTCGGAGGCCGCCATCGGATCGTTCATGCTCACAGTGTCGGTCGGGGCGCTCGCGCTACAGTGGCCGCTCGGCTGGTTTTCCGACCGCTACGACAGACGCTACGCGATCCTCATCTCCGCCGGCGCAGCCGCGGTTGCCGCAGCGGTGTTTGCCGGAAGCGGCGCCGGCCCCCACGTCTTCGCGCTTGCCTTCCTGCTCGGTGCCTTCGTCATGCCCCTGTACTCGCTGTGCATCGCCCTCATGAACGACGAGCTCACCGCCGGCGAGATGGTCGGGGCGGCAAGCGCTTTGGTGCTTTTCTACGGCATCGGCTCGGCAATCGGCCCCTACATGGCGAGCCTCGCGATGGCGGCATTCGGCAGGGGAGGGCTCTTCCTCTTCCTCTCGCTTGTCCTTGGCGCGTTTTTCCTGTACAGCCTCGCGCGGCTTCAGCTCGTTCCGCGACTGCCACGACGACATCAGGAGCGCTATCACTCCTATCCGCACACGACCTTCGCGGCGTTCGACCTTCTGAGAAAGCGGGCGGTACGGCGGGGGCGCGCGTCCGACACCGATACCGGCTGAAGTCCGTTGTTCAAGCGCGCGCAGTATGGTAGCGTGTCGTATCAGCCAGTCAAGGAGAAGAGGTTATGATAAGCAAGAAGATCGAAGATGCGTTGAACCTGCAGATGAACCGCGAGTTCTTCAACGCCCGGCTCTACTACGCGATGGCCGGATATTTTGATTCACTGAATATGCCCGGAGCGACCGCATGGATGGAGAAGCAGGCCGAGGAGGAAACCGGTCACGCGATGCGGATCTACGCGCATATCAAAGAGCGCGGCGGACGTGTCGTCATATCCGAGCTCACGGCGCCGCCGGTAGAGTGGGATTCTCCCCTGGCAGCCTTCGAAGCCGCCTACGAGCACGAGTGCCGCGTATCGCGGGAGATGGACGAGCACTGGGAGCTGGCCGACGCGGAGAAAGACAACGCGACAAAGGTGTTTCTGCACTGGTTCGTTGAGGAGCAGGTCGAGGAGGAGTCCTCGGTCGACGAGATCGTGCAGCAGCTCAAGCAGGTGGGCGATGCGCCGAACGGCCTGTTCATGATCGATCGAATGCTTGCCGGACGGGGTTCCTGATCCCGCGTCCGGCAGACGGCAAGGAGGCATACAGATGCAATTGAAGCACAAACAGATCCCCGTTGAGTTCGTTCAGCGGCTGCCGGAAGGCATGAAACTGGTCACCAGACACGGCAAGCAGTTTCTGGTTGTAGATGAGGTCTACGGCCCGAACGGCGAGAGCCTGATGTCGGAGAACGTGCGCATCCACGGCGAACGCGCGATCGAGTTGCAGATCAGCGTCGGCAACTCCGAGGGCATGATCTTCGTGGATTCCTACTGGGGAAGCCATGCGAAGCTCTACAGCTTCCTCGTCGACACAGCCTCGGTGGATTCCCTGGTGACGGCCAAAGTGCCCCACAGCGATACGAGTCTGATGGTGGAGCGAGCGTGTGATATCGAGGACTGCAACTCGAATCAGGCGATACAGCTCAATCTGCCGGGCGACCGCAACAAGATCTACGTCTGCGCACAGCTCGGATGCCCGGGGCACGACCTCGACATCCCCGACATGCCCGAGCCGGTCTCCGACACGGTGAGCAGCATCAACTTCTTCGGCGCCGGCAGCATCGACGACCACTGGTTCGACGAGGTGTGATGGCTGTTCCGGCCGCGCGCCCATGATACGACCGCGGGACGAGCACATACGGGCCCTTCGCGAGAGCCTCCGGGGGCGCGGGTTCGAGCTGGGCGCGGTGGTCGTGACCGGGGTTGGGTTCGTCATTGTCGGCCTGAGTTTCCTCTACATCGGGGCGGCGTCGCTGTTCTGGGTCTCTTATGTGCTTGCCCGCTACCGCTGGGACAATGACGTGTTCTCCCGGTGGGGCTTCCGCCGCGCGGGCTTGCAAGAGGCGACAAAGCTGTCTCTGCCGTTCGCCGCTGCTGCTGCGGCGTTCTCCATCGCCTATGCTCTGATCTGGGGTGATCCGGTTCTCAACGCCCACTTCCCGCTTCTTCTGGCTCTGTATCCGCCCTGGGGAGTGGTGCAGCAATTCCTGGTTGTCGCGCTTGTAGCCGAGAATCTCGTAGCTTTAGGGCGAAGGCGCATGAGCGAGCCGTTCGCCGTGGTACTGACCGCGGGCGGGTTCGCGGCCATACACGCCCACGATTACCGACTTGTCGTCGCCACCTTTCTGCTGGGACTGGTGACGACGTCGGTGTACTTTCGCACGAAAAACGTCTGGGTGCCCGGAATACTGCACGGATGGTTCGCGACACTGGTCTATTTCCTTGTGCTCGGCGAGGACCCCTGGGCGGAGCTTGTTCTCGGTGGCCTGCGGTTGTAAGCTGGTAGTTGGAAGCTAAAAACAGGCGCAACGAAAGGCGATCATCATGGCAGAGAGCCGCACCGATACGCAAAAACCGGCGAGCGGGCCGGGCGACTGGCTCAGGCTGGACAACGCAGCCAAGATTTTTCCGGCCTCCTACTCCGACGCGTCCCCCGAAGTCTACCGGGTGATGTTGCGCTTCGATGCTCCCATCCGCCTGTCGGCGCTCGAGCGCGCCCTGGAACGAATCGCACGGCGGACGCCGTACTACCAGGTGCATCTGCGCCGGGGGCTGTTCTGGTACTATCTCGAGCGCCACAATCGGCTACCCGATGTACACCTGCTGCCGGAGACGCCGATCTCTCCCATAGCGCTCGAACGACGTGAGGAGCCGCTTTACCGCGTAGAGGCTCGTGACACCCGCCTCGCGATCGACTTCTCACACATACTTACCGACGGGTTCGGCGCGCTGCGCATGCTCCTCTCCCTCGGGGCGGAGTACCTGCGCGAGTGCGGCGTGAGCGTCCCGGGCAATGACTACCTTCTCGACCCCGATCATACCCCGAGCGAGGGCGAGTTCGAGGACGCTTACAAGGCCTACTATCGACGGGGCCTTCCCGGCCCTGAGTCCCTCTCGCCGGCGTATCATCTGCCCGGTATTCGAGCCTGGCGCCGGTACCGAAGCATTACCGGTCGCGCGCCGGTCTCCGCGTTCAAGGCCGCGGCGAAAGAGCGCGGGGCGAGCATCACCGAGTACCTGACCGCGGTGTATATGTACGCGCTCGCGCAGGTACACGCGCGGCAGGCGAGATCGCGCATCAAGCCGCGACGGAGCGTTATCAGGGTCGAGGTTCCGGTGAACCTGCGCCGGTTCTATCCCTCGGAAACCATGCGAAATTTCTCGCTCTTCGTCATGCCGGAAATAGACCTCAGGCTCGGAGAGTATAACTTCGAGGAAATCGTACGTGCGGTGCATCATGCGATGCGTACGCAGCTCGAGGAGAAGCAGCTCGGTCGCCAGATCTCGCGCAACGTTGCCGGCGAGCAGAATCCCGTCGTCCGCGCGATTCCCCTGTTCATAAAGGACTGGTATCTCGCCTTCCTGCACGATCGATACGGCGATAACCTCTATTCCGGTGTCATTTCCAACCTGGGTCCCATGAAAATACCGGCGCAGATGGAGGAGCGCGTGAGGGCTGCGGGCTTCGTGCTGGGTCCCAATCCGATGTTGAAAAAGAACCTCGCAGTGGTAAGTCTGTCCGACGAGCTCTACATGACGTTCGGAAGCGTCATAGAGCGGCGCGACCTCGAGAGGATCGTGTTTCGCACCCTCGTCGATCACGGCATACCGACGACCGTCTCGGAGGCCGGTATATGAAAACCTGTCCACACTGTGGCGTCCTCGTGGAGGACGAGAACTCACGCTGTCCCCTGTGCCTGACGCCCCTCGATGATGCCGAGGGCCGTGACGGCGGGGAGGGAAGCGCCGCGAGCGGCGGCGGAAACACCTCGCCCGACGCTCGGCCGCGATACTGGCTGCTGGAGGTCCTGAGCCTTCTTGCCGCGGTCGGTGCCGGCGTCGTCTTTGCCGCGGATTTCGCCTTCGGCTTCACCCTCTCGTGGTCGCCGATTCCGCTCGCGGCGATCATCTACCTGTGGATCGTCTCGGTGGTCGTGGTTGGACTCGGCCGGCGCGGAGTTCTCCTCGGGTTGGCCCTGACGGCCGCGACGCTGGCCTTCCTCCTGATTCTCGACCTTGTGACCGGGGGTGCAGCATGGTTTTTCATGCCGGCGTTGCCGCTGACGTTACTTGGGGCTCTGGTGTCGGGATTGCTCGTTTGGATCGGACGGCGGCGCGGGGTGTCGAGACTGCCGGCGATTGCCATGATTCTGGTCGGAGGCGGGCTGGGCTCGCTGGGTGTGGAGCTCATTCTTGGGGCCTCTCGGGGTGGTCCTCTGCGGTTGAGCTGGTCGGTTGTGGTGCTGGCCTGCGCGGTGTCGCTTGCACTCGTCCTGCTTCTCGTGCACAGGAGGCTGCGCCTGCGGCATACTTCGCTCGAGCGCATCTTCCACATGTAGCGGGCCATATGGGACAACGACGGATCCGAAGATGAAACTCAAACGATTGTTTGGCCGCAAGCCGCGCGTCGGTCTCAGCCTTGCAGGCGGCGGGGCCAAGGGGGTGGCGTATATCCCGTTTCTGCGGGCCCTCGAGGAGCTCGATGTGGATATCGCCGCCATTTCGGGATCGAGTATCGGCGCTGCCGTCGGAGGCCTCTACGCAGCGGGGCTCGGTCCCGGCGAGCTCGAGGGGGTGCTCGATTCCTTCCGTCCCGGGCACCTGCACGAGGTGTTTCGCATAAACTGGCACGGG
>CAZVXU010000122.1:4160-7430 GCA_964631585.1 uncultured Spirochaetaceae bacterium | reverse complement strand
CGATGATCGTCTCGGCGCTGTATGCCGGCTACATCTCGATCTTCATCGTCGCGGTGTACCGCAACCTCTCGGAGCAGCCCGGGCAGACTCCGGAGGCCGAAGTCTAGGATTCCGGATCGATCAGGCTGAGCCCGATGCGCTTTCGCTCGATATCGATCTCGACCACCGTAACGGTCAGCGCCTGATTCACCCGGACGATCTCCCGCGGGTCGGAAACGAACCGATCCGCGAGCTTGCTGACGTGAATCAGGCCGTCGCGGTGCACGCCGATATCGACGAACGCGCCGAAGTTCGTAACATTGGTGACCACGCCCGGCAGGCGCATGCCGGGACTCAGGTCGCCAATCTCGTGGACGTCCTCTCGAAAGGAAAACTCCTCATAGTCCGGGCGCGGATCGCGCCCCGGTTGCAATAGCTCCTCCCGAATATCGCGCAGCGTAGGGAGCCCCACGTCTTCGCTCACGTAGTCATCGATGGGTATCCGCTCGACGAGCTCGCGGTCTTCGAGAAGCTCCGGAACCTCGACGCCGAGGTCGGCGGCCATTTCCTCGACGAGCTCATAGCGCTCGGGGTGCACCGCCGAGCTGTCGAGGGGATGCTCGCCGTGGCGGACCCGCAGAAAGCCCGCCGCCTGCTCGAGAGTCTTACCGCCGACTCCCGACACCTCTTTGAGTGCCGCGCGGGTTTTGAACGGTCCGTTCGCCTCCCGGTGCTCGGCGATCGCACCGGCAACACGCTGCGAGATACCGGTAACGTAGCGAAGCACGTGCGCGCTGGCGGTGTTGAGCTCCACCCCGACCGCGTTGACGCAGGAGACAACCGTGTCGGTGAGGCGGGCATCGAGCAGTTTCGGATCCACGTCATGCTGATACTGCCCCACTCCGATTGACCGGGGCTCTATCTTCACGAGCTCAGAGAGCGGGTCCATGAGCCGGCGACCGATAGATACCGCGCCGCGGACCGTGACGTCCTGCTCGGGAAACTCCGCCCGGGCGACGGTGGAGGCGGAGTAGACCGAGGCTCCTGCTTCGCTCACCGTGACGACGGGGATCCGCGCGGCACCCGCCTCCCTCTCGGACACCCGCGCGCCACCGGCGTGGGCGGGGGCACCACCGCGGGCCGCGCCCACGACGTCCTGTAGGAATGCCGATGCCTCCCGCCCGCCGGTTCCGTTTCCGACCGCAATGACCTCGAGGCTGTACTCGGCGAGAAGACGTCGAACCCGGCGCGCCGCCTCCTCGCGACGCTTCTGCGGCTCGAGCGGATAGATGGTCTCGTGGTGAAGCAGGCGCCCCTGGGCGTCGAGGCAGACCACCTTGCAGCCGGTGCGAAAGCCGGGATCGACGGCGAGCACTGGCCGCTCGCCGAGGGGCGGAGCGAGGAGGAGTTCGCGCAGGTTGGAGGCAAAAACGGAGGCTGCCGTCTCGTCGGCGGCGGCCTTCAGCCGCCCCTTCGTCTCGGTCTCGAGGGAGGGTGCGAGGAGCCGGCGGTATGCATCGACCGCGGCCTCCTCGAGCTGGGCGGCTCGCTCTCCCCGGCCGCGCAGATACCGGGCGCGAACCGGTGAGAGCGCACGCTCTTCCTCGGGAAGCACGTGGACGGTGAGGATCCCTTCGCGCTCGCCACGAAACATCGCGAGCACGCGATGAGACGGCGCCTGTCCGGCGTGCTCGTCCCAGTCGAAGTAGTCCTTGTAGACGTCCTCGCGCGACGCAGACGCACCGCCGCCCGCGCGCTCGGCAACTGCGGGGGTGCCCCCGCCCGCTTTCGCGTCACTCTTTCGTCCCCGGCGGGGCGCACGCCTCGCGGTGATGTGGGCTCGCGTGGCGAAAAGCTCGCGAAGCTCGGCGCGCAACGCGGCATCTTCGCTGATCCACTCGGCAATGATATCCCGGGCGCCGGCAAGCGCCGCGTCGGCATCAGCCACGCCCGCCTCGGCGTCAACGAAGGCTGCGGCCTCGCGTGACGGCGCGACGTCTTCAGCGGCCAGAATGCGGCGCGCGAGCGGCTCGAGCCCCCGCTCACGCGCCGCGGCCGCGCGGGTCTTGCGCTTGGGGCGGTACGGAAGGTAGAGGTCCTCCAGGACGGCACGACTCCCGGCCGCCTCGAGCGCCGCAGCGAGCTCAGGGGTCAGGAGCTCGCGCTCGCGCAGGGAGTCGAGTATGGCTGCGCGCCGGGTGTCGAGCTCTTCGAGCTGGACGAGGCGATCGCGCACGAGTACGAGGGTGTCCTCGGCCATCTCCCCGGTACGCTCCTTACGGTAGCGGGCGATGAAGGGGACACCGGAGCCCTCCGCGAAGAGGGCGGCGGCCCCGGCAACGTGGGCGGGCGCGAGGGCGAGCTCTGAGGCAATGGTGGCTATGTGTTTCTGATTCATCGTACAGTTTTGTCCTCGGGCGCGTCGGCGCTGTCCGCCGTGTTTCGTCTGAACTCCCGGTCGAACCAGGCGAGTCCGGTTGTCTCCTGCCGGTACCACATCTCGTCGGAGAGGTTGAGAAAGGCGTGGTCGCCCTCCGGATACACGATGAGGGTGACCGGCCGCCCCGCCTCCTCGAGCGCTGCGGCGTAGCGCTCGGACTGGCGAACATGGACGGTCCGGTCCTGTCCGCCGTGGAAGAGCAGCACCGGCGGCAGCGCCTCGCCTATGTGGTGTATCGGGCTAAGCTCTCTCAGCCGCTTCTCGGAGAACGGGCGAAAGGTGAACGAGTGGTCAAAGGCCTCACCTTCCTTCATCGCAACCAGGTCCGTCGGCGCACATTCGGCAAACACGAATGCCGGCGAGAAGCCGTCGTGCTCCATCGTCGAGACGGCGAGAAGCGCGAGGTGACCACCGGCGGAAACTCCGTAGAGGCCCATGTTGTGCGCATCGTAGCCGTAGCGCGGCGCCTCCGCGGCAAGCCATCGTATCGCCTCCCGCGAGTTCTCGAGCGGACCGTCGAACCCGCGGAGGAGATTGGTCGTGTAGTTGACCGCCGCGACGAAGTAGCCCGCCTCCCGCATCCGGCGCAGGAAGCGATCCACCACGCGGATCGTGATCTTATCACCATGGATCCACGAGCCCCCGTGGAAGAACACCACGATCGGGGGCGTATCGCCGGCGAACTCCCCGAGCGGCTCGTAGATGTCGAGATGCTGGTCGCTGAAGGTTCCGTCCCGGTAGACGAGGTCGCGGTGAACGACGCCGCCGGCACGTGACTTTGCTTCCGACTCTCTGATGAGGGTGCGTATGGTTCCCGGCATGGGCACGACCAACCCCTGCACTGCAGGAAT
>CAZVXU010000122.1:0-4060 GCA_964631585.1 uncultured Spirochaetaceae bacterium | reverse complement strand
CGCCCAGTCGGTATCCGTGGTGGATACCAACCTCGGTCAACGCATGCTGCAGCTCTTTCCCGAGCTCTCCGAGGGCTACATCGATTTAAACTCCAACGGGCAGCTCGACCGCTTCCAGGACATGGACGAGAAGGTTCCCGAGTCACTGATACAGGACAACACCCTGCAGGTACAGGAGGTGCTCGACTTCATCATCGATCACTTCCGCTTCTTCACCGTCGAGCGCCTCGAGGAGATCCGCGCCGCCGTCGAGAACGCCGAGGGCGATATCCCTGAGATCATCGCCATCTCCTACGGTAACCGCCTCGCCGGGGCCATCGAGGACAAGCGCGAGTTCGGCGCCGACGACCTCTACCTCCCTCCCTCCGTCCTTGCGCGAGCACAGGAGGAAATGCGGGGCTACATCGCCACGATGCTCCACTCCTTTCGAAAGGAAGAGGGTGAGTACGCCCGCCGCTTCTCCGAGGCCCGCGAGCAGCTGTTCTCGATGATGGAGGCGGGCTACCCGCTTCCCCGGATCGGTGACGCCGACGAGTCGCTGCTTGCAAGTGCGATGATTCATACCATCATTACCACCGGCGAGGACGACCCGCAGCGGGTGAAGGCCGCGATCCGGACACTCGGCAGAATGCAGGCCGAGGAGGCGATCCCCCGACTCGAGTCACTCCTCGACTCCGATGAGTTCCGCATCGCCGCGGCTGAAGCCCTCGGCGAGATCGGCAACAATACCGCGCGTGGTATCCTCACCTCCGCGCTCGAGGAGAGCAGCCCGGGGCAGTACCAGAACGCCGTGATACGCGCCGTGGGCCGCGTGGGCGGGGCCGAGAGCGCGGAGCTCATCACCGACCTCGCGGAGGCGACCCGTAGCTCAGGGGCAGAAGGCGAAACCGGAGATACCGAGGGTGGGGCCGGGGGCGCCGGACCGGATTCCGACAAGATGCTCACCATTCTCAGGGCCATGGCCGACCTCACCGCGCAGGGAACTCGCAATCGCGACATCTACCAGACACTCTCCGAGTATCTCGAGCATCCCCAACCGGATTTCCGGCGGGTCGCCGCCGAGGGCATCGCGAACTACGGTGGGCGGAACGCGCTCGGACTCCTGCAACCCCGCCTCAGCGACGAGCAAGACGAGGAGGTCCTCATCACCCTCGTGCAGGAGCTCAAGGATTATGACGAGGTGAGCGTGCTGACCTCCTTTACGAGCCTGCTCGACGCACGCGGCACATCGACTCGTGTGCAGGAGGAGATCATCACGGCAATCGGCGCTCACGCCAACGGCCCGCGCGTGGTTAGAACCGTGATGGAATACCTCGAGCACGAAAGCGAGTCGGTTCGCGAGACCACCGCGGCGTCCATCACCGAGCTCTATGAGAAGGACGCCCGGACCGTGGTCGGCGCGCTCAGCCGTGGTGTGACGACCTCCGACAGCGAGCTCTTCCTCGAGGAAGCCACCGCAATCCTCGGCGAGCTCGCCGATCCGGCCTCGCTTACCGCGCTGACCAACATGCTCGGCTCACCCCACGACAACGTGCGCAGGAACGCCACATGGGGCCTCTATCGCATTCGCCCCACTGACAACGCCCGCGTGGCCGGCGAGCTGCAGACCCTCGTCAACAGCGAGGCCGAGCCGATCGCGGTGCGCATCAACGCCGTGCGTGCGCTCGGGGCGATGGGACAGGATTCCGCCCGGCTCGAAGTCGAAAAGACACTTGCGACCACGCTGAAGCTGCGCTCCCCCGAATACGCGATGCTCCGCTACTTCGCCGTGCGGGCGCTCGCCGAGCTCCCCTCACTGGGCGACGAGAGCATCGAAGCGCTCCTCGACACCGCGGGATCCGGTGAGCCGGCCCTCATCCGCACCGCGGCCCTCGAAACGCTCACCGATAACGGCATTCATCTCGGCGGCCGCACGGGCACCGTGGCCGGCATCGCGCAGCGAAGCGAGGACACGGAGGTGCAGCGCGCAGCGCTGCGGTTGCTCGGAGACCTCGGCGCCGGGGAGACGGTCGGTGTCGCCAACACGCTTCTCGATACCACCGACTCGTCGGCGACGCGCATGCAGATCGCCTACGCGCTCTCGAAGGTTCACACCGAGGACGCGGTATCGCTTCTCATCGATATCGCCGCGGACGAGGAGGTCGGCCAGCTCGCGATGGGGCTCTTGCGTGATGCGGAGGCTCAGACCGTGAAGCGGGTCGTCGAGCGCAGACTGCAGACAGAAGACGACCCCGAGGTCCGCGATGTGCTCGAGCGTCTCGGTTCCACGGTTGCGACGGGAGGATGAGCAGACAGATGGCTGAAGTTCTCGTTGCCGGGCATCGCAACCCGGACGTGGATTGCACCTGCGCGTCCACCGCCTACGCGCATCTCAAGCAGGCGCTCCACCCCGAGACAACCTACACCGCGATACGATCGGGCGCGCTCAGCCGGCAGATTCGCGACGTGTACGAGCAGGCCGGCATTCCCATGCCGGTCCATGTGGAAACCATCGAACCCACGGTCGCCGACGTCGTCACGCCCTACGACTTCTGCCTCGACCCGGCCGACCCGGTGCTGCGCGCTTTTCAGCTCGTACGCGAGCGTACCATCAGCGCAATCCCGGTCTGCCGACGCGACGGTTCATTGGCCGGTGTCGTGGGTATCAACGAGATCGCCGATTATGCCTCCGCCTTCCACGCCGGAGAACGCCCGGAGTACCACTTCTCCACCGGCAACTTCGAGCGCGTACTCCCCGGCCGGTTCCTCAAACAGGGCTCGACCGAGGAGTTCATGGCGCCCATCGCCACCGGGGCCATGCCCATACAACGCTCGTTCGAGCGTATGGAGCGGATCTCGCGCTCGCCGCTTCTCATCGTGGGAAACCGTCCCGAGATCATCGAGTACGCAGTCGCCCATGCGTTTCCTGCGATCGTGATCACCGGCCTCGAGGCCGCGGAAGAGCTCGAGGTCGATTTCTCCGGCTACGAGGGCTCAGTCTACCTCTCGGAGACGGACACCGCGGAGTCCATTCGCCTGCTCAGGCTGAGCTCGGAAATTGATATGATCACCGACCGCAACGTCCCCCGCCTCGAGCACACCACACCCTTCGACGAGGCAAAGGCACGGCTGCTCGGCTCGGAGTACCGCGGTTTCCCGGTCTTCCGGGATGGGGCGTTCATCGGCATGGTCACGCGCCGGTCATTCATTGAGCGGCCCCGCCCGAAGCTCATCCTCGTCGATCATAACGAGCTCGACCAGGCCGTGGCCGGCGCGGAGTACGCGCAGATCCTCGAGATCGTCGACCATCATCGCCTCGACGCGCCGAAGACACCGGAGCCCATCTCCGTGCATACGCGGCCGGTGGGAAGCACCTGCACCATCGTGTGGCAGGAGTTTGCCGCGAACGGGATCGAGGTTCCCGCCGACATCGCCGTCATTCTGCTTTCGGGCATCCTCTCCGATACGGTGAACCTGCAGTCACCGACCGCGACCGAAATCGATCGGCGCGCCATCGAGTCCCTCGAGCGCATCACCGGGCTCTCACGTGATGAGCAGACCAAGCGCCTGTTCTCCAGGCTCAAAGCCCTGCAGGAGCGCGACCCGCACGAGGTCGTCGGCGCCGACTTCAAGGTCTACGAGGAGGCGGGCCTGCGCATCGGCATCGGGCAGGCGGAGGTCACGACCCTCGTCGATGCAAGCTCCTACGCCGACCGACTCATCCGCGCCCTCGATGACACCGCCGAGGAGAGATCGCTCTCTTGGACGATGCTCATGATCACCGACGTGGTGAAGGGAGACAGCCTGCTGTTGACGAACGGGTTCCCCGACGGTGACCGCAAGCTCGTCTATCATCGGCTCGACGAGCGCATGTTCCAGCTCTCTGGCGTACTCTCGCGAAAGAAGCAGCTCCTGCCCGAGGTGGTGCGCGTCGCCCACGAGCTCGAGGGGTAGCTGCCGCGGCTGCACCCACAGCCGGCGGCCGCCGCCGTTTGCCATTGCCGCAGGAATGCCGTAGAGTACGGGCTCATGTACAAGCTACTTGCAATCGATCTCGATGATACGCTGTTCGATACCGGAC
>CAZVXU010000121.1:0-7470 GCA_964631585.1 uncultured Spirochaetaceae bacterium | reverse complement strand
TCCGGTCGCGGGGGGTCACGGTCTCCCGCGAGGACACCGTGCGCGACGTCATGGCGGGCGTCAGGTACTACTACATGACCCGGCCGCAGCTCGAGCGCATGCCCGGGGTTTCCGACCGCGAGGTGTCGGAAATGATGGGGAAGTATCGCATCGACCTCGAGAAAGTGGAGGGCTTCGACGTCAAGGTTCTCCATCCGCTGCCGGTGAACAGCGAAGTCGCGGAGATCGACTACCGCGTGTATTTCCATGCCGCCCAGGCGTTCTTCCGACAGGCGGAGTTCGGCATTTTTCTGCGCAAGGCCCTCCTCTATGAGATTCTGAACCACGACGGGTACATCCGCTACGAGGGCGAGCTGTTGCCCGAGCTCGAGTACGGCAACAACCGCCTGCCGCGCACCATCGAGGGCAAGACCGAGGAGCGGATGTTCATCGACCGGATCCACAACGGCACCGTGGTCGATCACCTTCTCCCCGGCAGCCGCAAGGCGGTCGACGAGGCGCTCTCGCTCGAGAATCGGGGGTACACCTGTATCACCGCGAGCATCAAGGAGAAGCGCAATCCCTTTCTCAAGACGGATCTCGATCAGCTCTCAGAGCGTGATCTGAAGAACATCGCGCTCATCTCCCCTGAGCCGACGGTCAACTATATCCGAAACGGTCGCGTGGCGGAGAAGTTCGTGTATCTGCTCTGCGAGAACGAAAACTGCGTCACGCGCGTGGTCTCGGAGGATGTCCCGCCGAAGTTCTACTCCGAGGACGGGCGAATCCGTTGCAGGTACTGCAGAAGCGAGCTGCACGTGCGAACCCACAAAGTCACAGCCGCGGAGCGCGCGCGGTACGTCGGCGGTCTTCCCGAGCAAATCGAGGCGATGAAGTGAGATCCGGCTCGACCCCCGCGGTTGTCGTGGTGGCCGCCGTGGTTGCACTTCATATCTCCGTCGCTCAGGTCTTCAGCCCTCCGGCAGTTGTCGCAGGAGGCCGCAGCGAGGAGTCCACCGTAACCACCCTCAGGCTCGGCTACGGCGGTCCGGCCGACGCAGGCCGGAACCCGGCTCACGGCTTCGCCGAAGAGCTGAGACGAGAGATTGCCGAGCGCAGTGAGGCCCGGATGTCGGTGCTCCTGTTTCCCGAAGATCAGCTCGGAACCTCCCGCGAGCTCATAGACGGCGGGCTCATCGACGGCGCTGCGAACGGCGCGGCGGCCGCGGCCGCGGAGGCGGGGCCCGTGTTGACGATTGCCCCGGAGGCCGTTGTCGAGGAGCTCGTTCCCGAGCTTCGGGCGGCGGCCATCCCCTTCCTCTTCCCCGACCGCGAAGCCGCCCGTCACTTCTACCGCGAGAGCGAGTTCTTCGAGGGCCTCCGGAGCGCACTCACCGATGCCACGGGTATCCGGATGATCGAGGTGGTGGAAGTTCCCGGGGCGGTCGGATTCAGCAATGCCGTGCGGCCGCTACGCTCACCCGCCGATTTTTCGGGGCTCAGCTTCGCGGCCGCGGGTGACCGCTACGGCGAAGTGCTGCGGGCCTTCGGCGCCGAGGTCGCCACGGGAAGCGGCGACGCAGACGGCCGGGTCGGGACCTCGCCGGAGCTTCTCGCGGCCGGCCTGCATACCCGGTTCATCTACCGCAGTGAGGTCGGGCTCGCATATCCCGTGCAGTATCTGCTCGGGAGCTCGGCCGCTCTCGAGCGTTTGTCGGCGGATGAGCGTCGGATTATGGATGCGGCGGCAGCGGCTGCGGCGGCGCGTCACGCGGAGCGGACGGACGCCCGGGCGACAGCGGTGCGAACGGCCCTCGAGGCGGCCGGTGTGGAGTTCTTCGTGCCCGGCCCCATGGAGCGGGAGGAACTGCGGCGGATCGCGCAGCCCGCATACCTCGACGAGCTGGAGCGGAGCATATCGCTCGAGTGGATCACCCTCGCACTCGATGGCGCGGCGGATCCGAATCAGGCAGCGGAGTCAGACCAATGAACCGGAATTATAGACAACCCGACGCAACCGACTGGGGCATCATCGAGCTCGTGCGCACGGGCGTGGTCTCCAACAGCGCGATTGCCGCGGAGCTCGGCCTCTCGGAGGGGACTGTGCGTCAGCGCATCAAGCGGATGAAGGATACCGGCGTTCTGGCTTTTCGCGGCCTCATCGACCCTGACGTCCTGACGAACCGCCAGCTTACCCTCATAGGCGCGAACGTCACCGAATCACGGTTTCTCGATGCAAAGGCTCGTGAAATCTCCGAGCTCCCCAACGTCCTCTCGGTCTCTATCGCGTCGGGACGTTTCGACCTCATCATCGAGGTGCTCGTGGACAGTAACCACGGCCTGGTGGATTTTCTCATCAACGAGATCTCCGCCATCGAGGGGATCTCGAAAACCGAGAGCTTCCTCCTTCTCAAGACCTACTCGAAGTTCGTCTGAGCCCGGGTCGGGTGTCGGGCGGCGGGCCGAGTTCGGCCGTGGGGCGGACTCGGTATTTCGTAGCTTCTGAGTTCCGCTTCCACGTATTTCGTAGATCCGCGAGACAATTGCTACGAAAACAGAGAAGTTTGTTGACGTCTCCGCAATCTCATATGAAAATGAAGGTGGAGGCACAATATGACAATCGGAGTTCTGAAAGAGATTAAACGACATGAATACCGGGTAGGCTGTACCCCCGCGGGTGCAAAAGCGTTCGTCGGCGGAGGGCACACCGTGCTCGTGCAGAAGGATGCCGGTATCGAGGCAGGTTTCGATGACCCCGAGTACGAAGCCGTTGGGGCGAGCATTGTAAAATCGCCGAAGGAGATCTTCGATCGGGCCGACATGATCGTAAAGGTCAAGGAGCCGCAGCCCGAGGAGTACGACCTCTTTCACGAGGATCAGATCCTCTACACCTACCTGCATCTGGCCGCCGAGCGCGAGCTCACCGAGGCGATGATGAAGCGCAAGGTGAAGGGCGTGGCCTACGAGACCATGGAAACCGATGCGGGCGCCCTGCCGTTGCTCCGGCCCATGAGTGAGATCGCCGGACGCATGAGCATTCAGGAAGGGGCAAAGTACCTCGAACGACCGAACGGCGGCAGGGGCGTGCTCCTCGGCGGTGTGCCGGGAACGGAGAAGGGCAAAGTTGCCATCCTCGGTGGCGGGGTGGTCGGCACGAACGCCGCGCAGATGGCCGTCGGTCTCGGAGCTCAGGTCACCGTGCTCGACGTGAACATCGAGCGTCTCGGATACCTCGATGATGTCTTCCAGGGTCGCATCACCACCCTCTACAGCAGTCAGGCCTACCTCGAGCAGGTGATCGAGGAGAGCGACCTCATCGTCGGTGCGGTCCTGATCCATGGAGCAAAAGCGCCTCATCTCATCAAGCGAAGCGACCTCGGGACCATGAAGCGTGGCTCGGTAATCGTGGACGTCGCGGTCGATCAGGGAGGCTGCATCGAGACCACCCATCCGACGACGCATGACGACCCAATCTTCGTCGTCGACGATGTGGTGCACTACTGTGTTGCCAACATGCCCGGCGCCGTCTCCCGGACAGCGACTCTCGCGCTCACCACCGCGACGCTCCCGTACGGCCTGAAGATCGCCAACCAGGGCCTCGAGACGGCCTGCGCACGCGACTCGGTGATCGCCCGCGGTGTGAACACCTACGGCGGCAAGCTCACCTACAAGGCCGTCGCCGACGCGTTCGATATGGAGTACACCGAGCTGTCCGGTCTGGTGTAGCGCCCTCAGAGGAAGGCCCCGGCGTTCCGCGGCGGCGTTCTGCTGCCGCGTTGCGCGGCGGCGTTCCGCGGCTGCTTGCCAAGCCCTGCGGGCTGTGGTACCACCGTCTCAGAATGCCCGAATCACAGCGGCTACGCGAGTTGCAGCGCCGGGGCCTCGATGATCTCGTTCGCTTCGGCCAACCCCAGTTCACCGACACCTGGTTCCCGTATACCTCCGGAGAGGTGGGGCCCTTCTACATCCAGAGTATCGTGGTCGAGCAGGACGGCCCCGCGTACCGGCGTTCTATCGACGCGCTCTGCGAGCTCATCGAGGAGACGGTCGGCGTCGACGCGTTCGACGCCGTCTCGGGCGGGGAGTCGCGGGACTGGGATTTCTCCAACCCGGTCGCCGCGTCCCTCGAGAAGCCTCACGTCAAGATCTACAAGGATGGACGCCTGCTCGGCGCCTCGCCGGCGGGGCGCCGCATCGTGCACGTGGCGGATCTCAACAACCAGGGTTCCTCCATGCGCGACGTGTGGGCGCCGGTGCTGCGCGCTGCCGGTGGTGAGATCGTCCATGCCTTCTTCTTCGTAGACCGACTGGAAGACGGAGTCGGCGTCCTCGAGGAGCTCGCAATTCCGTCGGCCGCGGTCGTTCCCCTCGACGGCGAGGCGTGGCGGTATCTGCGCGATATTGAATACATATCCGACGGGATGTATGCTTCGCTGGAACGGCGACGGGCCGACAAAACGGCCTGGGCTGTTGAGGCGCTGCGCAGCCACATCGAGCCCCTCGGCCGAATGCTCGAGAGTTCGAACGAAACCGAGGTTCGACGCGGCATGCGTATCCTGGAGGCCGGCTATCCCGGGCACCGAGGGGAGCTGCTCGAGCTGCTCGGTCGCCGTGGCTACCGGTTTCCCCGACAGGACGGCGAAGCATGATCACTTTTTCGGACGCGTGGAGAGAGACGGTGGCACGGCGGAGCTCGGTACTCTGCGCCGGACTCGATCCGCCGGTCTCGGAGCTGGGGCGCGGTGAGAAAGGCCTCGCCCCGGGCGTGGATCGCCGGGGCTGGGCGATGCGGTATCTGGAGGCGGTCGCGCCCCACTGCGCGGCGATCAAGCCCAACGTTCAGTACTGGAAAGGCCCCGGAGACATAGAGATTGTGGAGGAGGTCTGCGCGGCCGCACACGACCTGGGGCTCCTTGTCATAGAGGATGCCAAGCTCGCGGACATCGGCGCGACGAACGATGCGGGGTTCTTCTACGCCGCTCCCCGGGCGGACGCGGTTACCTTCGCGCCCTTCGCCGGCAACGTGGCCGAAGCGGTGGGGCAGGCACACGCGCGTGGTGTCGGCATCATTGTGCTGTGCCTCATGAGTAACCCAGAGTACGGCCGGGAGAAGTCGAGCGTCCTGCCCGGCGACGATGATCCGCAGTATCGCCGCATTGCTGCCGAAGCCCGGGCGGCCGGTGCCGATGCGGTGGTGGTCGGTGCGCCGAGTCCCTCCAATCACGTAGGCGAAGCGGAGCTCGCCATGGTCCGCTCCACTATCGGACGGGACATGGTCGCGCTCATGCCGGGAGTGGGCGCCCAGGGCGGCGAGGCCGGGCCCGTGTGGCGGGTCTTCGAGGAGGATCAGGTGATTGTTAACGCGGGCCGGGCGTTGATGTTTCCCGACGGATCGGCGTCGACACCGCAGCAGCAGGCTGCGGCCGCCCGCGAGCTCAACGAATCGCTCAACCGCGAGCGCAGGGCCCCGGGGGGCGTTGCAGGCGGGGGGCGGGGCAGGTGAGCGGGTTCACGTTTCTCGGGAAGCAGCTTCGCGGGCGCTTCGGCTTTCCCTCCGGAGTGGTCGCCACGAATGCCGACGTGGCGCGATGGATGCTGACCCGTATCGACTCCCTCGGATTCTACGTCGGCAAGAGCACGACGATCGAAGGTACGGGCGGCTACGCCGAGGACATTCTCGTGCAACCGACCGCCGACTCGCTGTGGAATGCCGTGGGCTACGCGAACCCCGGGCTCGAGGAAACCCTTGCGACCTTCGAGTCGCTCGCAGCGGCCGTACCCGAGAGCGTGTTCCTCATGCCGCAGATCGGCGAGAGCACCGCCGAGCGATTCGTCCGCTGCGTGGCCGCGTTCGACCGCCTCGGTTCGGCCATCGACGGCATCGAGCTCAACCTCTCGTGCCCGCACGCGGACAAGGCCGGGATTCTCATCGGCTCGGACGTAGAGAGCGTGGGCGAGATCGTGGGCGCCTGCCGGGAGGCGACGGCCAAGCCGATCGTGGTAAAGGTCAACGCCGGGGTTCCCGACGTCATCGCCGTCTCGCTGGCGGCCGTGAATGCCGGAGCCGACGCGATCAGTCTGGTGAACACCCTCGGCGGAGCGAACCCGGAACTCTCCAACGGCTACGGGGGGCTCTCCGGCCGGCCCCTCTTTCCGGTACTCATCGACACGCTGACGCGCCTCAGGCGCGAGACGGACATACGGGTCATCGCCATGGGCGGCGTCGGATCGGCTGCCGACATCCGGCGCATCGATGAGATAGCGCCCGACGCACCGATCGCCATAGGGTCGGTTCTTGCCGAGCTCGACAGCTCCGGAATCGTCGAGTACTTCCGGCGGCTCGAAAGTGATCTGGAGACCGGAGAGGATGAGGCACATCGCCTCGTCGTGCACAAGGAGGCGCTCGAGTATCATCCCTTCATTCTCCAATCGAAGCGGAAGCTGGCTGCCGACCTGGCGCTTCTGACCTTTCACGAGTCGATGCCGGCGCGGCCGGGGCAGTTCGTTTTCGTGAAAACCGCGGCTGATCAATCCAAGCCGTACTCGGTTGCATCCAACGAGAAGGGCGGACTCGAGCTCCTCGTTCGCGGCGTCGGCCCCGCATCGCGGGCGCTCGCGGCCGCCGAGCCGGGTGCCGTCCTGCGCATCCGGGGACCGTACGGGCGGGCGTTCACCTTCCCGCGTGATGCCTCGGTTGTATTTGTCGGAGCCGGATGCGGTATTGCCCCGATTCTCCGCGCGGCGCAGAGTCACGTCGGCCCCAGGCGCTTCGCCCTCGGTACGAGGAGCGTCGCCGAAACGGCATTCCTCGATCGCCTCGAGGCCCTCGGCCCCGTCGTGCTGGCCACCGAGGACGGCAGTAGCGGTCTCGAGGGCGTTGCCGTCGATGCGCTCGAGCGCCTCCTCGCCGACGAGCCGGCGGACGCGACCACGGTCTTCTACAACTGCGGCCCTGAGATCGTCCTGTCCCAGGTCGACGCCGTAGAGCGGGAAATCGTGTCACCCGAGCGCATCTATCATGTGGTAGAGCGCATCACCGCCTGCGGCATCGGCATCTGCGGAAAGTGTGCGACACCGGAGGGGCTGCGGGTCTGTGTCGACGGGCCGGTGTTCTCCGCGCAGCAGTTCGCTCCGATGCGCTACAGCCGCGACAAGACCGGTGCCGTCGTCGATCTCGGCGGCGGCCCCAAGAGCTGTCCGCCGCCACGAGGAGCATAAGAATGATCGACCCTCACGTACACCTTCGCGACTGGGGTGAGGCTGAGAAGGAGTCTCTTGTCCACGGCATGACCCTGGCACGGGACGCCGGCATTGATGCGGTGTTCGATATGCCGAACACCGATCCACCTCTGACCACCCCCGAAACAGTCACGCGTCGCCTCGGTGAGGCTGAAGCAATCATCGAGCGGCTCGGCGGGCCCTTCCACTACGGGCTCTTCTGCGGGGCGACCGCGGACGCGGTGCAACTCGAGCAGATGGTGGAGCTCTACC
>CAZVXU010000120.1:0-7514 GCA_964631585.1 uncultured Spirochaetaceae bacterium | reverse complement strand
CGACCACCGAGATCTACACTCTTTCCCTACACGACGCTCTTCCGATCTGATGCCGTCGGCCGGGCGCCCCCTGGCGGTGCCGTCGGCGCCCGCTACGCGACCGTAACGTCGGAATCGAGGTAGACGTCCTGGATGGCGTTCAGAAGCTCGACGCCCTCCTTCATCGGGCGCTGGAAGGCCTTGCGACCGGAGATCAGGCCCGTGCCGCCGGCACGCTTATTGATGACGGCGGTCCGAACCGCTGCCTTCAGATCGTCCTTGCCCTTCGACGCACCGCCGGAGTTGATGAGGCCGGCGCGGCCCATGTAGTTATTCATCACCTGATAGCGGGTCATGTCGATGGGATGGTCGCTCGCGAGCTCGGTGTAGATTCGCTCGTCGGTCTTGCCGTAGCTCGAATCACCCATATTGAGCGCCTTGTAGCCGCCGTTCACATCCGGCATCTTCTGCTTGATGATGTCGGCCTCGATGGTCACGCCGAGGTGGTTGGCCTGGGAGGTGAGGTCGGCGGAGGTGTGATAGTCGGCATCCTTCGTCTTGAAGGCGTCGTTTCGCATGTAGCACCACAGGATGGTGGCCATGCCGAGCTCATGGGCCCGATGAAATGCCTCGGAGATCTCCACGATCTGGCGAGCGGACTCCTCGGAGCCGAAATAGATAGTCGCGCCGATTGCCGCCGCGCCCATGTCGAATGCCATATCGACGTTGCCGAAGAGGATCTGATCGAAGGTATTGGGATAGGTCAAGAGCTCGTTGTGATTGATCTTCGCAACGAAGGGGATCTTGTGCGCGTACTTGCGTGCCACCGCGCCGAGGACGCCGACGGTCGATGCGCACGCGTTACAGCCGCCTTCGAGAGCGAGCTTCACGATGTTGTCGGGGTCGAAGTAGACGGGGTTGGGAGCAAAGCTTGCTCCCGCGGAATGCTCGACGCCCTGATCCACCGGCAGGATCGACAGATAGCCGCTGCCGCCGAGTCGACCATGGTCGAAAATGAGCTGCATATTGCGCAGCACGGCGGGGCTGCGATCCGATCCGACCCACACGCGGTCCACAAAATCCGGTCCCGGCAGGTAGAGATCGTCCTTTGGAAACTTGGGCTTGTAATTGAGGAGCTCGTCCGCCTCGGCTCCAAGCGCTTTCGTTATCGTTTCATTCATAATCTTTGCTCCTTGCACATGTTCGGGATATCCTTTCTTTTCGAAGTATAACAGAGAGGGTCGACAGGTTCCAAGGCGCCCTGCCGACGCTCCGCCGCCGGCCCGCCGACGCCCCGCCGGCTTGACGTGCTACCCCGGGGGCCGTAGCTTATACTCGACGCCCCGATGGCGAGGGAGATACGTCCATGAAGATCCAATACATAGACGGACAGAGGCTCAGACGCGCACTCATAGCGGGTGGTCGCCGGTTACTCCAGTACACCGATCAGCTCAACAGGATCAACGTGTTTCCGGTCGCCGACAGTGACACCGGCACGAACATGGCGGGTACCATCGCTGCGGTTATCCAGGGCCTCTCGCATACGAAGGACCGCTCGGTCGCCGTAACGGCGCGGGTTGCCGCCGATGCGGCTCTGATGGGCGCGCGCGGAAACTCCGGTGCCATCCTCGCGCAGTTCTTCCACGGCCTCGCCGAGGAGTTTAACGACACGGTTACCGTCTCCTCACACGCCTTCGCCCGCGGGGTCAGAAATGCGGTCTCATACGCGTACGAGGCCCTCTCGAGCCCCAAAGAGGGCACCATCCTTACCGTCCTGAAGAGCTGGGGGCAGAGCTTCTTCGAGAGCTCTTCAAAGACACAGGACTTCATCGCTGCCTTCCAGGAGTCGTTTCGCGCCGCAAAGGAGGCGCTCGAGCATACGACCGAGAAACTGCCGGCGCTCAAGCGGGCCGGGGTCGTTGATGCCGGCGCCCTGGGCTTCGTGCATATGATCGAAGGCATCCATATCTTCATGACGTCCGGGCGGCTCCGGGAGGCGGACCAGATTCCCGAGCTTGCCGAGATCGAGGAACCGACCATAACGGCTTCCGACGCCGACCTTTCCGCCCGCTACTGCACCGAGTGCCTGGTCGAGGGAGAAAACATCCCCGTGGCACAGCTGCGCCGGGAGCTCGAGCCTCTCGGCAACTCGCTCATCGTCGCCGGCTCCTCACGAAAGACGCGGATCCACATCCACACGAACGAGCCGGAGCAGGTCTTCGAGCGAGCGGGAAGTTACGGTGAGGTCGTCGGCCCCAAGGCCGACGACATGTCCAAGCAGTTCGATACCGCCCACACAGCCCATGGTGATGTAGCCATCGTGGTGGACTCCGCCTGCGATATCCCGCAGGAGCTCGCCGAAAAGCCCTATATCGCGATGGTGCCGTTGTCGATCAACTTCGGCATGCAGCGTTACGTCGACAAAATCGGATTGAGTGCCCGGCGATTCTACGAGCTCCTCGGCGAGGAAGGTCGTCCGCACCCCACCACGTCGCAGCCCACGGCGTATGAGTTCCGCAAGCAGTACAACTTTCTCGGCCATTACTATCGGAACCTCATCACGCTCAGTATTTCGGGAGCCCTCAGCGGGACCGCCGACGCCGCGCGGACGGGCATTCCCGCCGAGCTCGGCGACGGCTCCGTGGAAGTGGTCGACACAAAGAATCTCTCGATCGCCACAGGGCTGGTGGTTCGCCGGCTCTCCGAGGCAATCGAGGACGGCGCCGATGCGGCGGAGGTCACGGCTCTCGCACGCAGACTCGTCGGAAAGCTGCGGCTCCTCGTTGCGGTGCGAAGCGTCGAATGGATGGTAAAGGGCGGACGCGTCAGCAAGAGCAAAGGCTTTCTGGCGAAGCTTCTCGGGATACTGCCGGTGATGACGATCAACAAAGAGGGCCGGGCCGTCTCCGAGGGGTATGTGCGAAGCCTCGAGGGCGGCATCAAACGGATCCTGCGCAAGCTCGAGAAGGAAGTTGATCCCCGGACGCCGGTCGACTTTGCCGTGACCCATGTCAACAACGAAGCCGACGCGCACGCGCTCAAGCGCGAGATCGAGCGTCGCTTCACCCCGCGCCGTGAGATCTTCGTCCTCGACGCAGCGCCGGTTCTGGCCTCCCACACCGGGTTCGGCACGACCGCCGTTGCCTACCTCGACGACAGCGCGTGATGCTCTGGCTCCTCGCTCTGCCGATCGGATACCTGCTCGGATCGATACCGACGAGCATCGTCGTGGGCCGCGTATTCTTCGGAAAAGACATACGCGAGCACGGCTCGGGTAGCGCCGGCGCCTCGAATGCCTTCCGGGTCTTCGGCGGCCCGGCGGGTCTGGGCGTCGTGGCGGGCGACATCGGCAAGGGCGCGGCGGCGGTGCTCATCGCCGGTCTCTTCCCGGCGCCGGAGGCGGTGAGCCCGGCAATCGTCGGATTCACGGCGGGCATCGCCGCGATCGTCGGACACATCTGGACGATCTTCGCCCGATTCAGGGGCGGCAAGGGCGTAGCCACCGCGGGCGGCGTTCTGCTTGCCCTCTACCCCGTCTCCTTCGCCGGCGCCTTCCTCGTCTTCATCGTGGCGCTCGTGCTCTCCGGTTACACGTCCCTCGGATCCATCCTCGCAGCGATCAGCTTTCCCATCATCATGACGGCCGTCGTCACCACGGGCATTCACGACGTACCGCTGTTCCTGCGCTACCTGAGCATCCCGCTTGCGCTGCTGATACTCTTCACCCACCGAAGCAACTTCGGACGGCTGATCAGGGGCGAGGAGAATCGATTCGAGCGCGTGATGGTCTTCCGGCGAAAGCGATAGCGGCGACCTCCCATCGCTACACGTCCTCCACGTCTTTCAGGAGCTCTTCGATCACCTGATCGGCCGCGTCGTTGTACACCTGACAGGTGCCGGCCGCCTCGTGACCGCCGCCCCCGTGGCGGCGCATGAGGGAGCCCACGTTTACCCGGGAGGTCCGGTTGAATATCGACTTGCCCATGCTGATGACCGTATTGCGGCGCTCGAAGCCCCACATCACCTGTATCGAGATGTTCGCGCGGGGAAAGAGGGCGTATTTCACGAATCTGTTTCCGGCAAAGATGGACTCGAGCGGCCTGAGGTCGAGGAGCAGGGCGTTGTGGTGGAGTACCGACGCCTCACCGACCTGCCGCTTGAACGGCTCTTGATGCGCGAAGTAGAGCTTTACCCTCTCGGCGACATCCGAAATTCGCAGTATTTCCTCAATGGAGTGGCGATTGATGTCGTCTATGAGGGACAGCATGAGCTCGTGGTTGGAGATGCGGAAGTTCTTGAAGCGGCCGAGACCCGTGCGGAGGTCGAGAATGAAGTTCAGGAGCACCCAGCCCTCGGGGTGCAGAACCTCCTGCCGCGTAAAGTCGCCGGCGTCGCCCTTGTCGACGGCGAGGAGCATCTTCTCGGAAATGTCGGGGAAGGTCGCCGGGCCGCCGTAGTGGTCGTAGAGCACGCGTGCGGCGGACCGGGAGCTCGGCTCAACTATGTGATTCGGCTTGTCGCCGACCCGCAGCTGCTCGGCGTAATCGTGGTTGAGCACCAGGTGGACGCCCTCCACGTAGGGAAGGTCCGCGACGATATCCCGCTGCGAAACGGGAATAAGTCCCTCCTCCATCTCGCGCGGATGCACGAACTTCACCGCATCGAGCAAACCGAGATTCCGGAGTACCGCTGCACACACCAGGCCGTCGAAGTCGCTCTGGGTGAGCAACCGAAAGTGCCCTGCGTCTTCAATCACCTTTCCCCCTCGCCGCGCGGGAATGCTAAATCAAACGGGGGCGCGGCGCAACCATGTGGTTGGACGCCGTGTGGTTGGACGCCGTGCGCGGGGACATTGTATAGTTTCAGGTAAGGAGCGACACGATGAGCGAGATTCCGCAGGCAGTGATCAGGAACCTGGAAGAGAAGAACATCGACGTCGGGCTCACCTCTCGCATTCTCCAGAACTACAATGCAGGAAAATACGACAACATCCAGCCTGTGCAGGTGAAAGAAATCCCTCGCATCGACGGAGAGCAGGTCGTCGACATGACCGGAGACGTAACCCTGAGACTCCACCACGAAACCGCGGAAGCCCGCGTGGGCGGCCTGCTGGGTGAGGGCCATGAGGCGGCGAGCTTCGGGCGCGTCGAGGGCGACGAGCTGGTATTCGGCAAGGAGGAGCTCGCGGCCCTCGGCACGCATCTTCTTCCACGGGTGGCTTACGGCGTGCTCAACGGCGGGTCGGCGACAAGCTACGCGGACTACAAAAAGAACGCCAAGCTCGACGAGAATCTTCTCGAGTTACTCGGCGAGGAGTTCGAGCAACTCGCAGAGATCTCGCGAGGCCGGTCGAAAGGGATCACCCCTGCCTTCCTGCAACCCGACGGCACACCGGGACCGAGCTTCCTCGAGCTCAAGATGCGCAGTCTCCTGATCCTCGCGCTGCAGCATCAGCTGCGCGCCGGCGACGAAGCGTCGAAGCTCCCCGATCCTGCCGCGCCGCTGTTCCAGATGACGAGCGTTTACAATACCGAGGAAATCGCCCGCACGTACGACGAGTACCGTGAAAGCCCCATGCTCGCCGACCTGATTGAGGCGACAGGCATCGACATCACCCGCGCCGAAACGGGGGTGCAACCCCTGCTTGCCGCCTACACCCACTCCGAGGAGGGGCGCCCGAAGCGCGTCTTCACGCGCGCCTACGGACAGGAAGGCGAAACCCTTCCGATTCCCGGCGGGCACGGGCAGAACTTCCAGGTTCTGCGCGATATCTATCGGAGCCTCTACGAACGCGGTAAGTACTTTGCCTACATCGGCAACGTCGACAACCTCGGCTTTACCGTCGATCCTGCCTCGGTGGCCTATCTCGCCCTCAGTGGCAAAGAGGCTGCGTTCGATTTCTCCTTTCGTACGTCCGTCGATGTGAAAGGCGGCATTCTCGTTGTCGATCAGAACGACAGGATGAACGCTGCGGATCTCGGCGTTGCGGTCGGAAAAGATGAGGTCGCCGAAGCCGAGAGCCGGGGGAAGAAGATCCTCTTCAACTGCGCGACCGGTTTGTTCAACCTCGAGTACCTCGCACGCGCCATCGATCATATCATCGAGAACCTGCCGGTGCGCTTCAGCGATCAGGACAAGGACGCAGGTAAGTACTCGCAGGCCGAGCAGGTCACATGGGAGATCATCGGGATGCTCGACGACTTCGTCGTCTTCGGCGTCGACAAGTACGAGCGCTTCCTCGCCGCGAAGGTACTCCTCGAAACCCTCATGACGAGCGGCATCAAGCTCGACCATCCCACCTACCCCACCGACGACGACCCCACGGCGGATTTTCGCGGCACCGCGCGGAAACTCCATGCGGGCCTCGAGCGAAAGCTCAGCACCGTCTACGGCATGAAGCGGGAGGGAGACCGCTGGGTACCGAAGACGGCGGTCGAGCTTCGGGGAGAGCTGCAGTGAGCGGCCTCGAGGCGCCGGGCGGCGCACCCGCCCTCGATTTCGAGAAGCTCGGCGGGATCGTGACCGCCGTGGCGCAGGATGTCGACACACGCGAGGTCCGGATGGTCGGCTTTATGGATCGCGAAGCCTGGGAGCAGACCCTTGCAACCGGTTATGCCCACTACCACTCCCGCTCGCGCGGACGGCTATGGAAGAAGGGTGAGTCATCCGGCAACGTGCAGGAGGTGCGCGAGATTCGCATCGACTGTGACCAGGATGCCGTGCTGCTTCTCGTCAGACAGGTGGGCGATGTCACCTGTCACACGGGCGCGCGGACCTGCTTCTATCGGCGCCTGGAGGGCGGGCGTCTTGTACGGGTGGAAGGGGGCTGACCCTCGGACTCAGACCGGGCCAGAGCCGGGGCCGGGGTCGCGGTCGGAGGCGGGGTCGGGGCGCCGGCGGCGGAGGCAGCCCAGCGGGGCCGCGCCCGGCGCCCCGCTCATGACGTACGTCCGAGCTCGCGGTAGAGCAGGCTCTGCTGGATTCCCGTGTTGTTCTGGTACTTTCCGCCCTCGTAGCCGTCGTAGTCTCCCTCGATCGTGTGATAGAAAATCTGGCAGATCTGAACGCCGGGATAGATCCGGATCGGCTGCACGCAGAAGATCTCGAGGGTCCAGTATCCCCGGAACCCCACGTCGCCGAAGCCGGCGGTGATATGAACGAAGAGTCCGAGGCGGCCGATCGAGGAACGCCCCTCGAGCATGGGCACGACCCCGTCGGTCTCGGTGTACTCAACGGTACGCCCGAGGTAGAGACGATGCGGCGCGAGCTCCAGACCGTCGGGAGGGAGCGTGATCCGCGAGACGGGGTTTTCGGTCCGCATGTCGAGCACCGGTGCATCATACACAACGAGCTCGTCGTGCAGGCGGAGATTGTAACTGTTGGGATTCAGCTGGTCGGGATTGAAGGGATCAATGATGATCTCTTTCCCGAGTCTCTGGTGAATCTGTCTACCGGACAGGATCATGGTGAGACCTCCGGGGCAAAAAAAACGCCGGGCGTCTCCGCGTTTCGGAGCTACCCGGCGACGTTCTCAT
>CAZVXU010000119.1:0-7550 GCA_964631585.1 uncultured Spirochaetaceae bacterium | reverse complement strand
CCCAGGGGATTTTAAGTCCCCTGCGTCTACCAATTCCGCCATTCCGGCGCACATCCCGAGCGCGCCCGCGCATTCTACGGCGAGAGGCGGCGCGGGTCAATCTGATTGGAGTAGGCGCTCCCGGCTGGGGCCGGCGCCGCGACCCACAGCCCGGCGATCCGTCGCCGCCGCCCGGTTATAGCAACAATTTACTTAAATAGTATCAAAGAATCTAAATTCGTTGACATGTGACGGCGGACGGCATATGGTTTGAAGCGATGAGTCCGCTTGCGCCGCTCATTTCCACGACTCTCGCCTCCGCCGTCCTGCTGTGTGTGGTCCACGGATACCTCCTGCGCACGCAGAGCTCGCGCGCGTTGTACCTGTGGACTGGGGCGTGGTTGGTGTACTCCCTGCGCTTCGTCGCCGCGCTTGCCCAGGTCGTCAGCGGTGATGCGCCCCTGCTCCTGTGGTTCAACCAGGCCGCGGCGGTGCTGAGCGGGCTTCTGCTCCTCTGGGGCGCGATGGCACATACCCGCGGCGTGCGGACCGTCCCGCGGCTGTGGCTTCTGCTTGCCGCCGTTCTCGGCATCTGGCTTACCGCGGCGATCCCGCTCGGTGTCGCGCGACCGGTTCTCTACACGCCCGTGTTCGTGTTCCTTGCCGCTGCCAACGGCGTGATCGCGGTTGTGTACCTGTCCACCGCGAGATTCAGCCGTCAGACCCGCACATTTATCGGCACCGTCTTCGTGCTGTGGGGACTGCACAAGCTCGACTATCCGCTGCTGCGCGGCATACCTGAGGCGGCGAGCTGGGGCTACGCAGCGGGCGCGGTATTCACCATGGCGGCCGGAGTCGGTCTTCTCACCGCCTATCTCGAAGAGGCCCGGCAGATCGCCCGTTCGCATCAGCGTCGCTTTGAGAGTCTCGTAGAGTCTCTTGATGACGTCGTATTTACCCTCGACTCCGAGGGGCGGTATACGGGCATCTACGGAAACTGGGCGGATAAGATGCCGGTGACCGCAGACGTGCCCGTCGGCAAGACGAGCCTGGACCTGTTTGGTCCTGAGGCCGGCCGGTTTCACTTCGAGATGGCGCAGACCGCACTCCGGCACGATGAGCCGGTGAACTACGAGTGGAGCTATCCCGTCGCTGACGGGTCGCCACGCTACATGCAGTTTGCCCTCTCACCGGTGCGGCGGTCGGATGGTCCGTCGGGGGAGCTCGTGGGCATCGGGCGTGACATCACCGGTCTCAAGCAAACCCAGTTCCGCCTCGAGCGGAGCCTCGACGAAAAGGCGATCCTCCTCAAGGAAGTGCATCATCGGGTGAAGAACAACCTGCAGATCATCGTGAGCCTCCTTCGGCTGCAGTCGCAGGACCTCGAGGACGGGGAGACGCGACGCGCGTTTCGGGACACCATGGCCCGTGTCACCTCCATGGCCGAGGTCCACGAGCGGCTCTACGAGTCGGATGATCTGGTTTCACTGCCGTTCATCGCGTACGTGCAGGAACTCGGTGACCGGATTCTCGACCTGCACGCGGTAAAGGGTCGGGCAACGAAGCTGCGTGTATACGGATCGCGGGAGCGGCTCGACCTCGCCACCGCAATCCCGCTCGGCCTCATCGTGACCGAGTTGATCTCGAACGCGGCGAAACATGCGCTGCTGAGCCGGCCCGACGGCCTCGTGACCGTTACCTTCGACACTTCCAAAACGTCCTTTGCGCTTACCGTTACCGATAACGGGCCGGGGCTTCCGCCGGAGTTTGCCCCGGGAGCGGGCCGAACGCTGGGGATGGCGCTCGTCTCTTCCCTGTGTGACCAGCTCAACGCAGCTTTGACCTGGGAGTCCGGCGCCGGAGCGAGCTTTCGGGTGGCGGCGTCTCAACGGGCCACGGACAAGTAGTTGACAAATGGGATCGACAATAGCGACCTTTCCCCGCATGAAAACGAAACTCTTTCTTCTCATTGCAGGTCTTGTTATCGGGTCCGTTCCGGCCATATCGCAGGAAGTCGTCGACCTCACCGATCAGTCGGGGGACGTCAAAGAGGTGACCATCACGAACGAGGGGTACAACTACATGCCCAGCAGAATTCGTGTGAACGTCGGCGACACCGTCCGACTCACCTATGAGAACGGCGGGGGCTTTCACGACTGGGTGCTGGATGAGTTCGATGCCTCCACCCGACGAATCAGCGGCGGAAGCACCGCTACGATCGAGTTCACCGCCGACCAGGCGGGTACCTTCGAGTTCTACTGCAGCGTGGGCAACCACCGTGCCCAGGGTATGGTGGGCGACTTCGTCGTTGTAGAGTAATCCTGAGGCTGCGGCGGCCGGGCTTTAAAGCCGGCCGGCTGCCGGCCACCGGAAGCCGCCACGAACCGCGGCCCCTCGCCCGGCGACTTGTCCCTCAGAGCTTTTTCACCCACTCGGTCCACAGGGCGCTCTGTTTGGCGATTTCAAAGCCCGCCGAGCGATGCAGAGCGGCGCCCGCCTCATTCTGCTGCGAGCTTCTACTGTAGACCTCGCGGATCCCGTCGCGATGGAGTACGTGAAACATGTCGTCAAAGAGCTTCCGCCCGTAGCCGCATTTTCGGTACGAGCGGTCCACCGCTACGTCGAAGAGGTAGGCAGCCTCGGTGTTGCGACTTCGTCTCGGCCAGGGAGCGCAGCGGTAGCATCCGATGATGTGTCCGCGATCATCCTCGAGCAGGCGAATTATGTCGTCGCGAAAATCGATATGCTTGATGATGTCGTGCTTGAACTTCTCGCGCGAGACACCGAAACCCGACGACGCGGCGGTTTCAAAAAGAAGATTCAACAGTTCCTCGAGGTGCTCCGAGCGATAGTCGATGATACGAGTCCAGGCGGGCGCGGGAGGCCGGCTCGAGGACGCCGTACCCGTAAGCCGCCGTCTCAGCCAGTCGAGCATACGATTATCCCGTGCAACTATCCTGATCTCCGATGTATCACCGGCTCCCGCGCCGGTCGAGTAACGTGTGGTAGGCGCTGAGATCGGTATCCGAGGAAAACTGTATGCTCACGCGCGAGGTTCGGGGGTCGATCACCTTCGTGTACACGAGCTCCTCGGTGACGTGAAACCTGCCGCTTCCGTCCTCGAGGGCGACGTCGAAGCTCTGGATGTTTCCCGCCGGTATGGGCACCAGAAGCGCGATATCGTAGGGGCTCGCATCGATGGTTCTCGCTTCCACCTTATGACCGTCGCCGAACTCTACGGTGACCGTTTGGAGCTCCGAGGGCAGCTTGTCGCCCTCGATGCGGGTGTGCCGACGCCGCTCTTTGTGTCTCATATCGACCGATATTCTACACCGCGCGGGGCACCGCCGCAACCGCGCGTCCGCCGGTCGCTTGCGGCCGGCGGTGGCACGCGCACAAGCTCATTCGGCCCCGAACTTCGCCTTCATCGCTGCAAAGTAATCGGCGGCCTCCTCCTCATCGACAACCTCCTCAGGCTCCGACTGCGTGATGAGCTCGGCGGGGATCTCCTCGAGGAAGGGCGAGGGGCGGCACTCGATCTGCTCCCGCATCACCTTGCGCGTCAAACAGGAGGTCATGAAGAGACGCTCCTTCGCGCGCGTTATGGCGACGTAGAAAAGCCGCCGCTCCTCCTCGACATTCCGCTCGGAGTCTTCGAGCGCCCGCGCGTGCGGGATAATATCGTCCTCCACGCCTGCGAGGAATACCACACGGCGCTCGAGGCCTTTGGCGGCGTGGATGGTCATGAGTCCGACCCTTCCGCCGTCCTCGTCGTCATCGAGTTTGTCCTTGACCTGCAGGCTGATGCGGTTGAGATAGTCGAAGAGCGAGGGCTCGAAGACGTCGGGGTCGTTCTCGTAGTCGCGGATGAACTCAACGAGAAACTGCACGTTTCGAAACTTGGCCGTGGCGGTGCGCTCGCTTTGCTGGTACTCCTGCACGAGGTGGCCCCAGTAGCCGATTTCGGTGATGAGCGAGGAGAGGATCTCCGACATCCGCGGGGCGGCCAGGAAGGCATCACGATAGCTCTCGATGAGCTCGATGAAGGCGGCAAGATCCTCCCGGGCCTTCGGCGCGAGGCGCGAGTCCTCGGCGGCAACAACCTCGCGGATGGTGGAGTACATCGAGATCTTCTTCTGCTCGGCGACCTTGTTGAGCTCCTCGAGAGACTTCTTGCCCACGCCGCGCCGCGGGGTGTTTATGATGCGAAGCAGGCTGATGTCGTCGTCGTGGTTCGCCATCACCCGCAGGTAGGAGACGATGTCGCGCACTTCCTTGCGCTGAAAGAAGCTCTGCCCGCCGGAGACCCGGTAGGGGATGTTCTCGCCGAGGAAAGCTTCCTCGATGTGGCGGGCGAGACTGTTGGTGCGAACGAGAACGCCGATGTCCTCGTAGCGGACCCGGTCGCGCTGGGCGAGGCTCTTTATCTTCTCGGCGATGAAGCCCGCCTCCTCACGCTCGTCGGCGGGGAAGTGCAGCTCGATGGGCCGACCGCCGCGCAGGCCCGTCCACAGCTCCTTGTGTTTGCGGTCGGTGTTGTTCGCGATCAGGCGGTTCGCCGCGGCGAGGATGGTGTCGGTGGAGCGGTAGTTTCGCTCGAGCTTGATTTCGATAAGCTCCGGGAAATCCGTTTCGAAATCCAGGAGGTTCCCGAAATTCGCTCCACGCCAGGAGTAGATCGACTGATCATCATCGCCGACCACGCACACGTTTCGGTGTTTGTCGGCGAGCAGTTTCATGAAGCGGTACTGATCACCCGAGGTGTCCTGGAACTCGTCGACGAGGACGTAGCGGAACTGCTCCTGGTAGGCCTCGCGGATGTCGGCGAAGCGGCTCATGAGCTCGACCGGCAGGACAATCAGGTCGTCGAAATCGACCGCGTTGTAGAGCTTCATGTGCTCGCGGTACTCGGCGAACAGATCCTTGTAGCGGGCCAGATCCTCGTCCCAGCCGCCGCGGCCGGTGCGGATACGGGAGAACTCATTCAGTAACCACTTGAGCTCTCCCGGATCGAGGGTAAACTTGACCTCCCGCGCGGTCTCCTTGAGAAGTGATATCTGGTCGGCGGTGTCGTAGATGCTGAAGTTCTCGCGGTAGCCGAGACGGGCGATGTGTTGCTTGAGCACCTTCACACCGAAGGCGTGGAAGGTGGAGCAGGTAAGGTTTCGAAGCGGCTTTCCCGTGAGCTCTTTCACCCGTTCGCGCATCTCGCGGGCGGCCTTGTTGGTGAAGGTCAGGGCGAGGATGGCGCTCTGCGGCACGCCGTGGGCGAGCATGTTTGCTATGCGATAGGTAATGACCCGCGTCTTCCCCGAGCCCGCTCCGGCAATGATGAGGAGGGGGCCGTCGGTTGTTTCAACCGCGCGTATCTGCTCCGGATTGAGTTCGCTGTGGTAGTCGAGGCTGTGTGACATCGTTCAGGCCATGCTACAGATATTCGCGGCTCATGCAAGGACCTCGACCGCTGCCGTCGCTTTCTCCATGCTTGACGCTCGGTAGCGGCCGCGGATACGGTATGAGGTGTGAAGCTAAAAGCCGTACTCTTCGACCTCGACGGGACCCTTCTGGACACACTGCCGGATATCCGCGACGCCATGAACGCTGTCCTCGCCCGCCACGGCCTCCCTCAGTACGATATGGAGTCCTACCGGGAGATGATCGGCTGGGGGATCGGGCGGCTCGCAGAGCTCGCTATTCCGAAGGAATTGCGCTCCGAGGTAGACGCAGGCGAGCTCGCCGAGGAAATGCGCCGGGCCTACCTGTCGCATCCGCTGGAGTCCAGCCTGCCCTTCGAAGGGGTGCCGGAGCTCATCGAGGCCCTGCATGCGGCTGGTGTGCCGATGGGGGTTCTGTCTAATAAACTGCACGAGCTCACACATCTTCTCATTACCAGGGCCTGGGGTGAGGGGGTGTTTCGGGCGGTGTACGGGGCACGTGACGACCTGCCGATGAAGCCTCACCCCGAGGCCGCCGGGCGTATCGCCTCCGAGCTGGGTGTGAAGCCCTACGAGATGATCTTCGTGGGGGATACCGCGATCGACATGGAAACCGCGCAGGTGGCGGGCATGTACCCGGTGGGAGTCAGCTGGGGCTACCGGGAGGTCGAGGAGCTGTGGATGCACGGGGCTGCCATGGTTGTATCGAGTCCCGATGAGATACCGCCGCTCATTTTCGGCGGAGCACACGCGGAATAGCGAAGAAGCGAACAAGCGAACAAGCGAACAAGCGAACAGGAGACAACAGAATGGACCGACAGGAAATCGAACAGCGCGCGAAGGAATACATCGGGCTTGAAAGCGACGAAGCGTTTCGCGACGGCGTGCAGCAGCTCCTCGACAAGGGAGATTGGGATGAGCTCTCCGACCGCTTCTATACCGACCTCGAGTTCGGCACCGGCGGGCTCCGGGGCGTTATCGGCGGCGGATACAACAGGATGAACCCCTTCATGATTGGTCGCGCCACGCAGGGCCTTGCACAGTACGTGCTCCGCGAAGGAAGCAGCGGTCCGGAGGGGCGCCCGAGCGCGGTGATCGCCCACGACTCGCGGCGGTACTCCGTCACCTTCGCGCTGCAGACCGCGCTCGTGTTCGCGGCAAACGGCATAAAGGCATACCTCTTCCCGTCGCTCCGGCCGACTCCGGAGCTGTCCTTTGCGGTACGGCGCGTCGGCGCCTCGGCGGGCGTCGTGGTGACCGCGAGCCACAACCCGCCGGAGTACAACGGGTACAAGGTCTACTGGAACGACGGTTCACAGGTGGTCGCGCCGCACGATACGGCTATCATCGCCGAGGTGCAGTCGGTGACCGCCGACATTCGCGCCCTTGAGAAGGACGATGCCCTCGAGCAGGGCCTTCTCGAGTACCTCGGAAGCGATATGGACGACGCCTACGTGGAGGCGACCAAGGCCGTGTCGATCCGCCCCGAACTGCTGCGCGAGAAGGGCTCCTCGGTGAGTGTCGTCTTCACCCCGCTTCACGGAACCGGCGCCATGTTGGTGGAGCGCGTGCTCGGTGAGCTCGGGGTTGAGGTGACCTCCGTACCCGAGCAGCGCGAGCCCGACGGCGAGTTCCCCACCGTTGAGTTTCCCAACCCCGAGGAAGCCTCTGCGATGCAGATGGCCCTCGAGCTCGGGAAGAAGCGGAACGCCGACATCGTCATGGGGACCGACCCCGACGGTGACCGCCTGGGGATTGCCGTGCCCGACGGCAAGGACATGCGTCTTGTCACCGGCAACCAGCTCGGTGTACTTCTCGTCGACTACATGTTCGGCGGCCTCGCCGAAACCGGCCGGCTCCCCGCGAAACCGGTCTTTGTCAAAACTATCGTTACCACGGAGCTGCAGCGGAAGGTTGCCGAGCACTACGGTGCGACGGTCTACGACACCCTCACCGGATTCAAGCACATCGCCGGTGTGATGCGGGACCTCGACAAGCAAAGCGGCGGCCCGACCTACGTCATGGGTGATGAGGAAAGCTATGGCTACCTCATCGGCACGCACGTGCGGGATAAGGACGCAATCTCGGCGGTGCTCATGACGACGGAGATGGCGCTCTATCACGTCTCCCAGGGAA
>CAZVXU010000118.1:0-7562 GCA_964631585.1 uncultured Spirochaetaceae bacterium | reverse complement strand
GCGCTCGTAGTCGGAAATGCGTTCGAGGATCGCCGCGGACACTGGAAAGACGAACCCTTCCGGGGTGAACCCGCGAGCGGCGAGGACGTGATGGATGAGATAGCGATGAATGCGCCCGTTTCCATCGGTGAAAGGATGCGCATAGACGAAACCGAATGCCAGTGCTGCGGCGGCTATGACCGGATCCAGGCCGGGTCCCGAGACCCCCCGGCCGTGAAAAACGGTTACAACACCTGAAAAATGGTTACTCTGAGCGGTTTCTGTGAAAAACTGTTACTGAGTACGGGAGTCGGTGAAAAACAGTTATACAGTTGACGAGCCGATTTAGGGCGCCGCGCCCGCGATCGCAGTCCGCCATCACCCGAGTTTGACACAGGTGCGGCCTCGGGGTAGCATGCGTAGCTGGAAGACGCAGCGGAGGCTGCCGAAGATTATTGCGGCGGCCGTGATCGACTCGACCGTTCGGGAGCGTGATGGGGGCAGGCGAGAGCAGGGACAGTGCAGCCCGTTTCTCACTGGCGGCGCGTCACAGAGCGCTTATTCAGACTCTTCTTGCTCCTGGAGCGGAGGTGCTTTTCCTGGGCGAAGACCCCGGCGGCGAAGCGGGGCACCTCTCCCAGGCCGGTTTTCGCGCACGCGCCGCAACTGCCGAGAGCTCTCCCGGGGACGATGACCTCCCCGTGCCCGATGCCGCGGAGGCCCCCGCCGGAACCCCCGCGCTTCCACGCCTTGAATCGCTCACTCCAGAGTTTGATTGCATTTCCGTGTCAGGCTCCCTCGAGCACGTTTCGGACCGCGACCTCCTTGAGGTCCTCTATCACCTCCGCCGCCTGCTTTCCCCTATCGGCATTCTCATTCTCTCCGTGCCCGATCCGGACGAGGGCCTGGAGCTTGAGGCTGCGGGGAGACTGCGGGCACCCGAGCAGTATCGCTTCTTTCTCTCGCGGCTCGGTCTAGACGTAAGCCACCGCGAGCACGCAGTACCGAGCGACAGCCCGGAAGGTACATGGTCCCGGGGTGCGCAGGGATACGTCACCCTGGTCTTTCGCGCCGCCGGCGGCCAGGGCCTGCGGCCGATCGAGACGCTCGAGTCCATCCTGGTCGAGGATCGCAAGGTCAACAGCTACAAGTACGCGCTGCTTCGTGCGCTTTCGAACCTGGCCATCCACCGCTACAACGCCGTGGACTGGCTGCCGGATGGGCGGGTGGCGCTTCCCTGGAAGCTCATCGCAGCCGAATGGATCGCCTACTACTGGCCGATCGTTGAGGCCGATGTGGTCTCGGGCGCGGCAGGAAGTGCCGGACCCGGCCCCGGAGCGCCGCCGGCCGACGGCCCCACCGTCCTTCAGGGCCAAAGGATCAAAGGAAAGAGCGATTTCGCCTTCCGCGCCGGACTCACCGAGCTGGCCGGCCGCTTTGCGGGAGCCGGAGGCTACGCCGCTTTCAGCCGAAGCCGGGATGCCGGGCGCCTGAGTGCCGAGGTGGAGGCCTTGTACCGCCAGACGATGAGCAAGTTGAAGGATGCGATCAGTCAGCCTGTGCAGTACGCGGGAAATGAACGCACCACCAAGGGCCTCTTTGAGATGAAGGGCAAGTACGTGATGTTCCCCGGAGCGCTCTGGAGTGAGCTTTCAGTCATGGGGCGATGGGTGATCGACTCCATCAGCCTTCGCTGGGCGGAATTCACCGTCGGACTCCGCCACCAGACGCCGGGCCTCACGCGCGAGGCCGTGCTCGCGCTTCTTCTACCCGCAGACGATGCGGACCGCGACGTTGCAGTCGCCCATGCCGTATTCGACCGGCAGCGCGAGCGGTCTTCAGATGGCCGCATCGAGTGCGTGTGGAGCGGGGAGCGCGTTGCGAAGTTCGACGTCGATCACGCTATTCCGTTTGCCCTCTGGGGCAACAACGACCTGTGGAACCTGCTTCCGGCCGCACCCGCGGTGAACAACGCAAAACGCGCAAAGTTGCCCGAGCGCGCCGTCATCGAGCGCCGCCGCGACGCCATCGTGGAAGCCTGGGAGACGCTCTACGAATCCGAACGCGGGCTGTTCCTCGCGCATGCCGGAAGCTTCACCGGCCACAGCTGGGGCGATTTCAGCCGCCGTGAGCAGGATGAGCTCTTTTCGACCTTCAAGGATGCGGTTGAGTACACCGCGCGGAACCGGGTGGCCGAAAGGTGGGCGGGGTGAGAAACTTGCGACACCGCATTTCACTCCCCGGCCTCTGAAACGAGAGCGGCGTCGGCACTGTGGCCACCTGAGTATCAGTATGGCCACTTTTTACTTAGCTTCACTGCACGAGGCGTGCGGCCGTCATCGCACGATACAGTCGAGCCCTAGACATCCGCACCCGCATTCAGTACCTTGGCTCCATGACCTGGAACCAGCCCGCCGCGGGCCCGGCGGCGGAGGGTCCGGCGTGAGTGGCGGTGCGGGCGAGGGGGATCGCAAACTCTGCGCGCACTGCGGCCGAGTGATTGCGCCGCGGCGGATGCGGGATGCCGACTGGGCGGCCCTCAAGTACTGCAGCGTCGCCTGCCGGCGTCAGGCGAGCGCCCGCGTTCACCATCACCTGGAATCTGCGATTCTGGAGCTCCTTGCCGCACGCCGGGCCGACGCAACTATTTGTCCGTCCGAGGCGGCACGTGCGGTGTTCGGGGAGGGCGGTGGACCCCGCCTCCTTCCGCGGACCGATTCGCATTGCGCGGGGGCGGGGGTTTGGGCCGTAGGGCGCGGGAGGTGGTCAACTAAAAGAGCGATACCCCACGCTTCGACCACGTGGATGCGATAATCCGGCTGTCCGATCAACGATCCTGACGCGCGGCTCCGCCGCCACGCTGCAGAAACTCTCTCTGCCGCGACGTCTCCGGCGAGGAGCCCAGCGGCGCAATCTCCCGGATGGCGTCTTCGACATCGTATCCCAGCGCCATGAGCACCGCACTGGCGAACGTGCCGGTTCGGCCCACACCGGCACCGCAATGGATGAAAACGCGGGTCCCGTTACGTGTCTGTTCGGCCACGCGCGCCGCTTCCTCCCAGAAGCGCACGGCGTCGTCAGCTTCGGGTATCCCGTAGTCGGGGATCGGTACATCCGTTACCTCCCATCATTGCGTTGAGCTTGGCCGCAAGGTCTTCCAGTGGCAGCGCGAGGCGCCATCTCAGGTGCCGCACCTCTAGGCCCTTGAGGGCGAGGTCTTCGGCAACGTCGGCCAGGGCGGCCTGGTAAATGGTCTCGGCGTCAGCCCCGCCGGTACAGCTCGAGATCTGCTCCCGCAGGAACTGTGCTGCGCGGCGCATGCTTCGCCCCTTCGTAACGGCGAAATGGTCCTCGATGGCGCCAACCACTGTATCGAGCCTGGCCGCTCGAGACGACCATCAGCGCGCTAATCATGTCGGTCGTCTTCACCGTGCCGGCCGGTAGGATGACCGCATTGCGGCTGTTCGGCTGACACGCATCGACGAGTTCGCGCCAAGCGACGTCTTGAGTCCACTGCCACAAACGGCGTTTTGACGCATGGAACAGAGTAAGGTATACTCATGCTTATGAGTATACGCCTTCAGGTACTCCTTGACGAAGAAGAGCTCGAAGAGATCAGGCGTCGCGCTGAAGAAGAGTATATGACTGTCTCGGCCTGGGTGCGCCGCGCGCTCGAGCACGAAAAGCGGGAACGTCCGAGCACTGCCGTGCGGAAGAAGCTGGAGCTTCTGCATGCAGCAAGTCGCCATGACTTCCCGGCAGGGGACTACGCGGAGATGGCTGCGGACATCTCCCGGAGCTACCTGGCCGACATCGAGTCGCATGGTACCTCCGGAAGCGAACGGGAGACGTAGATCCCACGATGGTATTTATCGATTCCAACGTGCCGATGTACGTTGTCGGCGCCGAGCACCCCAACAAGTCCGCGACCATCTCGATGCTCGAACGACTTATTCGTGACGAAGTCAGGCTCGTAAGCGATGCGGAAGTCCTGCAGGAGATCCTGCACCGTTATGTGGCGATCAACCGAAGGGACGCCATACAACCGGCCTTTGACGCGCTGCTCGGTGTGGTGGACGAGGTCTTTCCTGTGGAGTCGGGAGACCTGGTGCGCGCGAAGGACGTGCTTCTTTCGACCTCCGGATTGTCTGCCCGCGACGCGGTCCATGCCTCGGTCATGTACAACAGGGGCGTGGAACGAGTACTGAGTTTCGATACCGGATTCGATGCTCTGCCGTTCGTCACGCGTTTGTCGTGAGGCCGGAGTCGTCGACGGTATCACCGTCGGCCGGCTCGAACACCGGCTTCGCCCGGTCGGCAAACGCGTCGATGAGCCGGTCCTGGAGCACGGTGCGCTCCCCGTCGGCCCTGGCCGCCTCGTCGAGGACCAGCAGAGTCTCGCCGATCTCCGCCGGCGACGACGCCGCCGCATACCGGCCTGCGAGGGCGGCGGTGACCTGTCGCATCTGCTTCGCCTCGGCGCGGGGCTTCCCGGGTGTGATGAGCCGGTCGAGCTCTTCTGCGCTGAGGCCGCGCCCCCAGGTCGTCACCACGCACTGCAGGGCCGACCGCAGCGCAGCGGCGTCACGCAAGCGGTCGTCCAGTCCCGCGCGAGCGATCTTCTTCTCCCCGCCCCGGGCAAGCCCGCGTGCTCTGAGCGTGCGGCCGAGCTCGACCAGCGCCTGTGACCCACTCACCGCGCCCATCCACGCGGCACGACCGACGGCAAAAAGCGCCTGCACGATCCAGATCAGAAGCATCGCCACGAGCTTTACGAGATTCACCACGAGCATAATGAGCAGATAGATCATCTGCAGGTTCGCCGCCTTCTTCCCCCGCATCTGAACACCACCGATCTTCGCCGATGATCGATTGGGATTGGTCCAGTTGAAGGTGCCGAGGCCATTCCGGCTGGAGACGCTCACGCCGCTCTTCGACAGGTTGAGCTTGGTGGGGCCGCGGCCGTAGCGGCCCCGGAGTCTGAACCGGCCGTTCTGGAGGGCGACGTTGGTGCCCTTCGCGGCGCGCGTCGAGACCCGAATGCCGCGCCGGGTGTTGCCGGTGACGGTGAGCCCGGCGGCCTTCGTCTGCGCTCGCAGCGACACGCCCCCGGTGCGACTCGCCCGGAGGTACTTGCCGCGGTGCTCGATGCGTTTCTGTCTGCCGTATTCGTCTGTCTTTCCGATGTTGAACATCAGCACGCTCCTCCCAACAGCTCGTGTTCGACCAGTCTTCTTACAAGAAAATGATGTGTGAAGGCCCGGGACGAAGATTGTCACATACCTCGCCTACAGTTGTAACACATGTCTGATTCCCACCGGATGGATTCGGCCGGCGGCGAGGTCGGCGCATTCTTGAGCACTTTCGAGAACAAGGACAACGAAACGTTCGAGTATGAGCGCTTCTATTACTCGAAGCGCTACGTTGGCTCCTTGAGCGCGCGGTTCCGAACCAATGATCAGCTTCGCGAGCTCGGGGACAAGCTCGGCTACAACGTCGAGAAGGGGGGCTTCAGCGACAAGTTCACCCGGAACCGGGCCGAATGGGACGACTTCGCCCGCGACATTCCCTGCGCGTACCTCGAGGCCATTGGGGTCGTGTGGGGGGAGCTCGACGCCTGCGCCGAGGCAGACTACGAGCTCTTCCGTCGCGAGATCGCGAAGCCGCGCTATCCGCGGAAGGCCGTGGTGCGCTACATCCCGGCAGTCTACGGCACCTATCGCTTCCCCGAGGGCACGAGCGAGCGGGAGGCCATCGAGATGCTCGAGCGAAGCAACTATGCCCGCTTCCACCGGGCCATCGTCTATCCCGAGCTTCTTGTCATCTGGATGAAACCGCACCGCGACGGCGAACCGGTTGAAGACCCGACCTACGATTACTTCGAGCCCGTCTTCGAGAAAAAGAAAGACCGGCTGCACGTGCGCCCACCGGCACGGGGCATCGGGCAGACGCAGATCGGGTAGAGGGGGGCGCGCGTGCGGGGCGCGACTGCCGCGCCCCCGTAGCCGTACCGTCAACCTCAGTCTCGATACCGTGCCGCGGCTGACTCCATCCACGTGGCGGCCAGCTCCCGCAGATCGGCGGGCTCGAGTATCTCGGCGTTCGGTCCCCACTGTGCGACCCAGAAGAGTGTCTGCTCCCGCTGGTTCGTGCGGAAGCGGAGGATGATGCCGCCGTCTGCGGTGTCCTCGATCCGTTGGTCGGGGTGCCAGAACCGCTCGCGGATCTTGGAAGCCACCGCGGCGTCGAAGCGAACCGTGATGTCGTCCCACTGCCCGCCGAGGAAGACGCCGAAGGCCGGGTCGATGTAGTTCGCCGTATCGAAGCGGGGAGGACGGTCGAAACGCCCCTTCGTCTCGTTGGCACCGGTCACGCGGCCGAGGGCATAAATGCGGATCTCGGCATCGTGGTGCGAATAGCCGATCAGGTACCACTCGCCGCGGAAACCGACGATATGATACGGGTCTATCACCCGGATCACCGAGCTCGCATACCCCGGTGCCTGATAGTGGATGGCGACACTTCGTTCGTGCTCGAGGCACGACTGGACGGCCTGCCACACCGCATTGTCGATTTCGGTCACGGGTTCGGTTACTACTGTGACGTTCTGCGCGAGATCCTCCGAATGCACGGTGACCTTCTCCGGCAGAAGCTCCGTAAGGCGATCGAAGATCGAGCGCAGACGCTCGTAGTACGGGCTGTTTCGATAGGCCGCAAGAGCCCGCTCGGTCACGAGCAGCGCGAGGAGATCGCCCTCGGTGAGCATGACAGTGGGAAGCTCGAAGGCCTCGTCTGCGTAGTAGTAGCCGTGGCGCTGCGCGTCGTACTCGATCGGAGCCTGCTGGTCGCGCAACCACTCGATGTCGCGCTTGAACGTGCGCCCCGAGAACTCATCCCCCGTCTCCTCGAGATAGTCCTCGGCGAGATCTCGCGCCGACGGATAGTCGCGTTTGTATTTGAGCCTTCGATGAATGAAGGCGATGCGTTGCATGCGCGCACGGAAGCTCATTCTCGCACCCCGGGGCGCATACTACGCCCGAAAAGACGGAGACGCAAGATCACGTGCGAGCCGTGTGTGAGCATCGGGCGACCGGCGACATCCAGGCCTTTATTGCGGTAACCACTGGCGAACACACGGTCCGTGAAGCAGCAGCCCGAAAAACCCCGTAGTACTCATATGAACGAAACTTCTGTATACTTGAGGAGATGTCGGACCGCATGAACGACATGATTGTGCTTCTCGAATCGGAGCTCGAAGCTGCCTTCGAGGTGAAGGACAAGGAGTCGCTGCATCGCTACGTAGTGCTCATGATCGACCGCTTCGCCGCGCGCAAGAGCGAAGAGGAGCACCACTCACGGCTCGAGCGCAAAATGGACGAAGGGTTCGCTGAAATCAAGGATGACGTTCGAACCATCGCCGCGACCATGAAGGAAGGCTTCGCCCGGGTCGATGAGCGCTTCGACGCCGTCGACAAGCGCTTCGAAGCAGTCGATAAGCGTTTCGAGGACATGAATAGGCGCTTCGAGGCCGTCGATAAGCGTTTCGAGGACATGAATACGCGTTTCGAAGCAGTCGACAAGCG